>JAJRWQ010000102.1 GCA_024276735.1 Actinomycetes bacterium
GAGGCGCGTCGCGCGAAGCACTCCTACAAGCAGCTACCCGCCGTGGGAGACGGCGGCGCCGCCGGGCCTACACCCAGTTCTCGGCGATGTCGCCGGCGATGGGCAGGTGAAACTCTTCGCCCTGGTATGCTTTCACCATCAGCAGGATCCAGAGTACCAGTCCCACCAGTCCCAGCAGCCACATCAGCGGGAACAAGAACCAGAACATGGGAACGGCATAGAGGAAAAACCAGAAAACAAAGTCGATGATTGCCAACGCACCGAAAACGACGATCGACTGCGCCGCGTGAAAACGCACGAAATCGTCGTCCTTCTCGATCAGCAGAAATATCAGCCCCGTCAGCCATCCCAGGACATAACAGAGCAGCCCGGCCACGTTGGGCTCCAGGCCGGTGCTGCTGTTGCCCGAGCTTCCTTCTTCGTTCATCTCCTGCCTCCTTTTCTCGGTATGGCCCTGCTACCCGGGGGGCCGTGATTACAAACATCGAGCCGCCATCCACGCTGCAACCGGGCACCGCGGTCCGGGTCTACTGCCTTTCACTTCGCCGCCGGGGCCGCTTCCCCTGCCGGCCGCAGCTGCTTTCCTCCCACGGAAAAATCGTTGGTCGGGCGCCGCCGCTGCCTGATATAATCTCCGCAAAGATACCCGGACAAGCGCCCTGCCCGAACCGCCCGAAAATCCGCTGGCGGGCGCCGGTCCGGAGGGAGATCGCAAGTTGCGCACACTGAGAAACGTCTTTCGCCGGAAGCTGAGAGCCTTCCTCACCATCTCCGGCATCACCATCGGCATCTTCGCCCTGGTGGTGATGGGCGCCATGGCCGAGAAGATCACCCTGCTGGTGGACGGCGGCACCCGCTTCTACGAGGACAAGGTGACTGTGACCGAGGGCGAGTCGCACGGGCTCGGGGGCGATCCCATGTCGGTGGAGAAGATCCGCGGCCTGGAGGACCTCGACGAGGTGGCGGTGGCATCGGCCGACATCAGCATCACCCTGGAAGAGAACCCCGGCCCCACTTTCGGCATGCCCGACCTGATGACCGGCACCGACCTGCGGGGACGGGAGCTGGAATCCTTCCCCGTCAGCTTTTCCAGCGGCCGCGAGCTGGAGCCCGGCGACCGGGGAAAGGCCGTCGTCGGCTCCGACCTGGTGAACAAGCTGGGAGCACGGGTAGGCAATACCATCGAGGTCCGGGGCAGGGAATTCGAGGTAGTGGGCATCCTGGAGAAGACCTTTTCCATCCCCGACAATACCGTGTACATGAGCCTCGCCGACGCACAGGAGATCTACTACGACAGCATGCCCGATTTCATCAAGGGCGGCGTCGACAAGAACAACCTGGCTACCGGCGGCACCATCTACCCCGCCGCTGGCGTCGACCCGGATGCCCTTGCCGACGAGATCACCTCCAGGTACGACAACATGGAGGCCGTGGGGCCCCAGAAATTCCAGGACAACATCGCCAACACCACTCGCATTTTCACCATGATCGTCTACGGAGTAGCCCTGATCTCGCTGATAGTCGGCGGCCTCTCGGTAATCAACACCATGACCATGTCCGTGTTCGAGAGGACGCGTGAAATCGGCATCCGCAAGGCCATGGGCGCCTCCGACTGGCGCATCATCAGGCAGTTCCTGGGCGAGTCGGCCACCATCGGCTTCCTCGGCGGCGTGCTGGGGCTGGCGGCCGGCGCCCTGATGACCTTCCTGCTGAACAAGGCAGGCGAGGCGTCGGGCACGCAGGTCTTCCTGCTGACGCTGCGGCTGGTGATCGGCTCGCTGGTCTTCGCGGTGGTCCTGGGAGTCCTGAGCGGCCTCTACCCCGCCTGGCACGCGGCACGCCTCAACCCGGTCCAGGCACTGAGGTACGAGTAGTGAGGTCGGCAGTGATAAACGAAGCCGAGGTGCACGACACGAAAAGGAGTGCCGTTCCCGGGTACTGGTCATGACCGGAGAAGACAGGAAAACCATCCTCGAAGCCAGGAACCTGCACAAGCGGTACCAGCTTGGCAAGAACAATTACGTGCACGCGCTCAGGGGCGCCTCCCTGGAGATCTTCGACGGCGAGATGGCCGCCATCATGGGTCCCTCGGGATCGGGCAAGTCGACGATGATGCACATCCTCGGCTGCCTGGACCGCCCCGACGAGGGCGAGGTGTGGCTCGCCGGCCGACGGGTGGACAATCTCGGGGGCAGGGAGCTCACTGCCATCCGCAGCCGGGAAATTGGTTTCGTATTCCAGGGCTTCAACCTGATACCCACCCTTTCCGCGCTGGACAACGTGGCCCTGGCCGCCGAGTACGCCGGTGCCTCCAGGCGCCAGGCGCGCGATCTGGCCAAGCAGGAACTTTCCCGCGTGGGGCTGGGTGAACGCCTTGATCATCGCCCCAGCGAGCTCTCAGGCGGTGAACAGCAGCGGGTGGCGATCGCCCGGGCGCTGGTGAACGACCCCGCCGTGGTGCTTGGCGACGAGCCCACCGGGGACCTTGATTCCGCCACATCGGACGAGATCGTCTCCATGCTGCGCCGGATCAACGAGGAAAAGCGCACTACCTTCCTGCTGGTCACCCATAACCCGGAAGTAGGGTCCGCCTGCGACCGCGTGATCGACATGCGCGACGGCATCGTGGGCGCCGGGGCGACATCCTGACGGGCGACGTGGATTCGTAGGGCGACCACGGCGGCAGGGTCGCGGGAGCCTGGAAACCATAGGGCCGCGCCCCCTTGGGGCGCGGCCCTTTCACTGCCACCCTGGCAGGATGCATACTTTCCTGCCGCGGTACGCTGGCGACCTCCCGCCGTCAGCGTACCGCGATCAGCATCATCGCCCGCGTGAGGCTGTTCTTGTTCTTGTCCTTGATGTCCAGCTTCAGTGCCCGGTCGCCCGTGCCTGCCGGCAGGGTGAAGGACACCCGGTAGGTCCTGGCCGCCACCCGGGTCGCCGTGAACGCCGGGTTGGTCTTGTTGCCCTGGAAGTCCTGGACATCGATCTTGGACTGGCCGCTGTCGGGCGTACCGTCGGTCAGCGAGGGATCGTAGATCTCGATGTATACGGTAGCACCGGCATTGTAGCTGTCGGTCATGGTGGTGTAGGTCTCATCGGTGAACGCCTTCACGTAACCACTGGTGGAACCGACTCGCAGCGACCAGCCGCTGATCCGCACCTGGTTGGCATTGTTGTCTTCGATGCGCATTTCCATGCCATACACGCCAGCCGCGCTCGGCGTCTTGAAGCTGGCC
>JAJRWQ010000103.1 GCA_024276735.1 Actinomycetes bacterium
ATGTTCGGCATGGAATGCACCGTCTACATGGTGAAGGTGAGCTACGAGCAGAAGCCCTACCGCCGCAGCATGATGGAGGTCTGGGGGGCGGAGGTACTGGCCAGCCCCACCGACCGCACCCAGTCGGGCCAGAAGGTGCTGGCGGAGAACCCGGACTCGCTGGGCAGCCTCGGCATCGCCATCAGCGAGGCGGTGGAGGATGCCGCCACCCACGACGAAGTGAACTATTCCCTGGGCAGCGTGCTCAACCACGTGCTGCTGCACCAGACGGTGATCGGCGAGGAGGCGCGCCTGCAGATGGAGGACATCGGCGACTACCCGGACGTGGTCATCGGCTGCATCGGCGGCGGCAGCAACTACGCCGGCCTCTGCTTCCCCTTCATGCGTGACCGCCTCACCGGCGGCAAGGACACCGCCTTCCTGGCGGCGGAGCCCACCGCCTGCCCCACGGTCACCAAGGGCAGCTACACCTACGACTTCGGCGACACCCTGCAGTCGACGCCGCTGATGATGATGCACACCCTGGGCCACGACTTCGTGCCGCCGGGAATCCATGCCGGCGGGCTGCGCTACCACGCCATGGCGCCGCTGATCAGCGCCCTGGTGGAGACCGGCAACATGGACGCGGTGGCCTACACCCAGAACGAGATCTTCGAGGCGGCGATCCAGTTCGCCCGCGCCGAGGGCATCATCCCCGCCCCGGAGTCCAGCCACGCCATCAAGGCCGCCGTCGACAAGGCGCTGGAGGCCAGGGAGGCCGGCGAGGAGAAGGTGATCCTCTTCAACTTGAGCGGCCACGGCCATTTCGACATGAGCGCCTACGACTCGTACCTGAGCGGCAAGCTCGAGGACTACGCCTATCCCGAGGAGAAGATCAAGGAATCGATGGCGAAGATCCCCAAGATGGGCTGAGAAGAAGCTCCAGGGAGACTGTGATTCAGTGGGGCCGGGCGGCCCGGGGCCGCCCGGCCCCCCGTCTGTCCGCGGCTGCGCCTATGATATAGAATGAAAGCCGACGCGGCGGCAAGGGGGCTGCCGCGGGAAGGATGGAGAAGACGATGAAGACCATGCTCAGGGAACTGAAGCCGGGAGCGAGGATAACCGGCTATTACATTTGCGCCCAGAAGTCGGTGCGCACCGCCCGCAACGGCAACAGCTACCTGGCCCTGAAGCTCTCGGACGCCAGCGGCACCGTGGAAGCACGCATGTGGGACGTGGGGCCGGCGGAGATCGAGGCCTTCGAGGCCAAGGACATCGTCAAGGTGCAGGGAACGGTGGTGAGCAACGAGTACGGCCTGCAGCTGAAGCTGGACCGCATCCGCGCCGCCGGCGCCGACGACGATTACCAGCTGGAGGAGCTGCTGCCGGCGAGCCCCCGGGACCTGCAGGAGATGGAAGCGGAGTTCGCGGCGGTCAGGGAGAGCATCACCAACCCCCACCTAAAGGCGCTGCTGGACGCCGTCTTCGCCTCCGAGGTGGATTACCGCGCCTTCTGCGAAGCGCCGGCGGCCAAGGGGGTGCACCACAACTACATCCACGGCCTGCTGGAACATACCCTGGGCGTCTGCCGGGTGGCGGATAAATTGGCAGAGATATACCCGGAGATCAACAGGGACCTGCTGGTGGCCGGCGCCGTGCTCCACGACGTGGGCAAGACGCTGGAGTTCGATTACACCACCGCCATCGATTACTCCGACCGCGGGCGCCTCTTCGGCCACATCGTGCTCGGCGAGCGCATCATCAGCCGCGCCGTCGCCGAGCTGGACGACTTCCCCCAGGAGCTGGAGCTGCAGCTGGTGCACCTGGTGCTGGCGCACCACGGAGAGCTCGAGTACGGCTCGCCGCAGCAGCCCCAGACGCTGGAGGCCTTCCTGCTCCATCACGCCGACAACATCGATGCCAAGGCCAACATCTTCACCAAGAAGCGGGCCGGCACCGACGACGACTGGAGCGAGTACGACCGCGTGCTGGGACGTTTCCTCTACCTGAAGAGGGCGGAGGACTGATACATGGCAAGGGCGCGGCGCTTGTCGGCGGCGTGGCGGGAAGCGGGCTTCACCTTTCTTCTCACCCGCGGCGCCCTCTTCCTGCTGGCACCGCTCGCCTACCTGACGCTGCCGAAGATCGATCCCGCCGGACTCGACGAGGCGCCGCTCTACCGCCCCGAGCTGATCGATACCTTCTCCGGCATCTGGCATTACTTCTTCGACATCTGGGCCCGCTGGGACGGCGTCTGGTACCTGCAGATCGCCACCCACGGCTACTCCGCCACCGACAACACCACCGCTTTCTTTCCCCTCTACCCGATGCTGGTCGCCATCGTCCGGCCGCTCTTTCTCGGCAACGGCGTGCTGGCGGGGATGACCGTCTCCCTGGCGGCCTGCCTGGTGGCCTTCTACCTCTTCTACCGGCTGGTGGAGATGGACTTCGGGGCGGAGGTGGCCCGCAAGGCCCTGTTCTTCCTGGCCATCTTTCCCACCTCGCTCTTCTTCCAGGCGGTGTACACGGAGTCGCTCTTCCTGGCCCTGTCCATCGGCTGCCTGCTGGCGGCGCGGCGGCGGGAGTTCCTGGTGGCGGGCATCGCCGGGGCGATGGCCACGCTCACCCGCAGCGCCGGCCTGCTGCTGCTGGTGCCGCTGGTGATCATCTACATGCAGGACCGCGACTGGCGGCTGCAGCGCATCGGCTGGGACGTGGTGAACCTGCTGCTGGTGCCGCTGGGGCTGGCCCTCTGGATGCTGTTCCTGTGGATCCGCTTCGGGGATCCCTGGCTCTTCACCGAGGCCCAGAGCTTCTGGCTGCGGGAGTTCATCGCTCCCTGG
>JAJRWQ010000104.1 GCA_024276735.1 Actinomycetes bacterium
GCCATCGGCGTGGTGCTGGAAGACGAAACGGGCGAGGTGGTGGCCACGGTTTCCGAGCGCATCGGTGAGGCCACCAACAACGTGGCCGAGTACCGGGCACTGGCGGCGGGGCTGGAGCTGGCGCTGGCCCGGGGCCTCAAGGAGCTGGACATCGTTTCGGACAGCGAGCTGGTGGTTAAGCAGCTCGAGGGTGAATACAAGGTGAAGAACGAAGGGCTGCAGCCGTTGCACCGGGAGGTGAAGCGGCTGCTGGACGAGCTCGATCACTGGCGGCTGCGGCACGTTCCCCGCGCGGAGAACGCCCGCGCGGACGCGCTGGTGAACGAAGCCCTGGACGAAGCGGACGGGGGCACCTGACAGGCGGGATCTTCTCCGCGGCGGTTTATCTCCCGGAACTGGTGCAAGAATAAGGATGGAGACCGCCGAACGAGAGACGGGAAGAAACTCGCTTGAAAGCAACCATCGTCATTCCCACCTACTGGCGCGGTGCCGCCGCGGAGGCGGACACGCGCATCGATGAAGCGGATTACCGGTTTGCCGGCGCCACCCCCGTGGACGAGGAAGGCACGCTGGCGCAGGTCCTGGAAGGCATCGGCGGCCTCGATCACGACGACGAGTTCATGGTAGTGGTGGTGGCGGTTCCCACGCGCCGGGAGCTCAGCCAGGCGGTGCAGCTGAAGGTGGAGTCGATCACGGCACGCTTCGATTACGGCATCCCCCTGCTGATGGTGGGGCCGGTGCACGTGGCCAGGTGGCGCCGAAGGCTGCTGGAGGCGGGCAGGGAGGATTACGAGGAGTTCCTGCACCTGGACGGCTACGCGGATGCCCGCAACCTGGCACTGCTGATGGCGGTGCTCACCGACGCCGACGTGGCCGTTCTCCTGGAAGACGACGTGCTGGTGCGCGACGCCGATCACCTGCGGCGGGCGCTGGAGTTCGTGGGCGGCCGTTACGGCGGGAGCTTCGTCTCCGGGGTTACCGGCTGCCTGCGCGGCAATGATGACCTCGAGCCGCAGAGCCGCCGGCGCTGGCGCTCCCTGTGGGGCGGCAACGGTCATGCCTGTGCCGACGGTGACGAGGACGGCCAGCCGCGACTGCGCCCGGCAACCTTCGCCTTCGGCGGCAACATGGTCATCCACCGCACCATGTTCGAGAAGGTACCCTTCGACCCCCGCGTTCCCGGCCGCGAGGCCAGCGACTACCTGATAAACGGGCGCTTTCTCGGCTTCGAATTCTTTGCCGACCGGGAACTATGGGTGAGGAGGCTCACCGGCGGCGATCGCGCGCCGCTGTGGTACGGGCTCCGCCAGGACATCGTCGGCTTCAACATCGACCGGGCCAAGCTCAGGCACCCGGCGGGGGAGGGGAGCCTGGCGGCCGAGGACCTGGACCCTTATCCCGGACGCTTTCTCCGCGACGACCTGCACGACCTGGTGCTGCAGACCTGCCTGGAGGTGGCGACCGAGTACCTTGCCGATGGGCGCGAGCGGGAGGCGGAAGAGTGCATGTCGAACATCGCCATCAGCAAGGCCGAGGCCGCCGGCAGGGTCGATGCTTTCAGCGAGTACCTGTCCTTCCAGCGGCGCTGGCAGGAATTCGTTGCCGCCGCGCCTGCTCTCGATGCCTGGCGGCTCGATGCCCTCGAGGATTGAAACCGGTCACCCCTTTTTCTATAATTTCAGGCGCGAGAGCGGATGTAGCTCAGTTGGCTAGAGCGTCTGCTTGCCATGCAGAAGGTCGAGGGTTCAAATCCCTTCATCCGCTCCAGAGAAGCTTTTCTTGGGCATCGGGCGCCGGGCCGCGGGGCGTGAGCCTCACCTCACCCGGATCCGGTGTCCAATATCTGTTTTCGGCGACGTGGCCGAGTGGTTAGGCAGAGGTCTGCAAAACCTCGTACAGCGGTTCGATTCCGCTCGTCGCCTCCAATGGGGACTGCCGTTCCCGATTACCCTCCCCCGTGTTTACAAATAGGGATAAGTACGATATAATGACTTGCTTTTTTATGGGTGTTCTTCCTCGAATCGCGAGGGGGCGAAGGATAGAAGGAGGGGGTTTCAAATGCTCAGGCTGACCAGGAGGGGGGCGGCGCGCCGCAGCAGTGAAACCGCGGGCGCCTCGGTCTTGCGGATTGTTGCAGCTGCGGCGATCATGGCGCTGGTGGCAGCCGTATGGTTCTGGGTGCCGCTGGCATCGGCGGCCGACGAGCCGGTCGGCGGCGATGCGCCAGTTACGGCGGTCGACGATTCTGGCGCCGGAGAAACGGCGGTTGCGACCTCAGAGTCTTCCGCGGTCGCGGAAACGACTGCGAGCGGACAGGATGTCGTTACCGCCACCGACGACCAGGCAGGCAACGGGCAGGCCCAGCAAGAAGAGACTGTAACGACGACGAATGGGGACGAGGCGGCGGCAGCCGACAGCGGTCCCGTCGAGACGGTAGCCTCACCGGAGGCAACGGAGCCCACGGGGGGCAGCATCGCCGACATCACCGATGATGACGCCGGCGGTGACGAGGACGGCGGCTGCCAGGGATGCGGTCCCGGCTACGACCTCGACGTGATCTGCGGCCAGCCTTACTGGGAAAGCACCCATGATTACCAGCAACGCCTGCTCTCCATCGAGTACCAGATCGTCAACAACGGTCCCGGCACCGCGTATGACGTGCGGCTGACCAAGGCGACGGCCACCAACGGTGTCACCGCGGCATGGTACTCGTCCCTTACCAACTGGGATGAGCTGCTTGCAGGAGATTCGGTGTACCTGATCATCAAGTGGCTGATCCCCGAGAACGTCACCCATTTCGTCACCACGCTGGAGCTTTGCGCCCGCGACAACCCCTTCTGCGACGAGGGCGGCAACAACGAGACGGGCGGCGGCGACAACGGCGACAACGGCGACAACGGCGATAACGGCGACAACGGTGGCGGTGACAAGCCCGACGATACCGGCGGCGGCAACATCGGCCCGGGCGACGGCGGCAACGAGGGCGGCGGTGACCCCGGCACCCTTGTCACCAACGAGACCCAGCCCCAGGAAACGAACGTCGTTCCCAGCGACGTGCACCTGGAAGCGGCCGCGGCACCGGCCACCATGCCCACCACCGGCTTCGGCTTCGTGCCACAGGCACTGGTGGCCCTGGCGGGCGGCCTGCTGCTGATTGTTCTCAGCCTGTTCCGGCGCCGGAGCGGGCACGGCGAAGGCAGCGGCAGCAGCCGCTAGGGAGGGCAGCCGGCTGACAGCCGGCGGATAACGAGACACCACGGGGGCGGCCCACGGGCCGCCCCCTTTTCATTGCCGGACCCACTGCGGCAGTGCCTGCGGAAAAATCCTACAAATCCCGGGAACCCTCTGCCCGGTGAGCAGCCCCTTCGATACCCCCTCGGGTTTCGGGACATATGTCCTTCGCCAAAAGGGACAATCATCTCTTGTCGGTTTTTTTCTTCGCGCCCATACTCAGTGAGCAACCGTTGTCGGGAAGCGGTTGCTCCCTTGGGGCCTTGAATTCGCGATCCAAGCGACGCGGAAGCCAGGGAGGTGATGAAAAAACAACGGGCCTTGTAAAGGATGAAGGGAAAGGCAAAAACCAAAGCCAAGGAAGAGGGAGTATGAAGTGAAGAAAAAATTATCGATAACCGCGGCACTGGTCGCCGTCGTGGTCCTGGGGCTGGTCCTGGTAACGGCCGCCCAGGGACTCACGCCCGGTCACGACCCGAACGCCGCCGCCGGTCTCAACGACTGTCCCAACGGAGACTGGTTCTACAACGGCAAGCCGGTTGACGGCGGGGATCTCTACGATGCTGCCGACGACGTGTACATCCCCAACGCCACCGTCGACGGCTGCCTGACGCTCCAGGAGCTTTCCAAGGTACAGCCGGGGCTGGGCACCATCATGGTCGAGGTAGGCTACCGCGCCTGGGTGATGCCCTATGCCGCGCACGGCGGCAACTGGGACCTGGCCCAGTACCAGGCCAAGGAGCTGGCCGAGGCGATGGAGAGCGGTGCCATCACCAGGCCGGGCAACTCCAATGCCCTGCTGCACTTCATGGATGACAGCGGGCTGCCCCAGGTCGAGGACGCGATCGCGGCCAAGGACAGGACGGCCTTCGACAGCGCCTACTCGGCGATGATCAATGCCTGCAACGCCTGCCACGTGGCCAGGGGGCACAGCGAGGTCACCTACCAGACCCCGTCGCAGGTGCCCGCCGATCTCTCCCTGGGAGTCGGCCTCGATCTCAGACTCTCGGCCGGCGCAGCCTACTGGGCCTCGATGGCCGACTACCAGAACGGGTTGCTGTCAGTGGACATGACGGTGACCAA
>JAJRWQ010000105.1 GCA_024276735.1 Actinomycetes bacterium
CCAGGTGGCGTACCTGGAAAAGTGGGAGAAGACCTGAGTAACGCTAGCGCTTCTTGTCGTATTCCAGGTGAATCACCCGGTGCAGCCGCATCCGCGTCTCACCTGGAACCTCCTCGCTGGGCAGGGAGTGGTAGAGCGTCACCGTTTTCCGCAGCGTGTTCACCACTATCCGGCAGTTGCGGCAGCCATCGAGATGTTTCTCGATCTCGCGGCAGGCGTCATCGGAGAGCTCGGCGTCGATGAAGTCGGATAGCGATTCGAAGATCTCGTTGCAGTTCATGAAGCTGCCCCCTCGGTCTGGTAGCTGTCGAAGTAGCCCGACAGCTGGTTCCGCAGGTAGAGCCTGGCCCGGTGCAGGCGTGACTTGACGGCCGCCTCGGTGAGGTCGAGCACCTCCGCCGTCTCGGCGGTGGAGAGCTCTTCGACGTCCCTGAGGACGAACACGGCCCGGTAGATCTCCGGCATTCCTTCCACGGCACGGTTCATGACTTCGATGGCCTCCTCGCTGAGGAGCTCGTCCACGGGGCTGTTGGACCAGTCGGCGATGAGCTCTCCCGAGCGGGCGGCCTCCTTGACGGCGTAGACTTCGTCGAGAAACTCGTCCTCGTTGCGGTTGAGGCGGTTTTGCTTGCGCAGGCGCGAGAGGGCGGCGTTGGCAGCGATGCGGTACAGCCAGGTGGAAAAGCGGGACCGTCCCTGGAACCGGTCGAGGGCGCGGATGACGTTGAGAAAGGTGTCCTGTAGTACATCCTCTGCATCTTCCCTGTTTCCCAGCATGCGCAACGCCAGGTTGTAGACGCGGTCCTCGTACCGCGAGATAAGCTCCCCCAGGAGCTCTTTCTCGCCGGCGTTGATCCGCTCAACTAGTTGCCTGTCGCTGGGAACTCTATCACTCATTTGTTAGACTGTAACCTGCCGTCAAAGGATTCACCGGTCTCAACCAGCACTTGCCGTCTTTGAGTCTATCATGGATGGCGTTTTTTCGGCATCGTTGAAACCTTTGTCCCGCGGGGCCGTCAAAAGGACTGATCGAGAATTTGGCCGGAGCGGCCCACGGGGCCCTGAAGGCGAACGGAGGTAGAGAAGTGGCGATCTACGACCTGAAATGTGATGAGTGCGGTCACGTGTTCGAGAAATTCGTGACCGGCTTTCTCAAGGACGAAGACAAGCGCTGCCCGCGCTGCGGCAGCAGCGAGGTTTCCCAGAAGTTCACCAGCTTCTTCGGTGGCACTTCGCGGGATGGCGGCTGCACCGCTCCCCCGGGCAGCAGCTTCGGCTGAGCGTGAACGGCGCGGCCGGTTTGGCCGCAGGGAAAAAGGGGAAAATGCAAAGGTGCAGCTCGCGCAGGTAGACTTCGAAAAGTGCGAGGGACACGACAAGTGCCCCGCGAGGCAGGTGTGTCCCACCAAGGCGATCGTGCAGCTGGATCCCGGTGAGACGGTAATGATCGCCGGCGATCTCTGCCAGGGGTGCGGCGATTGCGTTGCCGCCTGCCCGGTGCATGCAATCGAGCTGCATCAATCCTAGGGGCGCCAGCGAGGGCACGGGGCTCTTGGGGAGCGCGATCGATCGCAAAGGAACGAAAGGAGATCAAATTGTCAGCCAACGGAGTTATCGAGGTGGGCGACGCCAATTTTCAGAGCGAGGTGCTGGAGTCCGACAAGCCGGTGATCGTCGACTTCTGGGCTGCCTGGTGCGGCCCCTGCCGCATGGTGAGCCCCATTGTCGAGGAAATCGCCAGCGAGTACGGTGACAAGGTGAAGGTAGCCAAGCTGAACGTGGACGAAAACAAGGAGACCGCCACCAGGTACGGCATCATGAGCATTCCCACCATCCTGCTTTTCAAGAACGGCGACATCGCCAAGCAGGTCGTGGGGGCCATGCCCAAGAGCGCGCTGGTGAAGGAACTGGGTCTCTGAGCCGAGCCCACGGGTAAGCGCCTGATCGCCGCCGCCCCTGGACCGGGCGGCGGTTTTTTTGTTCCTAGTAGTGAATGGAGACGATCGTTCCCACCGGCGCCCACTGGTAGACGAAGTGGGCATCTTCCACCGGCAGGCCGATGCAGCCGTGGCTCGAGGGCACGCCGAAGCTAGTGGACCAGTAATTGCCGTGGATGGTGTAGTCGCCGTTGAACATCAGCACCCAGGGCACGTCTGGCAGGTCGTAGTCGTCCCCCCGCATGTGCACCTTCTCGGACTTGGCGTAGATGGCATAGGTGCCGGTGATACTGGGGTTGGCCTCGGTGCCGCTGGAACAGATCATCGTGCGTACCTGCCGGTCCTCGTCGTAGAGCGTCACCGTCTGCGTCGTCAGGTTGACGTCGATCAGCTTTGCCGGCTGGATGGTGAAGGTGCTGGAGACGTCCTCGCGCAGGAAGCCGCCGCCGGTGCCCCGGAGACCGTCGGGCCCCCCGGCGAGGCTGATGGTGACCTGCTGCCCCTTGCTCCACTCGCTCTCCGGTTTGAACTGGAGTGTGTCGCCCGAGACCCACTCCCAGGAGCCGGCGGTGGGTGGATCGATCGTCAGCAGCGACTCGGCCGCATCCGGGTTGCGTATCTCCTCGCTGAAGGTGAGGGTGGGTCGCGCCCCCTGGCTCACGGCGGACTCGCCGTCGCCCGGCACGAAGAAGACCTTCAGGGGAGTGGTGGTGGCGATCGACTGCGCGTGTCGCTGGTCGCTGTATGCGCCGCCGGCGCCGGTGACGCTGGTGACGGTGAGCGTGAAGTGTGCCCCCTGGCGGTAGTCGCTCAACTCGATGTAGGCCCTGGTGGGGTTGTCGGCGTCGATGCTCGAGGTGGTTTCGATCTCCGGGTCCAGTTCGTAGGTGAAGTCCTCGATCTCGGTGTTGAATTCCACCACTATCGGCTGGCCGATCTCCACCACCTGCGGCTCATCGGAGAATATGGGCGTCGGGGTCACCGTGGTGTAGAAGGTGGCATGTTCCTCGATCTCGCTGCTGCCGAGAAAAGACAGCACGAAGCGGTTCGCCCGTGCCCGCACGGTCACGTCGTAGCGCGCGTCGGGCTCGAGGCTCTCACCGCCGGCGGGAACGAAGACACCGCCCTCGAGGTGGCCGTCCAGCTTGCTGTTGCCGAGGGGCTTGCCGTAGGGATCCAGCCTGGTTTCCCGTACCTCGACCTCTTCCACTTCCACCCGCAGGTGGCTGCCGGAGACCTCGATCCGGGAGTCCACCGGCAGCCCGCGCGATCCGTCCCTGGGGCTGATCGACAGCGAGGGTGGCGAAATCGCGGCATAGAGCAGCGCCACCAGCAGCACGGCGGCGATGCCGGCGGCGATGAGCACGATCGATTTTCTCCTGGCAGGCGACGATCGGCGGGTGATCTCCCGCCCCACCCTGGTCGCCCCTTCGGCGGAATTCATCATCATCGGGGGTTGGGTGCGTGAAACTTCGTTTACTTATTGATACCCGCCGGCCCGACGTTCAACCACCGGCGGCGCATTTCTTATCGAAGGCAGCAGGATGCCGATACACATTATAGGACGAAAAGGCAAACCCATCGCGAGGTGGGGACGCAAAGCCAGGGGTCTTTCCGTCACGGGAAGACAGCCCGGCTGCCGAAGCTGGTTTGCTGCCATCTAGCAGCGTTGACGTGTTGCGATAAGGCTCATTTGCTCCGACGGCCGGGTGCGAGTGAGCTTTGTTTTTGTCCCCTGGGAGGTACCGGGTACGGGCGAGACGGTTTGCTCATTGAGGCAGCGGCAATGAGCAGGCGTATCCTTCATAGGAAGTGTCTCGGGGCAGCACTGGCGTTGACGGCCGTCGTCGCCTGTACCTGGTTGGTTTTCAGCACGCCGGCGCTGGCGCTTTCGGCGGGATCCACCACCACGGTCAAGGTAATGGTGGTGCAGTCGGTGGCAATCGACGCCAGTGGTTTCGAAACCGGTGCCCATCTCTCTCCCGGAGAACTCCAGGTCCAGGTCGAGCTCGATCCCCTGGCGGGCGCGGCACGGGACGGGGCCGTGGAAAAGCACCAGTCGCCAACAAGCGGCCTCTTTGCCTGTGACTTCACGCAACTGGGAATCAGCGTGATCAGGACCATGACCCGCCTCTAGGCGTTCGTGGCGGGTGAAGAGCGACGGCGGTCCCCGGCCGGGGCGGCGGGGACCGCCTTTTGTTGTGGGCGGCAGGAATAGGTCCCGTACCCGTAGAAATAAAGAGGCGCCGCGCCCCGCGGGCGCAGCGCCAGCCGCCCTTCGGGAGAGAGGCGGCCGCGGCGTATTTTTTTTGTCAGTTGCAAGGCCGAGGTACAGAGGGAGAACGAATGGACATTCAGCGCATGGTAGAGAGCAGGATCCGGGAGCTGGAAGAGCGCCGTGAAGCTGCGCCAGCGTCCGGCGGCGGCGGCGACGAGCCCCGCGCCGGCGAACGCCGCCTGCCTGAACGCGGCAGCGCGGACATTGAAGATTTCATTCTCAGTGCCGACGAAAAACTGGCAGAGGTGGCCGTCAGGGTGCTGGAGCTGACGGAGAGGCTCTCGGGCGACCTGGGGCGCATGGAACAGGAGCTGCTTCGTTCGCGCCTGGAAGTTCTCCAGGGCGCGGAGACGGTGATGGACCTGGCCATGATGCTCAGGCGCCGCTGCCGCGAGTTCCTGGCAGAAGGAGGCGGCGCCGCCATGGGCATCGAGGAGCCCGTTACGCCGCCCGGCGGGCGTCACCGGGGCGTCGCCGATCTCTTCCGCCGTACCTGAGGCCACCGGCGTGGCGACGTTCTCGTCCTGGGGAGGCGCGTCCTAGATGCCGGAAGAACCGAGTTTCGGCGCCCGGCAGAGGCAGCCGGCGTCGAGAGAGCAAGACCAGATGCTGGCGGCGGTGGCCGCCAAGTCGGGACGGTCCCTGCGTTCCCGCGGTGACCAGGCCGTCGAGCAGTGGCTTGAGCCGCTGATCGCGGACCTGGACCTGGAATCCCTCAAGTCCTTTCCCGCCAGCGAGCTGGCGGAGGCCTTCCCGGGCCTGGTGGACGAGCTCGCCCGGGCCATCGAGCTTCCCGGCGACGACGCGCCCCAGGCTGAAACCATCGAGGCCGTCGCCGCGCTCATCGCCTCGCTGCGGCGGAGGTCCCCCTCGCTGGAGAAGCTCATCGACGACCTGGCGCGGCTGAAGCAGGTGCTCCTGGACGCCGCCTCGCGGGACCTGCGCCGTACCGACCAGGCGCCCATCGCCATGGCTGGCAGGCTGGATACGGGCTTTACCCGGCTGCTCAAGGCCGCCGTGATCACCCACGTGGAGAACAACTCGCGCCAGCTGCAGCAGCTCGCCGATACCGATCCCCTCACCGGCCTCTACAACGTGCGCTACTTTCGCCGCCAGCTGCACAAGCAGCTGGAGCTCTACAAGCGCTACCGGATCCCCTTTTCGCTGCTGATGATCGACCTGGACAACCTCAAGGAGCTCAACGACACCTTTGGGCACGAGGTGGGCGACCGCGCCATCCGCAACCTGGCCGACATCATGAAGGCGGAAAAGCGCGAGACCGACATCGCCGTCAGGTACGGCGGCGACGAGTTTTTCATGATCCTGCCCAGCAGCGACGCCGACGAGGCGGAGCGGCTGGCGCAGCGCATCAGCCGCCACAGCCGGGCCCTGAATTTCGCCAGCGGCGGCCGGGAGATGACCGCTGCCTCCATCGGCGTCGCCGCCTGCCCCGCCGACGGCACCGACGTGGGCTCGCTCCGGGCCCGGGCCGACCGGGCCCTGTACCTGGCCAAGACCCTGGGCGGCGGCACCGTGGCCCGCTACCGCGAGTTCGAGGTGGCCAACATGTGACCGGCAGTCCCCGGTTGCCGACCGGTCAGAGCTTGTAGCCGATCTTTCTCAGGAGCTCTTTTCGCTCGGCGGCGTCCTCCTCGCTCTCCAGGCCCTTGCTGGCGAGGCCGTCCACCACGCCCATCACCCCCCGCCCCAGCTCCGTCTCGGCGACCAGCACCTCCACCTCGTTGGCGGTGGCGCAGTAGATGCGACATACCTCGGGCACCTGCTTGATGGCGTTGAGCACGTGGATGGGAAAGCCGCCCTCCATGAAGATAATGAACAGGTGCCCGGCGGCAAGCGCCAGGGCGTTTTCCCGCGCCAGGCGGGTGAGCTCCTCGTCGTTTCCCGAGTAGCGTACCAGGCAGGGACCCGAAGCTTCGCAGAAGGCGATACCGAACTTGAGCCCCGGCGCGGCGGTGGCCATCGCCTCGTGCAGGTCCTCGACGGTCTTGATGAAATGCGACTGGCCGATGATCACGTTCATCTCCGCCGGTTTCTCGATCTTCACCACCGTGGTATTCATGCCTGCTCCTTTCCTCGATGTTCATCCGCCGCCGGCCGCCCTTGCCGACGGCCGTGCTCCCCGCGGCGCACGCCTCACTCTTCCTGGCAGCGGGGCCAGAGGTAGGTCCCCCTCCCCCCCACCTTGATCTTCTCGATGGCGGTGCCACAGCGAGGGCAGGGCTCCCCCTGGCGCCGGTGCACCTGGAAGACGTCCTGGTAGCCGCCGCGGGCGCCGCGGGCGTCGCGGTAGGTATCCACGGAGCTTCCCTGGAGCCGGATGGCCTTGCGCAGGGTGTCCCTGATGGCACGATGCAGCCGGGCGATCTCCTCTTCGTCCAGGCTGGCGGAGGATCTCAGGGGGTGGATGCCGGCCAGGAAGAGCGATTCGTCCGCGTAGATGTTGCCGATGCCGGCGATGAGGCCCTGTTCCATCAGCAATGGCTTCACCGGTTTCTGGCGCCGGCGGGCGATCTCGCCCAGGCGGGCGGCGGTGAAGGAGCGCGACAGCGGCTCCGGTCCCAGCCGCTGCCAGTATTCCTCGGCGTCGGCGGCGGGCAGGAACAGCACCCGGCCGAAGCGCCGCTGGTCATGGAAGGCGATCAGGGTGCCGTCGTCCAGCTCCAGCAGCAGACGCAGGTGCCGGCGCTCTTCGCCGCGGGGCCGGCCGGCGGCCACGGTGAGCGTGCCGGTCATGCGCAGGTGGACCACCAGGGCGTCGCCGCCGGCAAGGAGGAAACGCAGGTACTTGCCCCGGCGTTCCAGCGCCTCGATGCGGCGCCCTCGGACCTGGCGGCGCAAGGCAGCCGGCGAAGCGGGGGCAGTGATCTTTTCGTCGGAGATGGTGACGCGGTAGATGGCGCGGCCCCGCACCACCGGTTCCAGCTGCCGCCTGATGGTCTCCACCTCGGGAAGCTCGGGCATCGGCGTTTTCCTCCTGCAGGAGATCGCAAACAAAGGCAGGGACACGCACCGGGCGCGCCCCTGCCGGGATTGCCGGTTGAAAGCGGCTTGAGCCGCCGGCGCTTACGAGGTGCGCTCCGCCTCCGCCATGTCGGTGAAGCGGTCCTTGAGCTTCTCCACCACCAGCGGCAGCGTGGTGTACTCCATGTCCTCCAGGGGCAGGCGCTCGGGCTCGAACGGGCCCATGCTGCGCATGTAGTCCGCCTGCTCCAGGGCGATCTGCCGGGCGCGGTCGAAACTGATGTCGCCCAGCATGTCACGCGGCCCGATGAGCTTGCCGTTGGCCAGCTGGAAGCCCAGCCCGATCACCCGCGGCGGGCCGTCGAAGCGCGACGGGGTGGCATCGTTCATGGAGCAGGGCATCAGCGGGCCGCAGTGGGAGCCGCGCATCCAGCCGAACACCAGGTGCGGCTTGGCAAAGGGCTCCAGCACCTCGCCCACCGCCGGCAGGCCGCTCTGGGAGCGCACGATCAGCACCGGGTCGTCCTTGCCTACGTAGCGGCCGGCCATCATGCTCAGGCGCTGCGTGGAGGTGACGGCGCAGACTTCGTCGGTGCCCTTGCGGAAGACGTGCTTGATCACGTAGCGGCTCTGGGCGCCGATGAAGATCAGCAGGTCGTAGAGCTCCTCGGGGCTGCTGAAGATGACCTTCTTGTGCTCGATCACGTCGTGAACCTCGAGATCGAAGCCGTCGTGCATGTTGGGATCGATCACCAGGCCGGCGGTGTTGAAGGGGTCACAGAAGATCTTGTAGATGGGCAGGTTCCAGGCACCCGGTTCCGTCTTGTCGGCCAGGAAGACGAAGATCGGCTCGCTCTTGCGCTCCTCGAACTCCAGCTCGGCGACGCCGGGGCCGGCGCCCTTGATGTTGCCGGAGAAGGCGTCGGAGAGCAGGTCCTGGCCGGCGCCGTACATCTTCAGTTCCTTGGCCACGTCGGTGCAGGCGAGGAACACGTCCCACGCCAGCTTGTGAATCTCCTCGGAGTCCACGCCCTTGTCGTGGGTCATGATCAGCGCGATGTCGTCGCCGACGCCGTTCACCTGGCCGTCCACCAGGGTACCCGCGTCCACGGCGGCGGCGATCATCTCCTTTGCCTTGGCGGTCATGTCGGGGTGGATATCCGCGTGCCCCACGTAGCCGCCTACGTCGGCCTTGATCACGGAAAGGGTTATCTTGGACATTGCTCGAGGACCTCCTGGTTAGCTTGAGGGTTGAAAAGACGAAAAAGGGAAAGCACCGTTTTTTACCTCGCTCTCACGCTCCTCTCCATCGCTAGCCTGCAGCCGTATGCCAGGCGCTCCCGACATGTTCCGCTCCGGTGCTCGCCGGGCGGGAAGCAGCGGGTCTCGGGATGAAAACCACCAAAACGCGGCTGGTATTCTATCACAAGCAGCAGGCGACGAAAACAAGTGTCAGCCGCCGGCGCGGTAGCGGACGCTTCCCCGCCGGATGACGCGCGACAGCGACAGGGAGAGCAGCACCGTGGCTGCCAGCACCAGGAAGGACAGGCCCAAGGGAGCGTCGGTCCCGGAGTAGCGCCAAAGCAGCGGCGCCAGGAGGCTGCCGCCGGCGATGCTCCCCCACTCGGCGAGGGAGCCGATGAAGCCGGAGACGGCTCCCCGCTCGCCCATGGTGGTGATGTCGCCCACCAGGGAGAAGAAGGAATTGAAGTAGGCCGGGGCGCCGGTGCCGCCGATGATGAAGCCGGCCATCACCGCGGTTCTCCCCGGGTGCAGGTAGATGGTCAGGGCCTCCAGGGCCATGAAGACCAGGCCCGCCGCCATCACCAGGATGCGGGAGCCGCGGCGGTCGGACAGGCGGCCGAGAAAGGGGCTGGCGGCCGCGGCGGCGATGCCGCTGACCCCGAAGGCGACGGCGATATCGGTAGCGTCCCAGCCCAGGGCCTCGGCGGTGACGATCGGCGCCGCCGCCAGGAAGACCGCCAGGCTCATCATCTGTAGGAAATGGATGCCCGCCAGGGACATCGCCGGCGGGGTGATCACCACCGATAGCAGACGCTTTGCCCGCTCGAGCAGGGAAGCACCCGCCGCCACGGCCTTCCGGCGGGGAATGGCGGGGATCAGCAGGCTCAGCAGGAAGCAGCCTCCTCCCAGCGCCCCGCCGGCCCAGAAGGGCGCTTTCAGCGAGTAGGCCTGGTAGAGGATCCCACCCAGCAGGGGGCCCACCACCACGCCGATGTTGATGGCGCTGCTGTTGATGCCGTGGGCCAGCCCCCGCAGGCGGGAAGGGGTACGGTCGTTGACGTAGGACTGGAAGCCGACGATGAAGCCCGCCGAGGAGACCCCCTGCAGGAAGCGGAGCAGCACCATGGGCGCCGCCTCGGTGGTGAGGGCGAAGGCGGTGGTGGCCAGGGCGAACAGCAGCAGCGAGGAAGACATCACCAGCTTGCGGCCCACGCGGTCCGAGAGCACGCCCAGGGGAAACTGCGAGGAAACCCGGCCCAGGAAGAAGGAGCCCACCAGCAGGCCGATGACGAAGCCATCGAAGTGCAGCTGCTCGGCGTAGCGCGGCAGCAGCGGCACCATCATCATGAACCCGGTCATGATCACCCCGTTCGCCAGCGAGAGAACGTAGATGCTCCAGTGGAGCTGTCTCGCCTGGGAGAGCATGGGGGTTTACATGCGTTCGGGGGCTTTAACGCCCACCAGCGAAAGCGACCGGGCGATGACGTCGCGCGTGAGCGTGCAGAGTGAAAGCCTGAAGGCGGCCGTCTCCCCGCCGGCGCGCAGCACCGGGCAATTGTGGTAGAAGACGTGGAAATCGGCCGCCAGCGAGCGCATGTAGGTGGTGAGGCGATGCGGCTCCCGCGATGCGGCTGCCGCGGCTACCGCACCCGGGAAACTCAGCAGCTGCAGCACCAGCTGCCGTTCCTCGGGCTCGAGGCTTCCCGGGGGCGCCGCCTCCACCGCCTCCGTCTCGCTGCCCGCGGCCTTTCTCAGGATGCTGCAGATGCGGGCGTGGGCGTAATGTACGTAGTAGACCGGGTTTTCCTCCGAGCGCATCCTGGCCTTTTCCAGGTCCAGGTCCAGGGCGCTGTCGTGGCTGCGCTCCACCAGGAAGAAGCGGGCGGCATCGACGCCGATGGCATCGATCAGCTCGTCCAGCATCACCATCGTTCCCGCCCGCTTGGACATCTGCTTGCGCTCGCCGCGCTCGATCACGTTCACCAGCTGGCCGATGATGATCTCCAGCTTGTCCGGGTCCTCGTCCAGGGCGGCGAAGGCCGCCTTCATGCGGGCCACGTACCCGTGGTGGTCGGCGCCCCAGATGTTGATGAGGCGGTCGTAGCCGCGGTCCAGCTTTTGGCGGTGGTAGGCGATGTCCGAGGCGAAATATGTGGGCTCGCCGCTGCTGCGGATCAGCACCCGGTCCTTATCGTCGCCGTGCCGGCTGGTGAGCATCCAGGTGGCGCCGTCCCTGTCGGTGACGTCGCCGCTGCGACGCAGGGCGGCCAGCAGCGTCTCCAGGGCCTGGTCCCGGTAGAGGCTGGACTCGGAGAACCAGCGGTCGAAGTGCACCCGGAAGCGCCCCAGCGTGGCCTCGATCTCCGCCAGCATCAGCTCGCAGCCGCGCCGGCGCAGGAAGGACAGCGCCTGCTGTCCGTCGCCGCCGGTGAGGTCGTCGAGCAGCGCCTCCCCCTTTTCCCCGACGATCGTTGCCGCGATGCGGTCCAGGTAATCGCCGCGGTACCCGTCCTCGGGGAGCGGCAGCTCTTTCCCCAGCCGGCGGGCATAGGCCACCGCCAGGGAACGGGCGAAGAGATCCATCTGGGTGCCGTAGTCGTTGATGTAGAACTCGGTGTCCACGCGGTGGCCGGCAAAGGTGAGTATCCGTGCCAGCGAATCGCCGTAGGCGGCGTAGCGCGCGTGACCCACGTGCAGGGGGCCGGTGGGATTGGCGCTCACGAACTCCAGCAGGATCGACAGCGGCGCCGGCGGCTCGCCGCGGCCGAAATCATCGCCGGCGGCCAGCGCCGCCAGGGCTGCCGCCCCCAGGGCCGCGTCGTCCAGGAAGAGGTTGATGAAGCCGGGGCCGGCGATCTCCAGGCGCCGGCAGTAGGTGGAGAGCCTTTCATCGGCTTCCAGGTCGGCCACCAGCTCCGCCGCCAGCTCCCGCGGCGGCCGCCCGGCCCTGCCGGCTGCCGCCAGGGCCAGGTTGAGCGAGAGATCGCCGTGCTGGCGCTGCGCCGGCCGTTCCAGCTCGATCTTCTCCGCCAGCTCGCCGGCTCCCCAGGAGCGTAGCCGCCCGGCGGCGGCGGCGCTCACCGCCTGCTTCACCTCGGAAAAGAGGTCAGCGCTCACCGCGGCCTCCCTCCCCCTCCCCTTGCAGGCGTCTTCTCAGGGTATCGATCTCCTGCCGGGCCTCCACCCCGGCGGCGGTGTCGACGGTGAGCTCCGCCTTGAGCCAGTCGCCCTCGCCGGCCCCCGCGGGCAGCAGCCGCCGTGGCAGCTCCAGCGTCTCACCTTCGACCAGCAGCACCGCGGTTTCACCCTCCAGGCGGTCGATGTAGGCCCTGAGCTGCTTCAACTCCCGCCCGCCGCGTCGTTGATCATGCTTTCCAGCGAGCTGATCTCCTCGGGAGTGCCGGCGGTGATCAGGACGTCGTTCTCCTCCAGCAGGGTGCCGGGATCAGGGTTGGTATCGAAGGTGCCGCCTGGCTTGCGGATCGCCAGCACCGAGGTGCCGGTGCGCTGCCTGATCTGCAGTTCCTCGATGCTCTTGCCGATCACCGGCGAGCCGGCCGCCAGGCGAAACTGCTCGATGCGCAGCTCCAGCTCGCCGCCGCCGGTGACCACCTCCAGGTAGTCGCTGACCATGGGTTTCATCATCAGCGTGGCCATTTCGCGGCCGCCGATGGCATAGGGCGAGACCACCTTGTCGGCGCCGGCCTTTCCAGCTTGTTGCGCGTGTCTTCCGAGTTGGCACGGGCGACGATCTGGATGTCGGGCGCCAGCACCCTGGCGGTGAGCGTCACGAACACGTTGTCGGCGTCGGTGTCGACGCAGGCCGCCAGGCCCCGGGCCTCGAGGATGCCGGCGCGCCTGAGGATCTCGTCGTCGGCGGCGTCACCCTTGAGGTGCAGGTAGCCGGCCTCGGCGCAGGCGGCGAGGCTCTCGTCGTGGTTGTCGATGACCACGAACTCTTCGCCGGCACGCGCGAACTCGCGCGCCACCTGGCTGCCCACGCGGCCGAAGCCGCAGATGATGTAGTGATCGGAAATGCTGGAGATCTTCTTCTTCATGCTGCGCTCCCCCAGTATCTCGGCAAGGTAGCCGCCGATGAGAAAGTCGGCAACCGTCGTCAGTACGTAGAGCAGGGTACCCACGCCCACGACGATGATCAATACCGCCAGTATCCGTCCGCCCACGCTCGCGGGCATCTCTCCCATTCCCACGGTGGACAGCAGGTTGACCGTGGTCAGGAAGGCCAGCATCGGGTCCTGGCCCTCCAGGAGCACGAAGCCGACCGTTCCCGCGGCGGCCATGCCGGCGAGCATCAACACCAGCGCCAGTATACGCAAGGGAGACAGCCTGCGAAAGTTCATACGGGTAACCTGCGGAATGTAAGGCGGTCAAAGTCTATCCCATGACCGCGGCGTATTCAACGAGGCGACGCCGGGCCGGGGATCGGCGGCGGGCGTCAGAGGAAGGGAAGGTCGCCGGCGTGGCGTTCCTGCTCGTACATCCGTACCTCTTCGTTGCCGGGGTCGAAGATACTCTCGCGCACGCGCACCGCCATGTTACGCCAGAGGCAGATGCCGTCGCGGAGGTACTTGCGTCGCTGCTCGGGGCTGCACTCGGAGCTGCAGTGGGCACAGAGGTCGTGCCCCGGAAGCTCCGGTTTCTCCCGGCTGGGCCGCTGCCCCTCGTCCAGCCGCCGGCTCACCTCCAGCAGCAGGTGCTGCACGTTGATCTGCGGCGAGATGGGGAACCGCACCGGCTCCGCGGGCTCGTCGTAGCTGAACGTGCCCCGCACCCAGTTGGACAGCTCCAGGGTGTTGTCGTAGGCCTGCTCCCTGACGGCGGCCACTACCACCTCGGGCTTCACCAGGCCGCTCTTGAGCAGCGTCAGCCCCAGGAACTCGTTCTCCCCCTTGAGCCCGGAAGCCAGTATCACCCGCCGCAGCTGCACCTCCGTCAGGTGGCCGCCCTTCACCAGCCGCGAGCCCAGCATGTGGTCCGAGCGGGGCACCGAAACGGCGTCCACCCGTCCATCGGTGAGATAGATGGCCGCCCTTTCCTGGTTGTCTTCCAGTTCCAGCACGCCGGTCTTCTCGTGGCTGGCGAGCAGCTGCAGTATCATGAACACGGAGAAGTGGCTGATCTTACCCCAGAGAACCATCTTACCTGCCGGTAGCGAAGAGGGAGTGTCCGTTAACGGTATCGGCACCGGTGAAAACCGGCTTGATTTTTCGCCGTGCATGCAACCAGGGAGGTGTACCATGGAAACACTCGCGGCCATCGCCGCCAGGCGTTCCGTGCGCCGCTTTCAGCGGCAGGCGCCGTCGCCGGAGCAGCTCGAGACCGTCCTGGAGGCCGCCGTCCGCGCGCCGTCGGCGGGGAACGTGCAACCCTGGCACTTCTACGTCGTCCGCGGCCGGGCCGCCAGGGAAGCCCTCGCGGCTGCCGCTTCCCAGGAACACGTGGCCCGCGCCCCGGTGGTGATTGTAGTCTGTGCCGACCCCGGTGCCGCGGCCGGGCGGTACGGGTCCCGCGGCCGGAAGCTCTACTGCATCCAGGATACCGCCGCCGCCGTGGAGAACATGCTGCTGGCAGCCGTGGACCTGGGGCTGGGCGGCTGCTGGGTGGGAGCGTTTTCAGAAAAGAAGGTGGCGCGGATCGTGGGGGCGCCCCGTGGCTTGCGCCCGGTGGTGCTGGTGACGCTGGGATACCCGGAGCGTACCGCCTCCCGGCGCACGTCGCGGCGGCCGCTTTCCCAGGTGGTGAGCTTCGTGGACTGAGGGCGGCGGGCCGGGCCGCCGCGGGTCAGCCCCTCTCGTTGCTATGGGGCGACTCCGCCGAATCCAGGTCCACCTCGCCGGTGTAGACCTGGTTCTTGCCCAGCTTCTTGGCCTGGTACATGCGGGCGTCGGCGATGCGGATCAGCTTGTCGCCGGAGTCGGCGTCGCGGCCGAAGGACGCCAGCCCCACCGAGACGGTGATGTCGCGCCTGATGTTGGGGTCGGCGAGCGTCGAGCACCGCTCCTCGATGCTGGCCCGCAGCCTCTCGGCGACCTTCACGGCGGTTTCGAAGTCGCAGCCGAGGATGAGCGTGAATTCCTCGCCGCCGTAGCGGGAGGCGATGTCTTCGCCCCGGGCCTCGCGGGTGATCGTCTGGGCCACCTTCCTCAGCACGTAGTCCCCTTCCTGGTGGCCGAACTCGTCGTTGTACTGCTTGAAGTCGTCGATGTCCAGGAAGAGTATCGTCAGCTCGGTGCCGTCGCTCCTGAGGTTGCTCACCTTGTTGAGCAGGTAGGTCTGGAAGAAGCCGTGCGTGTAGAGCGACGTCAGGTCGTCGGTGGTGGACTGACGCTTGAGCTTCAGTGTGTCCCGGTGTTCCGTGGTGTACAGGTAGTAGAAACCGGCGGCGAACAGCACCACGAACAGTGACTCGGTTACCTCGTAGACCATCTCCATCTGGATGATCTTCAGCGCCCGGAAGACGCCGATTATCTCCGCCACGCCGAAGGTGATGGCCGAGAGGCTGAGGAACAGCCAGGAACGCTTGCGCACGTCGCGGGAGATGGTGGGCAGGATGCGCACCGCGAAGTAGAGGGCGATCATGGCCACCGTCAGGTTGAAGAACTCGACGAAGGCCTCGGCGGTCTCTTCCAGCGTTTCCTCCTCGGCGCCGCCGGCGGCCTCACCCAGCAGGTGGAACAGCGGTGACAGGTGCTCGATCATCGTGGCTCCTTCTCCGGCTCATGCCCGCAGCGGCTCCGGCCCGTGCCGGATCCAGGTGACAAGCAACCGCTGGCTGCAGGCGGTGACAACGACGTTTGAATCTTCGCTGCCAGCATCCCGCCTCCTGCAGGTCTCCTTGGCGTCCCCTGCCTCAGGCGCCCGCTTCTGCCCGGGCCGTCAACGGCTTCTCTTCGCCGACTATGGCCACGAAGGCGTCTACCACCCGGGGATCGAACTGGGTGCCCCGGTTCCGCACCAGCTCCTCGATGGCCATCTGCGTCGACAGCGCCTTGCGGTAGGGACGGTCCGAGGTCATCGCCTCGAAGGAGTCGGCCACGGCGAGGATGCGCGCCCCCAGCGGTATCTCCTCCGCCGCCAGGCCGTCCGGGTACCCCTTGCCGTCGTAACGCTCGTGGTGGTGGCGCACCAGCGGCTGCACCGGGAAGGGGAAGTCCACCGGCTTGAGGATGCGGTCGCTCATCACCGGGTGCTTCTTGATAATCGCGAACTCTTCCACCGTCAGCTTGCCCGGCTTGGTGAGGATGGCGTCGGGGATGCCGATCTTGCCTACGTCGTGGAGGTAGCCGGCGTAGCGGATCGTCTGCAGCTCGTCTCCCTCCAGGCCCAGGCTGCGGGCGGTGGCCTCGGCATAGAGGGAGACCTTCTCCGAGTGGCCACGGGTATACGTATCCTTGGCGTCGATGGTCTCCGCCAGGGACTTGATGGTGCCCACGAAGGCGTCCTGCAGGTTCTCGTACATCTGCGAGTTCTCGATGGCGATGGCCGCCTCGTTGGCTGCCGTCGCCAGCAGGTCCACCTCGCTCTTCTTCAGTTCGCGCGGCTCGGCGAAGTAGATGCAGATGACACCGATCGCCTGGTCCTTGGCCATCAGCGGCAGGGCGATCAGCGACGAGTATCCCTGGATACGCGCCAGCTGCCGCCAGGGCTCGTACTCCTGGCTTTGTTCCACGTCGTTCACGGCCACCGGTTTCTGTTCCAGGAAAGCGCGGCCGATGGGGCCTTTGCCCATGGGAATCCGGTTCTTGCGGTTGATGGTCCAGACATACTCGGCGGACAGGTTGTAGCTGGCGGTGATGTTCAGGTGCCGGCCCTGCTCGTCGGGAAGCAGCACCGAGGCGTACTGGGCGCCCACGAAGTTGCCCACCCGCTGGGCGACGATGCTCACCACTTCCTGGTAGTCCAGCGTAGAGGTGAACGCCTGGCTGATGCGGTGCATCACCGACAGCTCGCGTACCTGCCACTCCGACCGCTCGTAGAGGCGGGCGTTCTCGATGGCCACCGCCGCCTGGCTCATCAGGATCTGGTAGAACTCGATCTTCTTGGTGGAGAAGGGGCTGCGCTCCCAGCGGCGCATCTCTCCCAGCGTCACCACTCCCAGCACGTCGCCCTTGGAGATAAGCGGTAACAGCAGCGCCGATGCCGTGTCCTTGGTGAGCACCCACTCCCATTCGTCTTCCGCGATCTCGCCGTCGTCTTCCTCGCGCCGGAGGACCTGCGGCTTCCGGCTGTCGATCGCCGCCCGGTGGTACTTGGCCCTCTCCAGGGGGATCCTCCGGTCCACGCTCTCCGACCAGTGTTCCACCTTCCTGGTGGTGGACTCCGCCTTCACCACCAGGAAGTCACCGCTGTCGTCCAGCAGCGAGATACGGCAGTAGGTCACCTTCTGCGAGGCCGCTATCTTCTCGCACAGGATCTGCAGGATCCGGTCCACGTGCAGCTCCGAGGAAACGGCCACGCTGGCGCTGAGCAGCAGGCGTACCTCCTCCTCGCGGCTGCCGAGCGATACCGCCATGCGGTCGAAGGCGCGCGCCAGGTCGCCGATCTCGTCGTGGCGCCTGCTGTCGATGGTGGTGACCCGGTTCTCTTCGACGATCTTCTCGGTGGAGGCGGTGAGCTGTTTAACCGGCCTGATCAGCAGCCGGTGCAGCGAGAAGTAGAGGATTGCGATCAGCACCAACAGGCCCAGGTTGGAGATGACCGCGAACTTCACCTGCTGGGCCAGGATGGTCTCGTCCCGGCCGCTGGCGTCGAGGTAGATGCCGATCGACGCCACCGGGTTGCCGTCCCGGTCGTGGAGCGGGGCGAGCATCTCCAGCTCGTTCCCGCTCCCTTCGCCTCCCTCGCCGCTGCCGCCCTCTTCCTCTTCCTCGCCGCTTTTCTCTACGAAGCGGGTCTCGTTGCTGAAGATGGGTGCGGCGTCGTTCTCGTCCGCCGTCTCGCCCAGCGACTGGTGGTCGCTGCTGGCGATGACCTTCACTCCCTCCGGGGTGGGCGCATAGAGGGAGACCTTGAGCAGGTTGTCGTCGCGGGCGATCAAGGCGTCGATCTCCTCCTGCAGCTCTGCGGTGTTGATGGTGTCGCCGTCGCTGTGGATGAAGAGCTCGCTTTCGAAGAAGCTCGCCATCTGGCGTGCCCGCTCCACGTATTCCCGGTTGATGGTGTCGGCCAGGTTCCGCGAGGTGTAGAAATTGAGCATCACGGAGAGGCCGGCGACAGTGACCGCTATCAGGAGGGAAAGCTTGCCCCGCAAGCCTATCTTTGAAATCACGCCCAATTGCTCCGCCCGTCCCTAAAAGTACGCCGAATCAGCCGCGTTCGGCCTCACTACATAATCGGCGGTTAGGGATCCAGCTTTAGCGGGCGTTTTATCGCCGGGGCCGGCTCAGGAAGAACCGTGGCGCGAGCGGTAGTCCTCGATGGCCTTTTTCAGCCCGTCGGAGGCCAGGTTGGAGCAGTGCATCTTCTGCGGCGGCAGCCCGCCCAGGGCGTCGGCCACCATCTTCTTCGATATCTCCTCCGCCTCGCCCAGGGTCTTGCCCTTGGCCATCTCCGTCACCATGCTGCTGGTGGCGATGGCGGCGCCGCAGCCCAGCGTCTTGAACTTGATGTCCTCGATCCGCTCCTGGTCGTCGACCTTGATGGTGATCCGCATCACGTCGCCGCACTGGGGGTTGCCCACCTCGCCGACGCCGTCGGGATCCTCCACCTCGCCCATGTTGCGGGGGTTCTGGAAGTGATCCATCACCTTTTCCGAGTACATTCGTGCCTCCTTGTGATCAGCGGCCGCGGCAGGTTCAGCCTGCAGCCTCGCAGTCGCAGCCGTCGTTGTCGTTGCCGGTGGCGCACTTGCTGGCGCCCCGCTTGTATACCGGGGACATGCTGCGCAGGCGCTCCACTACCTCGAACAGTGTCTCCAGCACGTAGTCGCACTCCTCGCGGGTGTTCTCGTGGGAAAGGGTGAGCCGCACCGAGCCGTGGGCCATCTCCACCGGCACCCCCAGCGCCAGCAGGATGTGCGAGGGCTCCAGGGTGCCGGACACGCAGGCGGACCCGGTGGAGACGTATACCGGCCGCGAGCCCTCCGCCGTGGGATAGGAGAGCGAGAGCATGATCGACTCGCCCTCGATGCCCTCGATGGAGAAGTTCACGTTGTTGGGCAGGCGCTCGCTGCGGGAGCCGTTCAGGCGCACGTCGTCCAGCCCCTTCTCGATGCCCTCGATCAGGTAGTCGCGCAGCTCCACCAGCTTCTTCGCCTCGGACTGCATGCGGTTGCGCGCCAGCTGCGCCGCCTTGCCCAGGCCCACGATCCCGGGCACGTTGTGGGTGCCGGGGCGTCGCTTGCGCTCCTGCCCGCCGCCGTGGAGCAGCGGCGTGGTCCTCACGCCCCGGCGCATCCAGAGGGCGCCGACGCCCTTGGGGCCGTAGAACTTGTGCGCGGAGAGCGACAGCAGGTCGCATTCCAGCTCGGCCACGTCCACCGGCACGTGGCCCACGGTCTGGGCGGCGTTGACGTGGAAGGTCACCCCCCGCTCGCGGGTGACGGCGCCGATGGCGGCTATCGGCTGGATGGTACCGATCTCGTGGTTGCCGTGGGCCATGGTCACCAGCACCGTGTCGTCGCGAATGGCGTCGGCGACGGCCTCCGGCGTCACCAGCCCCTCCCCGTCCACCGGCAGGTAGGTGACTTCCCAGCCGTTCTTCTCCAGGTGGCGGCAGGGCATCAGCAGCGCGTGGTGCTCAGCGTTGGTGGTGATGATGTGCTTTCCCTTGGAGGCCAGTGCCTCCGCGGTTCCCTTGATCGCCCAGTTGTTGGCCTCGGTGGCGCCGCTGGTGAAGTAGATCTCCTTCACGTCGGCGCCGATGAGGTCGGCGAGACGCTGGCGGGCTTCCTCGATAGCCTGCTTCGCCTCGGCCCCCATGGCGTAGAGCGTTGCCGGGCTGCCGTACCGCTCGTCGAACCAGGGCTTCATTTCTTCGACGACCTCGGGATCGGTGCGGGTAGTGGCCGCGTTGTCCAGGAAAATGGGATCTTTCAAGTCCAAGCACCTCCCCCCGCCGCCCGGCTGCGGCGGAGACGTTTACGTTTCATTGCGCCTTGCGCACCAGGAACTTCATCTGCCTGCCGAATTCCTGGCGCCCCAGGAACTCGTTGCCGGTTCCGGTGCACCATGCCGGTATATCTGCTTTTGCCCCTTCGTCGTCCGCCCAAACCTCCAGCACCTGTCCCGGTGCCAGCTGCATCATCTTCTCCGAGATGCGGACGATGGGCATCGGGCAGCTCCAGCCGATACAATCGAGTTTATCGTCGGGGACGATTTCCTCCTGCTTTTGCTCCTCGCCAGCCCCCACGCCGGCAATGATGTCCTCGAGGGTCGTTTCCGCGAGCACATCCTCGCTGGCGCTCTTCAGCCGCGCCCAGACTCCCGCCAGCCCGCAGCTGTCGCTGCGGCCGCAGGGCTCGTCGGCCTCGGCGGCGCTGCACTGGGTGGGATTCACGGGGCCCTGGAGCGCCGTCACCACCTCCAGCAGCGTGATCTCTGCTACCGGCCGGGAAAGCCGGTAACCGCCCGTGGGGCCGCGGCTGCTTTCCAGCAGGCCGGCCGACACCAGCTCGCCCAGCACCTGCGTCAGGTAAGGCAGGGGGATCTCCTGCCGCGAGGCGACCTGGGAGCGCCGCACCGGCTCCCCGTCGCCGTTCACGGCGATATCAACCAGCGCCCTCAGGCCGTACTCGCTCTTTTGGGAAATGAGCACCATCGTTGAGAACAGGAAAAAATCATTTGTTCGATTGTGTAGTAAACATTAGCACATCTCCATTTCCATAGGAACTTTTCGCCCGTGCTTTCGTGTGGGTGGGAAGGTTGCGGCGCCGTGCCGGAAGCGGTCAGGCTTCGCCGCCACGCGGGGAGAAGGCCCGGCGGTAGTTCTGCATCACTGTCTCCGCCAGCGCCTCCACACCGGTCTCCCGGGCGGCGGCCAGTGTTTCCAGGACGTACTTCACGTTCGCCGGATGGTTGGGGCGGCCGCGGCGGGGAACCGGCGAGAGAAAGGGCGAGTCGGTCTCGGAAAGCAGCAGGTGCCCGGGCACCGCTGCCGCCGCGCCCCGCAGGTCGTCGGCTCCGGGAAAGGTGACGTTGCCGGCGAACGACACGTAGTAACCGGCCTCGGCGCATTCTTCGACGTGTTTCACCAGGGAAAAACAATGGAGCACCACCGTGAGGCCCGCTGCCTCCTCGGCGAGGATCTCCAGCACCTGCCGGTCGGCCTCGCGCGCGTGCACCACCAGGGTGAGGCCGGCCTCGCGGGCCAAGGAAACCTGGGCGCGGAACAGGCGCTCCTGCTCGCGCCGGGACGATTTCATGCGGTAGAAGTCGAGACCGGTCTCCCCCACCGCCACCACGCCCTCCCGGCGTGCCAGGCGCGCCAGCCGGGCGATGGCTTCGTCCTCCACGCCGGCGGCGTCGTGGGGGTGGATTCCCACCGCGGCATCGATCTCCGGGCGGGTAGCTGCCAGCTCGGCCGCGCGGCGACTGGACTCGAGGTCGATGCCCACCGCCAGCAGGCGGTCGACGCCGGCGGCAGCGGCTGCCGCCAGCGCCTCCCGGGGGTCATCGAGCATGTCCAGGTGGGCGTGTGCGTCGACCAGCGCCGTCATCTCGCCCGCCACCCGCGCTTCAGTCCAACTTGGCGAAGAGCACGTCGCCGTCGCTGACCGAGCCACCCGGCGCCAGCCCTCCCCAGGCGGCGCCGTCGATGGACAGGTCGCCGTCCTGGCCCTCGAGCCCGAGGCGGCGCAGGATCTCCACGCTGGTGCGGGGAATGAAGGGATGCAGGTAGACGGCGCAAATGCGCAGTCCCTCCGCCAGCTCGTACAGCACCTGGTCCAGCTCGCCGGCGCGTTCTTCCTCGCGCGCCAGCTTCCAGGGGGCGCTAGCCTCCACGTGGCGGTTCAGCGAGCGCACGAAACCCCAGATGGCTTCCAGGCAGCCGCTCAGGTCCACCACCGACATCTTCTCCTCCACCACGCGGGATAGCTCCGCCGCGGCGCCGGCCAGCGAGGAATCGCCGCCAGGCGCCGGTATCACGCCCTCCCGGTACTTCCTGATCATGGCGACCACGCGGCTGAGCAGGTTACCCAGCTCGTTGGCGAGCTCCGAGTTGTACCGGGTCTCGAAGCCGTTCAGCGAGACCACCCCGTCCTGGCCGAAGGTCACTTCCCGGAAACAGTAGAAACGAAAGGCGTCGACACCGTACTTCTCCATCACCGCGAAAGGATCGAGTACGTTACCGCGGGTCTTGCTCATCTTGCGGCCGCCCATCAGCAGGTAGCCGTGCACGAACAGGTGGCGCGGCAGCTCCATCCCCGCCGCCAGCAGCATCGCCGGCCAAATCACGGCGTGAAACTTGAGGATGTCCTTCCCCATCAGGTGGTAGTCGGCGGGCCAGAAGCGCCCGGTGAGGTCCTCCTCGCCGGCGTAGCCCAGGGCGGTGATGTAGTTGAGCAGGGCGTCCACCCAGACGTAGACCACCTGCTCCGGGTCCCAGGGCACGGGCACCCCCCACTTGAGGGTGGCGCGGCTGATGCTGATGTCTTCGAGGCCGCCGCCGATGAAGCTCAGCGCCTCGTTGTAGCGGCTTTGCTGCAGGACGAAGTCGGGATGTTCGCGGTAGTGCCTTTCCAGGCGATCGGCGTACCGGGAGAGCCGGAAGAAGTAGTTCTCCTCCTCCACCAGCTCCGGCTCGGTGCCGTGGTCGGGACACTTGCCGTCGTCCAGATCCTTTTCCTGGTAGAAGGCCTCGCAGGAGCTGCAGTACAGGCCCCGGTACGACTTGAGGTAGATATCCCCCTGGTCGTAGAGGCGCTGGATGAATTCCTGCACCCGGCGGCAATGCTCCGCGTCGGTGGTGCGGATGAAGAAATCGTTGCTGGCGTCCACCTGCCTGACCAGCTCCTGGAACTTGACCACCATCTCGTCCACGTGCTCCTGGGGCGTGACTCCCCGTCGCTCCGCCGCCCTGGCGGCGGGGCTGCCGTGCTCGTCGGTGCCGGTGAGAAAGAAGACCTCCTCGCCCAGCTGCCGGTGATAGCGGGCCAGCACGTCGGCGGCAATGGTGGTGTAGGCGTGCCCGATGTGGGGCACGTCGTTGACGTAGTAAATGGGGGTTGTCACGTAGAAGCTTTTCATCGTTCCCAACCGGTTCGCGGTCCCGGCGGCTAGCGGGCCGGGTCCGCTGGTATACTAACAGCAACCACTGCCGAGGCAAAGAAGGTCAGCAGCGGTATGGCCTGGGAAAGGGGGCCGATCGTTGAGGGGCGGCCAGCCTGCCAGCGAATACGATGCCGTGGTCGTGGGCGCCGGGCCAGCAGGCTGCGCGGCCATCCTGGGAGCGCCCGCGGGCTTGCGCCTGCTCCTGGTGGATCGCCTGGAGCTACCCCGCGACGTCATCTGCGGCGGGGTGCTGGTGCCGCGGTTGGCTCGCCACCTGGCGGCCATGGGCCTGCCGCTCCGGGACACCGTCATCGCGGAGCCGCGGCGGCTGCACTGGAGCCTCTTCGACTGGCGGCTTGGTCGCGGCGGCCCGCTCACCGACACCGCGTACATCAACATCGCCCGCGACCGTTTCGACGCCTGGCTGCTGGAAGCGGCGGTCAACCGCCCCGGCGTCGAGCTCTGGGACCGCACCAGCTTCCTGGGTGTCCGCGAGCGGGCCGGCGCCGGGCTCAGGGTGCTGCTGCGCCGGCAGGGCAGCGAGTCAGCCGTCGTCTGCCGCACCCTGGTCGGAGCCGACGGTGCCCGCTCGCGGGTGCGCGGCGCCGCCGGCCTGCCGGCAGCGGACTACTGGGTGGCCGTGCAGGGGGAGATCGCCTCCCCGGGCAACGGGGTGGACCGTTTCCTGGCCGTACTGGGCGAGGACATCGACTTCTACGGCTGGGTGATCCCCAAGGACCAGCACCTGGTGGTGGGGCTGGGCTGCCGGCGCTCGCGCCAAGACCCCGGGAGCAGCCTCGAATCCTTCCTGGGGGAACTGGACCGCCGGCACGGGATAGGCGGCAGCCTCCTCTCCCCCGCCAGGGCCAGGGCCACCTTGCGTTTCCGCCGCCGGCGCGAGCTGTTTCCCGGCCACGGCGACATCCTGCTGGCCGGCGAGGCCGCCGGCATCGTTTGCCCCTGGAGCGGTGAGGGAATCAGCGGCGCCGTCTTCAGCGGCTCACTCGCCGGTGCCGCCCTCGCCGACGGCCGGCCTCTCCGGGCTTACCGCCGTGGGCTTGCGCGCATGCTGCCGGCGCGTCTCTTCGACCGCCTTGCGTTCGCCGTCATGAGAAGGCCGTGGGCCCGGCGGCTGGTGGCGACGGCAGCGCCCGCCAGCGAGTTCAAGCCCCTGGATGCTGCTGGTTGACCAACATGGTTCATGCCGCTTCCCGCCGCCGTGCCGCCGGCGATCACCCCGCCCGGCTATGACAGCCCCTCCGGAAACCGCCAGCAGGAGGGCCGCCGGCAGCGTGGTTTTCATCCCTTCCCCGCGGGCAGCCGCCGGTGCGGTCGCCCGCGCCCGGACCCTGCCGGTAGATAACGGCTGCCCGTCCGGCGCCGGCAGGCGCCAGTCGGTCACGATCGGTGGCGGTTTCGATTGGGGAACCGCCGGGCGGTCGTCGGCCCTGGCGCCGGCGCTGCCGTGGTTTTCCGCGTGGTTAGCGGCAGGCACCGTCTCCGGAACCGCTGGCGATGGCGCTGCTGCGGCTTTCGGCGTCGCGGGTGCAGCGGCGAAATCTGCAGGCGCGGCGGGTGCGGCGTCGGGCGCCACTGCCGCGGCATCCGGGATATCCGGGCCCGCGCCCGGCCCCGGCGCGGCAGCAACCTCTTTCTCCTCCGGCCCGTCTCCGGGCGCCGGGGTGCCGCCGGCAGCAGTCGACGTTCCTTCCTCGTATCCGGCGGCAGGCAACAGGTCCAGCGGGTTGAGGTAGCGCCGGTGTCCCGAGACGGACTTGATGCCGAAGTGCAACGGGCGGCCGTCGCCGGTGCCGATTTCGTCGCCGCCATCCACTACCTGCCCCCGCTCGACGCTTGCCTCCCGAAGGTGCAGGTAGCTGCTCCTGATCCCGCCCACGTGCTCGATCACCACGGTGAGGCCGCCGCCCTCTGCCGGAGTGTACCCGGCGAAGACCACCTTGCCGCCGGCGGCGGCTTTCACCGGCCCGCCCGCCGCCAGCGCGATATCGATGCCCCGGTGGCCGCGGTCGCTGTGGCGGTCCAGGGTCCAGGTGCGAGTGATCTCTCCCCGGGCCGGCCACGAGAATTCAATGCCGGCCGGTACGGGGTCCGATACCGGGTGAACGGCAGCCAGGCAGGTGCCAGCTTGATGCTGAAGTAAAAGAGGGGTGATAACAACGAGTGAAAACAGCAACCACCGTACCCGCTTCCGCGTCCGCATCGTCTACCTCCACTCGAGCCTTCGTCACCGGCGGTGACGCGAATTTATCACGGGGAAAGCGCGGGTGCAAGCAGGGCCTGGATGAAATATCGCAAAATGGGGGAAAAATCAACGCCGCTGGCGCAGCAGCTCTTCCACCACCTCCCGGTCGTTGAAACGCCGTTCACCGTCCGGCATCAACTGCAGCTCCTCGTGCCCCTTGCCGGCCACCAGCACCACGTCGCCGGCACCGGCGGCATCCAGGGCGGCGGCGATGGCGCGCCGCCGGTCTTCCAGTCGCCGGTACTCGCCGCCGGTGGCTGCCAGGCCCGCTTCCACCTCGTCCATGATCACTGACGGTGACTCCTGGTAACAGTCGTCGGTGGTGAGCACCGAGAGGTCGGCGGCCTCACCGGCGATGCGGCCCATCAGCGGCCGCTTGCCCCGGTCCCGCATTCCCGGGCAGCCGAATACCAGGATCAGCCGGCCGCGGGCCAGCTGCCTGGCCGCGGCGATCGCCCGCCGCAGGCCGTCCTCGTTGTGGGCATAGTCGATGATCACCTTGAAGGGCTGATCCACGTCGAGCAACTCGAACCTGCCCGGCGCCCCCCGGAAGCGCTCCAGCCCCGTGACGATGGCGCCCGGCGCGGCCCCCAGGGCGACCGCGGCCGCGGCGGCGGCAGCCGCATTCTCGGCGTTGAAGCCGCCGTTTACGCCCAGCTGCAGCTCGCCCTGCCAGCCGGGAAGCTCCAGGACGATGCGCAGGCCGGGGCCCGTAGCATCGGCCGCTTGCACGGTGACCGTGGCGTCGTGTCCACCGGTGGCGAAGGTCACCAGCTCGACGCCGGTTCCCGACAGCTCCGCCGCCAGGCGGCGGCCATGCTCGTCGCCCACGTTGACCGCCGCCGCCGACGGCGGCTGGAGGCCCCTGCCGTCCCCGGTGAACAGCCGGCGCTTCACCTGGTAGTAATCGTCCAGGTCGCCGTGAAGGTCCAGGTGGTCGCGGCTCAAGTTGGTGAAGACGGCCACGTCGAGGTCCAGCATGTCCGCCCGGTGCAGCGCCAGGCCGTGCGATGAAATCTCGGCGGTGACGAAATCGAGACCGTGGGCGACGGCCTCGGCCAGCATCGCCTGCAGGTCGGGGGCCTCGGGGGTGGTGCGGCGCGCCTTGCGTGGGCGCGCCCCCGTACGGTACTCGATGCCGCCGATCAGCCCCGTGCGGGCGCCGGCGGCCGCCATGATCGACTCCAGCATGAAGGTGGTGGTGGTCTTGCCGTTGGTGCCGGTGACGCCGGCGAGCGTCAGCTTCCGCGAAGGGTGGTCGTAGAACTCGGCGGCAACCGCGGCCATGGCCCGCCGGGCATCGGTCACCTCGACCAGGGGCAGGCCCGCGAGCTCCACCTTCCTGGTGACCAGTGCCGCCGCGGCGCCGGCAACCCGCGCCCGGGGCAGGAACTCGTGGCCGTCGCGCTGAAAGCCCTCTATGGCAAAGAAGAGATCGCCCGGCTCAACGCGCCGCGAGTCGTAGGCCAGCCCGCCGATCTCGATATCTTCGGCGGGTATCTCGCCGGCCGTCTCCACGCCCGAAAGCAGGCGCCGCAGGCTTTTTTTCATCGTCGCCGGCAACGATCAGGCCTCACCGTCACCCTCTTTCTCCGGCAGCGGCGGCTCCCGCTTCTCGAAAACCACCCGGGGCCTGAAGAAGATGAAGAGCTGGCGCCCCAGCGCCACCGTCGGCAGGGCGATGATCATGCCGGCGATCCCGTAGAGCTCGGCGCCGGCGAGCACGGCGAAGATCACCAGCAGCGGGTGTACGCCCACCAGTGACCCCATGATGGTCGGTACCAGCACGTGCCCTTCCACCTGCTGGATGAAGATGAAGAGGATCACCACCGCCAGCGCCGCCCACGGCGAGCTGAAGAGAGCCAGGATCACCGGCGGCGTGGCGCCCAGGATGGGGCCGATGTAGGGTATGAACTCGGTGAGGCCGGCCCAGGCGCCGAAGAAGATGGAATACTCGCCGCCGCCGCTCCAGATGCCGGTGATATCCAGCAGCCAGATACCCACGCCCACGCTGAGGCCGATGAGGAAGCCCAGCAGCACCTGGGCCCGCACCCACTGGTTGAGCGCCTTCTGGCTGGACTGGATCAGCTCGTCGGCGTCGTCGCGGCTGCCGGCGGGAAAGAGGTTGCGGAAGGCGTCCCCGATGCGCCGGGCGTCCAGCAGCATGTAGATGGAGATCACCACCACTACCAGCAGCTGCGTGAGCACGGTGATCACGTTGAAGGACTGTGACACCAGCCAGGTTCCCAGGGAAGCGCCGTAGTCTTCCAGCCTGCTTATGATCTTCTCACTCTGGGCGCTCACGTCTATGGGCAGGTTGAGTCTCTCGAACGATGCCTTCCAGCGCGCCAGCTCGTCACCTGCCTCGGTGATGTAGAAGGGCAGCCGGTCCACCAGCTCCTGGAGCTGGTCGATCGCCGGCGGGATGACCACGATGAAGAAGGCCACCAGCAGCGCCAGGAACAGGCTGTAGACGATCAGCACCCCCAGCGGCCGCGGCACCTTCAGGGTCTCCAGGTGCTTCACCAGGGGGTTGAGCATCAGGGCGATGATGGTCGCCGCCAGGAAGATGAAGATCACCTTGTTGACCTCGGCGACGGCGAACCAGACCAGCAGCACCAGCACCGGCAGCAGTACCATCTGCGCCCACCGGGGAACGATGATACGCATGCTTTTTTCTCCGTCCGCGCCCTTCATTCTTCGCTCCGGTTTCCTATCCCTGGCAATGCAGCCTGATTATAACAGCACCCGGTGCGGCGAAGTGCTCCGGCTTCTTGCAACGATCATCACATGCCCGGTTGAAATCCGCCGCGCAGATGTTAGGGTTCAGACAATGGCTTCAGAGATGCACACTCTACGGCCACGGACCGCCACGCGGTATCGATACCGGTGGCATTCCGTGGCCTTTGTTGCGGTCATGCTGATCCTGGCCACGGCGGCAATGGCGCTGCACATTGCTTCTTCGCGGGCGGACCCTTCTCCCCTGCTGGACGAGGAGACCGTGGCCGCCGCTCACGAGCAGGCACTGGTGCGCCTGCCGGAGGGCCTGCCCATGGCCAACGTGGATGGCTTGCAGCTGGTGCTGCCCATCTGCCGGGACCAGCTGACGGCGCTGGGCTACCATGCCGCCACCGGTGACGACGGCGGCGAGGTCGTGCCCCTGGAACCCCTGGGCGACCGCCTGAACGCTTCCATCCTGGGGCGCGGGCTCGGCTCCCGGGAGAACGGTGAGGGACAGCCGGGATACTACCTGATGGAGAGCGACGCCGCGGGCGAGGACACCGGCGCCCTGGACGTGGGCGCGCCCCCGGGCACTCCCGTTTACACCCCCGTCGACGGCGTGGTCGCCGGCGTGCGCTCGTACCGCCTGCGCGGCGAGTGCGACGACGTCGAGGTGAGGATCCGGCCGCGCGACCAGTCGGGGCTGCTGCTGGTGCTGACCCACCTGGACAACGTCGAGGTCTCGCTGGGGCAGCCGGTCCGGGCCGGCGTCACCCGCCTGGGCGCCGTGCGCAAGATGGACGGCTGCTACCGCCAGCTGCTGGGCGGGTTCACCTACGACGACGGCAACCACCTGCACCTGCAGGTGGAGCGCAACCTCTACCGCGCGGGGTCGTGAGCGGCAGCGAGGTACCTGCCGTTTCCTGGGCGGTGATCGGCGGCTCCGCCACCCGGGGCTGTTCTTTCCCGGACGACGCCGGCGCCGGGGCCGAGGTGATCGAGACCGGCCTTTCCTTCGAGACCCCTTACGGCCCCTCGCCGGAAATGAAACTCTTCGTCACCGCCGGCGGCAGGCGCTGCCTGGCCGTGGAGCTGCACGGGTGGCAGCCGCAGCTGCCGCGCGGCGAGGCGTCGCGCCGCCTCTTCTGGGTATTCTCCCGCGCCGGCGTGCGGCACATCGTTGCCGATGCCGGCGTCGGCAGCCTGAACCCCTTGCTGGATCCCCGTGATATCGTTATTGCCGACGATTTCGTCGACCTGACCACCGACCGCGATCCGCGCCCGGTGGTGGGAGGCAACCTGATGGTGATGCGTGATCCCGTCTGCCCGGTGCTGGCCTCGGCGCTCACCGCCGCCGCCCGCCGCCATGCCCGCGGCCGCGTCTTCGATCGCGGCACCTGCGTGGTCACCGAGGGTCCCCGCTTCGAAAGCCGTGCCGAGATCCGCATGATGCAGGCACACGGCGACATCATCGGCCAGAGCATGTGTCCCGAGGTATGGCTGGCACGCGATATCGGCGCCTGTTACGCGGCCCTGTACGTGGTGGTGAACTACGCCGAGGGCGTCGTCAGGGACTGGGACCACGACCTGCTGGCGGAGATCTTCACGGCCGATGCTGCCCGGCATGCCCGCATCGTGCTGGAGGCGATCGATGCCACCGGGGAAGACGCGCCCTGCCAGTGCCTCGAGCTGAGGAAGCCCACCCTGCTCTAGCCGCCGTGCCGCTGCCGGCGCCGGCAGCGATGGTTCCTCGCCAGCTAGCCCTTGATCACTCCCAGGGGCCGCAGCCGCGCCACTTTCTCCGAGAGCCCTGCCCGGTGGCAGACCTCCACCACCACGTCGATGTCCTTGTAAGCCTCCGGCGCCTCCTCGGCCAGCGAGGCGGCGCTGCCGGCGCGCACGGTGATCCCCTGCTCCTCCAGCCGGGAGCGGAGCTCGTTGCCGCGGATGCGGCGCTTGGCCGCCCGCCGGCCCATCACCCTGCCGGCGCCGTGACAGGTGGAGCCGAAGCTGGCCGCCATGGCGGTCTCGGTACCCTTGAGCAGGTAGGAGGCCGTGCCCATGTCGCCGGGGACGATCACCGGCTGGCCCACGCCGCGGTAACGGGCCGGCACCTCTTCGTGCCCCGGCGGAAAGGAACGCGTGGCCCCCTTGCGGTGGACGCAGAGGCGCTTTTTCGTGCCGTCCACCTCGTGGTCTTCGAACTTGGCGATGTTGTGCGAAACGTCGTAGACCACGTCCAGGCCCAGCCTCTCCGCCGCCGTCCCGAAGATCCGCTCGCAGGCCTGCCTGGCGAGATGGGCCATCACCTGCCGGTTGGCGCGGGCGAAGTTGACCGCACAGGCCATGGCGGCGAAGTATTCCTGCCCCTCCCGGCTGCCGATGGGCGCGCACGCCAGCTGCCGGTCGGGAAGCCGTATCCCCTCGCGGTGGGCCACCCGGTCCATCACCCGCACGTACTCGCTGCAGACCTGGTGCCCCAGCCCCCGGGAACCGGAGTGTAGCATGATGCAAAGCTGGCCTTCCTCCACGCCGAAGGTGCTCGCCGCCGCGGTATCGAATACCTGGTCCACCTGCTGTACCTCGATGAAGTGGTTACCGGCTCCCAGGGATCCCGGCTGGGAGAAACCACGCTTGCGTGCCCGCGGGCTCACCCGCTCCGGGTCGGCGCCCCCGAAGCGGCCGCCGTCCTCGATCACTTCCAGGTCTTCAGGCCAACCGTACCCCTGCTCCACCGCCCAGGCCGCCCCCCGGGTCATCAACCGGTCCAGCTCCCGGTCGTCCAGGCGCAGCTCGCCGCCGCGGCCGACACCGGCCGGTATCGAGCGCGAGAGCTCGTGCACCAGCTCCGGCACCCGGCTTCCCGCCTCGTCGACGGATATGTCGCTGCGCAGCAGGCGCACGCCGCAGGCGATGTCGTAACCCACGCCTCCCGGCGAGATCACGCCCTCCCCGGTATTGAAGGCGGCGACGCCGCCGATGGCGAAACCGTAGCCCCAGTGAATGTCGGGCATCGCCATCGAGGCCACCTCGATTCCGGGCAGGCAGGCGACGTTCCTTACCTGTTCCAGCGCCTTTTCCCGGTCGGCCTTCTCGATGAGCTCCTCGCTGGCGAAGATGCGCCCGGGCACCCGCATCTCGCCCTCGGCGGGTATCTCCCAGATATTCGGTGATGTCTCCCTGGCGGCAGACGTCGGCATCGGCGTTCACCCCCTAGACGTCGAAGACGATGGTTGCTTCCCAGGCATCTCCGCGCCTGCTGACCTCGAGCATGTGGTAGGTCACGGCCTTCACCTCGGCGAGCAGCAGGTGGCGGCCGGGATCGTATGGCTCCCCGCGCAGCTCCCCCTCGATCTCGTTCTCCCCCTTTTCCGTCACCTTGAAGCCGGCAAACAGCATCGATTCCGTCTCGTGCAGGAAGAGCAGCTCGCTCAGCCATTCCACTGCCAGCGCCTCGTCGTCCGGCGCCGAGACCTCCACGCGGCGGACCTCCCTTTCCTCCACTAGGCCGAGATCGGTGATGATGCTGAACAGCCCCCTGGCGGCGTTTTCCAGCAGCTGCTCCCGGCTGCGCCCGTAGGCGCGGATGCCCGTGTCGGCGGTGTGCTCGATTATCTCGAAAGACTTCGTTTCCGGCACCGCCCTTCCTGCTGTCACCACTGTTTCCGGGGCTACTTATCCCCTGTCGGCTCCGGTGTGAAACCAGCCCCCGCGGCCGGCGGCAAACGCCCCGGAGAGCAATAAAATCAAGAAAACCATTTAGATACACTTATATTTAGTACAAAATTGCTCAATTTTGTAAAAAATTTTGATTTTTGCCTTGACAAAGCCAAAATCAACGTGTATCATTCATTAACCCGATAAGATCTATCAATTTTATGGAGTTAACATGAACATTTCAGCAAAGAGCAAGTACGCAGTAAGGGCGCTGGTGGAGCTGGCCCAGCACAACGGTGACCAGCCGGTCCCCATCGCCGACATCTCCGCCCGCAAGGACATACCCCTGCAGTTCCTGGAACAGCTATTTTCCAGCCTGCGCAAGGCGGGCATCCTAAACAGCCACCGGGGAGTGCGCGGCGGCTTCAGCTTCAAGCGCCTCCCGGAGGAGGTGAGCGTGCTCGACGTGGTGGAGGCACTGGACGGCAGCGTGGCGCCGGCGGCCTGCACCGTGGGCGCGCCCTGTGACAAGAAGGATCACTGCGCGGTACAGGACGTGTGGATGGACGCCAAGACCAGCCTGGAGTCGGTGCTGTCCGCGGCCACCATCGCCGACCTGGCCGAGAAGGAAAGCATGATGTATACCAGCACCGAGGAGATGTACTACATTTGATGACCGCGACTACCGGCGGAGGAACCAATGGGAACTGAAGGAACAGCCATGTCGCAGACCGAAGCGAGCAGCGCCGAGGACGTGACGGCGAACACCAGGATCGCCGCCGACCTCACCGAGCTGGTGGGAAACACCCCCCTGGTGCGCCTGTCGCGGGTGGCCGAGGGCCTGGAGGCGGAGCTGGTCGCCAAGCTGGAAAGTTTCAATCCCGGCGGCAGCGTCAAGGATCGTATCGGGCTGAACATGATCCTGGCCGCCGAGAGGGAAGGGCGGCTGACGCCGGGCAAGAGCGTGGTCATCGAGCCCACCAGTGGTAACACCGGCATCGCGCTGGCCTTCGTTTGCGCCGTCAAGGGTTACCGCCTGATTTTGACCATGCCCGACACCATGAGCGTGGAGCGCCGGGCGCTGCTCAAGGCTTACGGCGCGGAGCTGGTGCTCACCCCCGGCCCCGAGGGCATGAAGGGTGCCGTGAAGAAGGCCGAGGAACTGGCCGCCGAGACCGGGGACGCCTACCTGCCGCAACAGTTTCGCAATCCCGCCAACCCGGAGGTTCACCGGCGGACCACCGCGGAGGAGATCTGGCGGGACAGCGGCGGCGCCGTGGACATCGTCGTCTCCGGCGTGGGCACCGGCGGCACCATCACCGGCGTGGGCGAGGTGCTCAAGCGCTACAAGCCCTCGGTGAAGATGGTGGCCGTGGAGCCCAAGTCTTCTCCCGTGCTCTCCGGCGGCGAGGCCGGCCCCCACCGCATCCAGGGTATCGGCGCCGGCTTCATCCCCGAGATTCTCAATACCGAGATTTACGACGAAGTGATACAGGTTTCCAACGAGGATGCCGAGGACGCCGCCCGCAAGCTGGCGGAGCGGGAAGGCATTCTCTGCGGTATTTCCTCGGGTGCCGCCGTGCACGCGGCCGTGACCGTTGCCAGGCGACAGGCGAGTCGCGGCAAGATGATCGTGGTGGTGCTCCCGGACACCGGTGAGCGCTACCTGACGACGCAGCTGTTCGAAGCCACCTGAGGCAGGAGGAAGCCCGGAGAGGGCTTGGTCGAGACGGGCCCGGGCCCGCGGGAGGAGCGGCGCTCCGCTGCCGGGGGAAGCAGCGGTGCCCGCCTCGTCCCCTTCACCGGCCCCGGTCACGGCCCCGCCGTCAGCGGCGGTTGACAGGCAGGAACTCGAGATGGAGGCGGCAAGGAACGTGGACGTGAAAGAAGACATCTTGCTCGATGCCCGCGGGCTCAAGTGCCCGATGCCGTCGGTGAAGACGGCGCTGGCACTGGAACAGCTCCAGGGCGGAGAGGTGGTGAAAGTGCTCGTGGACGACCCCACCAGCAACCGGGACCTGCCGCAGTGGGTGCGCGGCAACGGCCACCAGGTGCTGGGGATGGAAGAGCACGAAGGCTACACGGAGATATACGTCAAGAAAGCGGGGTGAGAGGCATGGCCGGGATCGGCCTGGATGCAGAAAAGGACAGCAAGGTGCTATCATTTGAAACGAAGTGCCGCGAGGGCGAGGCGCAGACGCTGAGCCTGGTGGTGCAGGGCAAGAAGGTCACCTACCGCGGTCCGGCCGACATGCGATCGCTGCTGGAATCGCGCGGAGAGAACACCCTCTACGCCAACGTGCGCATCAACGGCGAGGTACTTAACCGCAGGGACTTCGAGAACATCCCTATCGCCGAGGGCGACGAGATCGACATCCTGTATTTCATGGGTGGTGGCATTGTTCAACCTGACTGAAGAAGAGATACAGCGCTACGCGCGCCACATCATCCTGCCCGAGGTGGGCGGTGCCGGGCAGGAAAAGCTCAAGCAGGCGCGGGTGCTGGTGGTGGGCGCCGGCGGCCTGGGTTCGCCGGTGCTGCTCTACCTGACGGCGGCCGGCGGGGGCAAGATCGGCCTCATCGAGGACGACGTCGTCGACATCACCAACCTGCAGCGCCAGGTGCTGCACTTCACACCCGACCTGGGCCGCCACAAGGCCGAGAGCGCCGAGGAGACGATGAAGAAGATCAATCCCCTGGTGGAGATCGACGTCTACAAGGAGCGCCTCACCAAGGACAACATTTTCCCGCTGCTGGAGAAGTACGACATCGTCGTCGACGGCGTGGACAACTTCCCCACCCGCTACCTTTTGAACGACGCCTGCGTGATGAAGCGCAAGCGGCGGGTGGAAGGCGGCATCCTGCGCTTCATGGGCCTGATCATGACCATCGACGGCGGCAGCAGCGCCTGCTACCGCTGCGTCTTCGAGGAGCCGCCGCCCCCGGGCACGGTTCCCAGCTGCGCCGAGGCCGGTATCCTTGGTGCCGTCGCCGGCGTGGTGGGCACCCTGCAGGCAACCGAGGTACTGAAGCTGATCACCGGCGTGGGCAAGCCGCTTTACAACCGCATGCTGCAGTTCGACGCCGAGGAGCTTTCCTTCCACGAGGTGAAGGCCCAGCGCAATCCCAAGTGTCCCGTCTGCGGCGAGAACCCCACCATCACCTAGCTCATCGAGTACGCCTACGCCTGCGAGTCCCAGGCCCCTGGCAGCTGATGCCCACGGCGCTGCGCCTCTCTTCCCGCCAACTGGACACCATCCTCCGGCACGCGCGTGCCTGGAAGCCGGAGGAGGCCTGCGGCATTCTCGCCGGCAACGGCGACGGCCGCGTGGAGCGCGTCTTTCCCATGGAGAACGTCGAGCACAGCTCCACCCTCTACATGATGGATTCGCAGGAGCAGTTCCGGGTCTTCGACGAGATCGAGCGCGAGGGCTGGCAGCTGGTGGCGATCTTTCACTCCCACCCCCACTCCCCCGCCGTGCCCTCGGCGCGCGACTGCGAGCTGGCATTCTACCCTGATTCCCTCTACCTGATAGTGTCGCTGATGGACGACGCTCTCCCGGAGCTGCACGCCTACCGCATCGTCGACGGCGAGGTGGAGGAAGTGGACATCTTCGTGGACGGCAACCGCCTGGAGCCCCCGGGAGAGGGCGGATGAGCACCGGGGGCGAAACCGGGGGCGTGGAGACGGCGCCGGTCGCCGGTGACGCCCGGGAGCTGCTCGACCGCCTCGAGGATCACCTGCGCCGGCTGGGTAGCGTCGCCGTGGGCTATTCCGGCGGCGTCGACTCCACCCTGGTGGCGGCGGCCGCCCTTTCGGCCCTGGGCAGGGGTTCCGTGCTGGCGGTGACCGCCGATTCGCCCACGCTGCCCCGGCGCGAGCTGAAAGCGGCCGCGGCCCTCGCCCGCGAGCTGGGTATCCCCCACGCGGTGATCGAGACCCGGGAGCTGGAGGACGACAATTTCCGCGCCAGCCCCGTGGACCGCTGCTACCACTGCAAGCACGAGCTCTGGTCGCGGGTAAGGAAGCTGGCCGAAGAGCGTGGCCTCGCCGCCGTGGTTGACGGCGTCAACGCCGACGACGGCGACGATCACCGCCCTGGCATCCGTGCCGGGGACGAGGCGGGGGTGCTGCATCCCCTGGCCGCCATCGGCGCCGGCAAGCAGGCGGTGCGGGCGATGGCCCGCCTGGCGGGGCTGCCCAACTGGGAGAAGCCGGCCCAGGCCTGCCTTTCCTCGCGTTTTCCCTACGGCCAGGAAATCACCCCGGAGGAGCTGTCACGGGTGGAGGCGGCCGAGGAATACCTCGCTTTGCTGGGATTCGGGGAGCTGCGCGTGCGCTGCCACGACGGCATCGCCCGTATAGAGGTTCCCGCCGCGGACGTCGGCGAGCTGGCGGGGCCCCTCAGGGAGAGGGTGACCCGAAGGCTCAAGGAGCTGGGCTTCCGCTACGTCACCGTTGACCTGGAGGGCTTTCGCAGCGGCAGCATGAACGAGGTGCTGAGCGGCGGTGAGGATGCGGCCGCCGGCAGGGCACGGAAAAGCGAAGGCGGATGACTACCGGGGGCACGCGTTCCGCCGCCCGGCTACTCGACGAACGATTCCAGGTACTCGATCTCGATCCCCAGGTCCTGCAGGAAACGGAAGGCCCGCTCCAGCTCTTCCTCCTCCCCGCTCAGCTCCATCACGATCCAGCCGTACTTCTCGTCCACGTTGGCGCGCCGGATGTTGGGGACGACGTCGAAATCACGCACCATCTCGTAGATCACCGGGCGCTTGATCAGCTTCTCGGGAAAGGTCAGCTCCAGGCGTTGCGTCTTCATCGTTCCTCCAGTCTAGAAGCCTGCCTGTGCGCGCTTATTCTGGTAAGATAAAATCATCGCTGCGGTTAGATACTATCGGCAAGTGCCCATTAAATCAAAGCGCGGCGGCGGGAGTCGATCGACGATGAGAATCCTCAGGAAGACAGCAACGGCCATCGCCGCGGCGGCTGCCGTGGCCGGTTGGCTGGCGAGCCGCGGCGACCTGGAACGGGCCGTGGAAACGGTGAAGGACGACGTGGAGGCCATACGCGAGCGCGACCCGGCGGCGTCGGGCATGGTGGAAGCGCTCACCTGCTACTCGGGGCTGCACGCACTGCTGCTGCACCGCGTGGCCCACTTTCTCCACCACCTGGGCATCCCCCTGGTACCGCGGATCATTTCGCAGTTCAATCGCTTTCTCACCGGGATCGAGATCCACCCGGCGGCGGAGATCGGCAAGGGCTTCTTCATCGATCACGGCGCCGGCGTGGTGATCGGCGAGACCACCGTCATCGGCGACAACGTCACCCTCTACCAGGGCGTGACCCTGGGCGGCACCGGCAAGGAGACGGGCAAGCGGCACCCGACGCTCAAGAACAACGTCACCATCGGCGCCGGCGCCAAGGTGCTGGGCTCGGTGGTGATCGGCGAGAACGCCAAGATCGGCGCCGGGGCGATCGTCATCCACAACGTGCCCCCCAACTCCACGGTGGTGGGCAACCCCGGGCGGCCGGTGCGCGAGCGCGGGCGCAAGGTGGGCGCCGCCGACGTGGACTGGACCCACCTGCCCGACCCGGTGGCCGATGCCATGGCATCGCTGGTACGGCGGGTGGTGGAGATGGAGAACGAGTTCAAGGCCGCCTTCCCCGAGAAGGGGCCCGAGATCGAAAAGGCCCAGGAACAGGGAGAGCGGGAACTAGACCGGGTATTCGACTATTACCACGGCTCCGGGATCTGAGCGATACCGGGTCGGCGCCCGGCGCCGTCCCTCCAGGCAGGGCTGCCGGCGGGCTCTTGTCCCGCGGCGGCGAAACCGGCAAGATGAACGAGGTGAAGACACAAGTGAGCAAGGTACGCAGGCTGGTGCTGGACGTGCTCAAACCGCATCAGCCCACCATCCTCGACCTGGCCGTCAAGCTGGGTGATCTCGACGGCGTGCAGGGAACCGACCTGGTGCTCAACGAGATCGACAACAAGGTGGAGAACATCAAGATCACCCTCGAGGGCCCCGAGATCGACTTCGAAGCAGTCTCGGCCGTCATCCAGGAGAGCGGCGGCAGCATCCATAGCATCGACAAGGTGTCCACCGGCAAGCAGCTGATCGACGAGGCCAACACCCCCCAGGACATTCCTGCCCGCTGGATGCGGTAACCGGGAACGGCAGAAAGGGGTCCGAGAGAACTTTCGTTGAAGATACCCAGCATCCGAACGCTGCGCAGGTACCACCGCATCGCCGGCGTGGGCGAGATAGCCAGGCGGTACTTCGCCATGAACGCCTTCGACGGCGTGCTCACCATCCTCGGCGTGCTGGTGGGAAGCTATTTCGGCGGCATCACCCGGCCCGCCTCGGTGCTCACCCTGGGGCTGGCCGCCTCCTTCGCCATGGGCGTCCCCGGCTTCTACGGCGCCTACATCACCGAGAAGGCGGAGCGCCGCCGCTCGCTGGACGAGCTGGAGCGCTCGACGCTTTCCGACCTCAGCGACACCGACATCAGCCATGCCTCCACTTACGCCACCATCGTGGTGGCCTTCATCGACGGCATCTCCCCCTTTGCCGCCGCTGCCCTGGCCATCGCCCCCTTCTTCCTCGGTGACGCCATCGACATCACCGCCGCCTACATCGCCGCGGTGGCCATCGCCTTCGTACAGCTGTTCCTGCTGGGCGCCTACCTGGGCTCCGTCTCCCGGGACCACGTGATCTTCGCCGGCGTGAAGATGATGGTGGCCGGCTTCGTCTGCGTCTCCGTGGCCTACCTGCTGGGAGGCCTGGCATGAACGTCGCCGACAGCGAGAAGCTGCTGGCGGACTTGAACCCGCAGCAGCGCCAGGCGGTCACCTGCCCCGGGGGGCCGCTGCTGGTGCTGGCCGGCGCCGGCAGCGGCAAGACCCGCGTGCTCACGCACCGGGTGGCCTGGCTGGTGGCCACCGGCGCCGCCCGTCCCCACGAGCTGCTGGCGATCACCTTCACCAACAAGGCCGCCAACGAGATGAAGGAGCGCATCGAGACGCTGCTGGGGCCGGTGGCGCGCACCATGTGGATCAGCACCTTCCACGCCGCCTGCGCCCGCATCCTGCGCCGGGAGGCGCCGCTCCTGGGCTACGAGTCGAACTTCACCATCTACGACGCCGCCGACCAGGTGCGGCTGGTGCGCCGCTGCCTGAAGCAGCTCGACTACGACGTGAACCGCTTTCCCCCCAAGGGCGTGCACGCGGTGATCTCCGCGGCCAAGAACCGCCTGGTGGGGCCCGAGGACTTTGCCGAGGCCGTCGACGGCTTCTTCGAGGAGACGGTGGCGCGCACCTACGAGCGCTACCAGAAACAGCTATACGCCAACAACGCCATGGACTTCGACGACCTGGTGATGCTCACGGTGCAGCTCTTCGAGCGCTTCCCGGAGCGCCTGGAGCATTACCGCCAAAGCTTCCGCCACGTGCTCGTGGACGAGTACCAGGACACCAACCACGCCCAGTACCGGCTGGTGAACCAGCTGGCCGGCGGCCACCGCAACGTCTGCGTGGTGGGCGACGACGACCAGAGCATTTATTCCTGGCGCGGCGCCGACATCCGCAACATCCTCGACTTCGAGCAGGATTACCCCGAGGCCACGGTGATCAAGCTGGAGCAGAACTACCGCTCCACGCAGACCATCCTCGACGCCGCCAACAGCGTCGTCGACAACAACCGCGGCCGCAAGCAGAAACGGCTCTGGACCGATGCCCACGCCGGTGACCCGGTGCAGGTGGTGGAGCTGGAGGACGAGCACGCAGAGGCCAGGTTCCTGGCCGGGGAGATCGTGCGCCTGCAGGAGCAGCACGGCTACACCCCTTCCCAGATCGCCGTCTTTTACCGCGTCAACGCCCAGTCGCGGGTGATCGAGGACATGCTGGTGCGTTACGGCATCCAGTACCGGGTGGTGGGCGGCACCCGCTTCTACGAGCGCGCCGAGATCAAGGACGCCCTCGCCTACCTGCTGCTGGTGGACAACCCCGCCGACGACGTCAGCTTCCGCCGGGTGGTGAACGCGCCCAAGCGGGGCATCGGCGCCGCCACCGTCGCCACCCTGGAGGAGGCCGCCGCCACCGAGGGACAGCACCTGCTGGAAGCGGCGGCGCACGCCGGCGACATCCCCGGGCTCCGTCCCCAGGCGGTGAAAGCCCTGAAGTCGTTCGCGGCGCTCATCGAGGGGCTGCGCGAAAAGTCCGAAAGCCTGCCGGTGGCCGAGCTCCTGGAGGAGATGCTGGAAGCCAGCGGCTACCTGGCGGCGCTGGCCGCAGAGCGCACCATCGAGGCCGAGGGCCGCATGGAAAACCTGGAGGAGCTGGTGGGCGTCGCCACCGAGTTCGAACAGCGCGTGCCGGGAGGGTCCCTGGGCGGGTTTCTCCAGGAGATCTCCCTCTACACCGACGTCGACAAGCTGGAGGCAGCGGAGGAATCGGTGACGCTGATGACCATCCACAACGCCAAGGGGCTGGAGTTTCCGGTGGTATTCATCGCCGGCGCCGAAGAGGGGGTGTTCCCCCACTCCCGCGCGCTGGACGAGCAGAACCTGGAGGAGGAACGGCGCCTCTGCTACGTGGGCATGACCCGGGCCATGAAACGCCTCTACTTCACTTACGCGGAAACCCGCAACCTCTACGGCTCCCGCCATTACAACATGGCCTCGCGCTTCATCGACGAGCTGCCCCCGGAGCTGGTGGAGAAACACGCCGCTGCTTCCGTGAGGTCACCAGCGCCGCTCCCTGGCGCTTTTTCACGGGGAGAGGCCGGGGCCGGTTTCGAGACCGGCGACCGGGTGCTCCACGCCCACTTCGGCGAGGGCACGGTCACCGCGGTGGCGTCCGGGGGAATGGTCACCGTCAGGTTCGACGAGGGCGGCGACGAGCGCACGCTGCTGCTGGAGTACGCGCCGCTCAAGCGCCTCCGCCGCGGCTAGGGCTAGCCGTGGTGGTCCGAGATGCAGTCCCACTCCTCGCGGGTGAGCTTGGTTCGCAGCGCTTCCACCGCCTCGCGGCCGGCTAGCAGGTCCTTTCTCTCCTTTTCCAGCTTTTCCGGTTTCAGCCGGAAGACCCACCCCTCGCCGTAGGGATCGCGGTTCACCAGGCCGGCGTCGTCCAGCACCGCCTGGTTCACCTCGATCAGCTTGCCGCTCAGGGGGGCATTGATCGGCCCCACGTACTTGCCGCTCTCGATCACCGCCACCCGCTTGCCCCTGCCGATGCTCTTCCCCAGCTTCCTGGGCTTTATGTAGAGCAGGTCGCCGGCGATGTGCTGGCCGATGTCGGTGAGGCCAGAGGTGATGCTGCCGTCATCGTCGAAACGCACCCACATCTGGTTCTCGATGTCGTAGAGGATTCCCTCCTCGGGGAAGTTGCACCCCTTGATTACCACCATTGCTCAGCCCTCCGCCTCGGTTGCCGGGCGCCACGGGGGTGGCCCGGTCAACGCCAGTGTAGACCCCGGGCGGTGATTATATCAGAGCCGGCGCCGGGAGCCGAAAACCGTCCGTAAATACGGTAGATCGCCATTCATCGATGCATATTTGGCAAGTAAAAGATACATCGTTCTAGGTCGATATGATGTTTTGGCAGCTTTTATCTCCCCTCCATGAGCCGGTTGGTGGTGCGGGAAAACGTGCCTAGAAGTACATCACCTGGTCGACCTCGAAACTGAGGTCGATGATGCCGGCGGCGCCGGCCACGCGGCAGCCCTCGATCAGGTCATCGATGGTCAGCCCCTCCGCCTCCATCGCCTGGGCGCAGACCAGGAACTCGACGCCGGCCTCCCGGGCGCGGTCCAGCCAGGTCTTCAGGGTGACGCCGCTGCCGGGCACCAGCTCCACCTTTTCCGCCTCACCCCGCTTCAGCTGGTCGACGCCCTCCATGGTGAACCAGATGGTGACTTCCATGTCCATGGCCGCCGCCGAGTTGGCGATGAAGAGCGGCGCGTAGGTGCGCCGCGGCTCGCGGAGGCCGCTCGTCTGCAGGATCAGCAGTTTCTTGCCCTCGGTGTCGTTCATCCTTGCCTCCCTCTCGCTGTGGCTAGATTCTATCACCGGGCGTGCCGGGGTGCCGTTGGTGACGAATATCACCAAGCGCCCCCGCGGCGGCGGGTATATTGTTTCAGCAGGCCATATTCCCGGAAAAGCCTTACCAGGAAAGGTTCGGCGTAACGAGAGGTGATTCCATGAGCAACGATTTTCGCGCCACCATAACCGAAGTGCCGCCGCTGGTGCTGCGCGAGCCGCTGGCGGCGACCCTGGGCGCCTTCAACGGCGACGACCATAACGTGGCCTTCTCCTTTGACGACGTGGTAAAGGCCGCCGGTCACGTCTGCCCCACCGTGACCGGCACTTACCTCGCCGTCTCCCGGGCCCTGGATGCCCTGTACGGTGACGAGGTGCCGCTGCGCGGCGGTATCGCCGTCACCATCGCCGGCAGCCGGGAGGAAGGCGCCCTGGGGGGGATGGCGCAGGTGATCACCCACGTCACCGGCGCCGCGGGCGCGGGAGGGTTCAAGGGATTGTCGGGCCGGTTCGCGCGCCGCGGCCTCCTGCGCTTCGAGGGCGAGAGCGACGGCGCCGCCGTCATTACTTTCGAGCGTGTCGACACCGGCGCCGCAGTGACCGTGCGCTTCTCTCCCTGGCTGGTTCCCTTCCCCGTGGAGAAAGGCAGCCGGGCGGTCGCGCTGATGGAGAAGGTGGTGGGCGGCGACGCCACCGCCGACGAGGCGCGCGAGTTCGCGGACCTGTGGATGGAAAAGATCGCCGTCATGCTCAGGGGAGAGGACATCGAGGAATGGCTGGTGCTGGAGGAAGCTTGAACAGGGCTTTCCGTTCCTGGCTGCCGCGCGAGCACGGAGCTTGGGCGATCCTGGCGGTTTCCTACTTCACCGGTGCCTTCGCCGGCGCGGAGCCGCTGGTCGCGGCGCTCTTCTTCCCGCTGGCCCTGGCGCTGTTCGTTGCCCGCCGGCCGGTGGTGACCTGGATCGCCTGGCAGCTGCGGCGGCCGGCTCCCGCGCCGCTCGCGGGCACCGCCCTCGCCTTCGCCCTGGCGGCCGCTGCCGGGGCCGCCATGCTGCTGTTCCTGGTGAGGGCCGCCGGCGCGCGCAGCACGCTGCTGCTGTCGCTGGCGGCGCTCTCGCTGCTGGCGCTGGTGACCTGGCGTTCGCTGGGACGCCGTGACCGTTCGCTCTCGTCCGAGATGGCAGGTCTGCTGCTGGTGACGCTCTCGGCTCCGGCCGCCTACTTTCTTGCGGGCGGGCCGAACGCGGGCACGGCGGTCACCGTCTGGCTGCTGGCGTCGGCTTACTTCGCCACCGGCGTGCTCTACGTGCGCCTGCGGCTGCGCGGCTTCAGCCGCCGGCGGCGGCGCCGGCTGAAGCTCACTGCCCTGGTCTACGTGCTGGTTTCCGCGGCCGCCATCGCCGCCGCCGTGCTGGCGGGGCTGTTGCCGTGGCCGGTGTTGGTCGCCTTTGCGCCGCTCCAGGCTTACGTGCTCTTTCGCGCCGCCTTTCCCGCAGACGGCAACATCCGCGGCGAGGGTTTCCTGCTTGCCGCTCTCTCGCTGGTCTTTGCCTTCCTGGTGGCGGCCGCCTGCTCCGGCTCCTGAAGGAGGGCATGAAAAAAGGGCGGCCTGAGCCGCCCTTTCGGCGCATGTTCTACGATCAGATGAACAGGCTCATGCTGGCTTCCGCGGCGTAATCCAGGAAAGCCCCGGCGCCGCAGCTTTTCTCCGCCTCGTCGATGATGTCCTCGGGCGAGATGCTCATCACGTCCAGCGTCATCTGGCAGGGCCAGAGCTTGACGCCGCTCTCGGCGCAGATCTCGATCAGGTCGGGGATCGAGGGCATGTTGCCCTTTTCCATCATCCCCTTCATCATCTTGGTGGCCATGGCGGTCATCCCCGGGAGCATGCCCAGGATGTTGGGAACCGGCATCGGCATCGCCGGGTTGGCGATGGGCGCCACCTTGAGATTGGCGTACTTCTTCTTGTTGATGATGTTCAGCCCGTAGAAGGTGAAGAAGATACCCGCTTCCATGTCCATGGCCGCTGCCGTGCTCGCCAGGATCAGCGGCGGGTATGCCATGTCCAGGGTACCCTTGGACGCGATGATTGCGATTCTGTTAGCCATTCTTTCTTCTGTTATCCTTTCTTGACGAAGAAGTGGAACACCTCGCCACCCTCTTCTTCAGTAGATCCCAGGAACTCGTGACCGGCCCTCTTGGCCCAGGCGGGGATATCGCCCTTGGAACCGGCATCGGTGCCGATTATCTCCATGATCTGGCCCGACTCCAGGCTGTCGATGGCCTTCTTGGCCTTGACCACCGGCATCGGGCAGCAGAGACCCTTGACGTCGAGGATCGAGTCCGGCTTTATATCGAGCGCATCTCCCATTTGCTCCTCCTCCTGTGTTTCTTTTCGGGATTCTCGGCTCCGCCCGGTGCGGAACCACGCAATTTACCTCGAAACGACCGCTCCGAATCTTCTCACATAGTCAAGGCTCTTTCTACCCCCTTTCGCTACCTCTGCGCTTGGCGAAGCGGCTCGTGTTTCTTCACCGCCGGATCGGCGTACGTCGCCAGCTGCATCTTGACCATGCTGACGTCCTCCGCCTCCAGGGGAAAGGGAAAGCTGCGAATGTCCCCCGGGGGCCCGTCACCGAAGGGACGGTTGCAGGCGCAGTCACGTGCCTGCCCCGGACAGCCGCTGGTCAAGAAGGGCTCTCCTGATTCTAGCAATTTCTCGAGCTCTTTGCCGACGCAACCGAATCCCACCAGCCGGTCGTGCTCATCGTACTCCATTGCCTCCCCGGCGGCGAGGTCGTGGTCGATCAGGTAACGGGCCAGCTGCGCGCGCCTGAAGGTGCCGGCGGGGCAGGGTTCCGCGCCCTCCAGGCGTGATCCCTTTTCGGG
>JAJRWQ010000106.1 GCA_024276735.1 Actinomycetes bacterium
TTCTCGTCAGCCGCCTTTCTCATCGTGGCGGCGACGCTGGTGCCAGGCTCGGAGGTGACACTGCGCGACGTGGGTGTCAACCCCACCCGCACCGGGCTGCTGGACATCCTGGCGGAGATGGGGGCGAAAGTCGACCGCGGCCGGGAGCGCATGGCCGGCGGCGAGGCGGTGGCCGATCTCACCGTGCGCGCGGCCGCGCTCACCGGCGTGCGGGTGGGCGGCGGGATCTCCGGGCGCACCATCGACGAGCTGCCGCTGGTGGCGCTGGCGGGAGCCTGCGCCGAGGGGGAGACCGTCGTCGGCGGCGCCGCCGAGCTCAGGGTCAAGGAGTCGGACCGCATCGCCGGCCTGGTGGAGAACCTGGCGGCGCTGGGGGTGGACATCGAGGCCCGGGAGGACGGCTTCCGGGTGCGCGGCTCCGGCATCGACGGCGGCCGCTTCGATAGCCGCGGTGACCACCGCATGGCGATGCTGGGAGCGGTGGCCGGCCTGGTGTCGCGCCGGGGCGTCACCGTCGCCGGGTTCGACTGCGTCGACGTCTCCTTCCCCGGCTTCCGGGAAGCGCTGGCGACGCTGGCGGGAGGAGAGGCGGAGTGATCGTCGCCATCGACGGGCCCGCCGGCGCCGGCAAGAGCACGGTATCGCGCCTGCTGGCGTCCCGCCTGGGCTGGACCTATCTCGACACCGGCGCCCTCTACCGCGCGGTGACGCTCCTGGCCCTGGAGCAGGAGCTGCCGCTGGCCTACGGCGACGAGCTGGGGCTGTTGGCGCGGAACGCCGAGATCTCTTTTTCCCCGGGGCCCGGCGGCGCCCCCCGGGTATTCGCCGGCTGCCGCGAGGTGACGGAAGCGATCCGTTCCCCGGAGGTCTCCGCCGCCGTCTCCCAGGTTTCGGCGCACGCCCAGGTGCGGGAAGCGCTGCTCGCGCACCAGCGGCGCTTCGCTGCCGCCGGTGACGTGATCGTCGACGGGCGGGACATCGGCACTGTGGTCTTTCCCGGCGCCGAGGTGAAGATCTTTCTCACCGCCGACGTCGCAGAGCGCGCCCGCCGCCGCCGCCTGGAGCTGGCGGAGAAGGGGATAGGGGTCACCCAGGAACGCATGCTGGCCGAGATCGAGGCCCGCGACGCCTACGACTCGGGGCGGGACGTCGCCCCGCTGCGAGCCGCGGAAGACGCGGTGGTGCTCGATACCACGGAGATGGGCATCGATGAAGTGGTGTCGGCGATCGCTGACGTGATAGAGGAACGCCGCCGGGGCTAGGCGCCCGCCGGCGCCGGCAAGAGCACGGTATCGCGCCTGCTGGCGTCCCGCCTGGGCTGGACCTATCTCGACACCGGCGCCCTCTACCGCACGGTGACGCTCCTGGCCCTGGAGCAGGAGCTGCCGCTGGCCGACGGCGACGAGCTGGGGCTGTTAGCGCGGAACGCCGAGATCTCCTTTCTCCCGGGTACTCGACGGCTGCCGGGAGGTGCCAGAGGCGATTGGTTCCCCCGAGGTGTCCGCCGTCTCCCGGATTTCGGCGCCCGCCCAGGTGCGGCGCGCTGCTCGTGCACCTGCGGCGTTTCGCCGCCGCCGGTGACGTGATCGTCGACGAGCGGGACATCGGCACCGTCATCTGCGCCGGTATTCATGAATGCTCTCGGCCGGGCGCCCGCCTGCTTGGCTGCCGGAGATGGCACGTCGTGCCGCATCGCCAAACCGGAAGGCAGCCGCCGGTCGCTTTTGTAACTGCGGCCTCCCGGGATCAAGATACTCGCCGCGAACGTGCTCAAGCCGCGGCCGCGGCAACGCGTGCCGGCCGGGCAAGGGGCATTACCGCGATCGACTCGCGCCGGTCCTTTTTTCGCTGGGAGGAAGATCACCGCGGTTGGCGCGGCAAGGGAAGCTCGTCTTGTCCCTTGCAGGGTTTGGGAGCGGGACTCCAGGGACGCCGCCGGGGCTGATGAAGGGCATTCCCGGCCACCGGTTGCCGGGAGCTGTTAATATATTGTGCGTGATGTCCAGCTTCGTTTATGCCATAACCAGGATCCTGCTCACCACTCCCCTGAAGCTGCTCTACGGGATGGAAGTGATCGGTGCCGAGAACTGGCCCCGCCGGGGCCCGGCGATCATCGCCTCCAACCATGCCAGCAATCTCGATCCCTGCCTGGTGGGGGTGGCCTTTCCCGGGCAGATCCGCTGGATGGCCAAGGCGGAGCTGTGGCGTTTCCCGCCACTGGCCTGGCTGGTCACCAGGCTGGGAGCCTTTCCCGTTCACCGCGGCAAGGCCGACCGCGAGGCGATCCGCCGTGCCCGTGAACTGTTGAAAGAGGGCTGGATCCTGGGGATGTTCCCCGAGGGGACGCGGCAGCGCCAGGGACGGCTGGGCGAGGCGCAGGCGGGAGTGGGGCTGCTGGCGCTGACGCCCGGCGTGCCGGTGATCCCGGTGCGGGTACGGGGCCACGAGCGCATTCTCCGCGGCGGCAGGCCGGGACGGCCGCGGATCACCGTCACCGTGGGCAAGCCGGTGGACCTGGAGATCGAGGGGCTCTCCCGGGGACGCGCGGCGCGCGAGGCGGCCCGCCGCATCATGGCGGCGATAGAAGCACTTTGAGTGGAAAACATGGCTGGGAAACTGGCCGACGGAGCGGTGCGGCTGTTGCCGACGGCCGGGAAGCAGCCGGCACCGGCGGCTGTCAGCGATGGCCACGGGAAGATGGCAGCGTGAATGGTAGCCGGCCGCTCGAGCGAAGAGCCATGGCGACTTCAGGCGGCGCCGGGCGCTCCGCTGCGCGAGGGTGAAACGGGATGTTCCAGGCGGCCTCGAGCTGGCGGCAGAGAGCGCTTTCCCGCGCGGGCGGGGCCTGACCCTGGCCGCGGCCACGAGCCGGGCGGGGTTGCCGGCACTGCCACCGGGAACCGCAGTTATCGGTGCGTGGTCACCAGGAGGATGACATGAAGGTCTTGATCGCCGAGCGCGGCGGTTACTGTTACGGGGTCCAGCGGGCGCTGGACATCGCCCACGAGGCGGCGGAGCAGGGCAGCGGCCCCATTCACACCCTGGGGCCGATCATTCACAATCCCGGGGTGGTGGAGAAACTGGCCCGTGCCGGCGTCTCGCCGGTGGACAGCCCCGACGAGGTCGAGGAGGGAACGGTGATCCTGCGCACCCACGGGGTGGCGCCGGCGGTGATCGAGGCCGTGGAGGCCCGGGGGGTGAAGGTGGTGGACGCCACCTGTCCCTACGTGAAGGTGGCCCAGGAGAAAGCATCCTCGCTGGCCAGGGCCGGTTACCTGCCGGTGATCCTCGGTGAGCACGATCACCCCGAGGTCACCGCCCTGGCGGCCCACGCGGGGGAGCGGGCGATGGTGATCGAGAGCGTCCGCGAGCTGGAAGAGGCCGTCGCCGGCGGGAAGATCAAGGGCAAGGTGGGAGTGGTGGTCCAGACCACGCAGGCCGGGGACAACCTGGCAGCGCTCGCGGCCGTGCTGGCGCCTGCCTGCCGCGAGCTGCTGGTTTACAATACCATGTGCAACGCCACCCAGAAGTGCCAGGAAGAGGCGCTGTCACTGGCGCGCCGTGCCGACGTGGTGATCGTCATCGGCGGGCGCAACAGCGCCAACACCACCCGCCTGGCACAGCTCTGCCGCGAGGTGCAGCCGCGTACCTACCACATCGAGGACGCCGAAGAGATTCAGCAGGAGTGGTTCGACGGCACCGAAACCGTCGCCGTCACCGCCGGCGCCTCCACCCCCCCCGAACAAATCGAATCCGCTGCCCACCACCTGCGCGCCATCGGGGACGTTCTTTCCTAATATTCCTAGTTTATTCATCGAATGAATAAATATTCATCCGGCTTGAGCGGCCAATTCCCTTTTCAGCTGCAAATTAAGAGAATTAAGACCGCGTGCCCCTGGAAGCAATGAATATTTATTAAA
>JAJRWQ010000107.1 GCA_024276735.1 Actinomycetes bacterium
GCGGTACGCGATGCTCACCGATGAAGGCCTGGCTCCGGGTGAGTACCGGCGCCTGGGCAGGAGGGAAGTGGAGGCCTTGCAGGAAATCACCAGGGAAGGATCCTCGTGAAGGAGGGCGAGTGGCGCCTCGCCGCCGTGCGGGGGGCGACCACGATCGATGCCGACACCAGCGAGCAGATACAGCAGCGCACCGGCGAGCTGCTGGAAGAGATGATCGCCCGTAACCGCCTGGACCCGGACGACATCGTCAGCATCATCTTCACCGCCACCCCGGACATCAAGGCCGATTTCCCGGCAGCGGCCGCCCGCAAGCTGGGGCTTTCCCAGATTCCCCTGCTCTGTTCCCAGGAGATCGACGTCACCGGGAGCATGCGGCGGTGCATCCGGGTGCTGATGCACGTCTACACCCCCCGCAGCCGGGACCAGATCAGGCACGCCTACCTGCGCGAGGCGCGGCAGCTGCGCACCGATCTTCCCGAGTAACAACGGCGCCGGCAAGCGAGGCAACGATGAGGTTCGTTCGACAGCTCGAGACCGTCACCCCCTACGTGGCCGGCACTCCCATCGAGGAAGTGCTGTCCCGCTACGGGCTGGAGAAGGCGGTCAAGCTGGCATCCAACGAGTCGCCGCTGCCTCCCTTCCCGGAGGTGCGGGAGGTGCTGGCGGCAGGTTTCGAGGGGCTCAACCGTTATCCCGACGCCGGCTGCCGCCGGCTCCGGGAGGCGCTGGCGCGGCGCTTCGGCGTGGAGCCGGAGATGGTGGCCGTGGGCAACGGTTCCTGCGAGCTGCTCTACTGGCTCAGCCTCGTCCTGCTGGAGCCGGGGACGGAAGCAGTGATGTCGGATCCCACCTTCCTGGTGTACGAAAAAGTGGTGCTGGCAAGGGGCGCGGAGGCAGTGAAGGTGCCACTGAAGGACTTCGCCAACGATCTCGAGGCGCTGGCGGCGGCGATCACGCCGCGCACCAGGATCGTCTTTCTCACCAACCCCCACAACCCCACCGGCGCCTACCTGCCGGCGGCGGTGGTGGCGGAGTTTGCTGCCGCGGTGCCGGGGGACTGCCTGCTGGTGCTCGACGAGGCGTACAACGAGTACGTGGAGCGGGAGGATTCGCAGGGAGGGCTGGATCTCTGCCGGCAGCGGGAAAACGTGATGGTGACGCGCACCTTCTCCAAGATCTACGGCCTTTGCGGCCTCAGGGTCGGCTACGGCATTTGTTCCCCAGGGGTGCGCGAGGCGATCGACAAGGTGCGCCAGCCCTTCAACGTCAACTCGCTGGCCCAGGCGGCGGCGCTGAAGTCGCTGGAGCTGGAACAGCGGCTGGATGAGCGCCGCGAGCTGAACCGGGCCGGGCGCCGGCAGCTCTACCGGGGGTTGGAGGAGCTGGGCATCGGCTACGTGGAGACCGAGAGCAACTTCATGCTGGTGGATGTGCGCGGCCTGGAGGTGCCGGCGGACGAGGTGCCCGAGGCGCTGATGCGGCGGGGAATCATCGTCAGGCCCGGGGCGCCGCTGGCCTGCCCGGGCTATATCCGCGTCAGCATCGGCAGCGCCGCCGAAAACGATCTATTCCTGGAGGAGCTGGCAGCGCTCAGGGGCTGAACCCTGCCGGCAGCCGTGCCGGCGGGCGGCTCAGCGTCCCCGCTGCTGCATGGGCCCCTCGTCCATGAAGCCGGTGCTGGCGGCGTCCATGTTGTCCTCGTGGGCACCGCCGCCCATCGGCTCGCCGCCACCGTCATCGTCGCCCCCACCCATTTCGCCGCCGCCGGAACCGCCTCCCATGGGCTGCTCGTAGCCGCCACCCATGTCGCCGCCGGGCTCACCGCCCTCGTGGCCGCCGCCGGCAGGGGCATGGCCGGGCTCGTCGCCGGGAGGCTCCATCTCGCCACCGGGGGCGGGAGCAGGAGCGGGGGCAGTGCCGCCACCGGCGGGGCTGCCCATGCCGGTCTCTCCGCCTTCGTCTTCCATCGCCGGTGCCGGCAGCTCGTCCTCGATCTCGTGCAGCACGTCTTCTGGCAGCGAATCCGCGATCTCGCTCAGCAGCTGGTCATGGCGCATCTCCACTTCCGCCAGCATGGCGGCGACAGCGCTGACGTCGGCCCCCGCCTCCGCGGCGGCCTCGATCTCGGCCGCGGCCCGGTCGTGGTGGGCGCGGTACCGCTCCAGCGTCACCGCGACGTAATCGGTCTTGTCTTCGGCCACCATCACCTGCAGCTCGTCCAGTCGCGCCCGGGCATGGCCGACCTCCACCTTGGCCTCGTCGAGGTCGCCGGTGGCAACGGCAGTGCGAACCTCTTCCAGGGCGCGCTTGACCGGGTACAGGTGACTGTCGGGATACGCGCCCGAAGCAGCGACCGCGGTGCCGCTGAAGGCCAACACCAGCAGCGCCGGCGCCATGAAGGCGGGGCGCAGCAGGGGCTGCAGCGCGCCGCGCAGGCGCGGCAGGAAGCGGCGCCGGCCGCTCTCCGACGGCGGGGCCGCCGCCGGCGCCCGTCGTGCCTGGCCGGCTGCCATGATCCTGGCGCGTACCGCTGCCTTCGATGCGGCTGCCTCCTGCCTGGCCGGCAGCAGCTCGTGCCCGGCCGCCACCAGTTCCAGCAGCGGGCGCAGCTCCCCGGCAACGTCCGGGTAGCGCTCCAGGCAGTCCTCGATATCGCCGCCGCCGGCGACGATCTCGATGCACTCGTCCAGGATGTCAGCAAATTCCCGTTTCATCGTTCTTCTTTCTCATCTCCCGCCAGGCGACGGCGCAGGTTGGCCAGCGCCCGGTGCTGCAACGCCTTCACTGCTCCCTCGCTCTTGGACAATACTTCGCCGATCTGCCGGTTGCTCATGTCTGCCACCAGTCGCAGCAGGATCACCTGCCGCTGCTCGTCGGGGAGGGAGCCCACGGCGTCCAGCAGCTCCTGCCTGCGCCAGGTCTCCTCGACTGCCCGGTCCACGTCGTCGGCAGATGGTTTCTCCGCCACCTGCTCGAACATCTCGTCGGCGTGACGGCGTCCCAGACGGCGAAAATGGTCGATGACATCGTTGCGGGCGATCCGGTAGAGCCAGGGCTTGAAGCCGCCGCCCCGCCAGACGAAGCCTTCCAGCCGCTCCAGGGCGGTGATGAAGGCATCCGCCACGATGTCCTCGGCAGCCGCCGCGTCTCCCACCTGGCGGAGGACGTACCCGTAGACGCCGTCGTAAAGGAGGTCATAGACTTCTCCGTATGCCTCGAGGTCGCCGCCACGGGCTTTCTCCACCAGTCTTCTCAGTTCTCGGTCGTCGGACAACTCGTCTTTCCTGTCTATATAGCGTTCCAGGGCTGCAAATGGATACGGCC
>JAJRWQ010000108.1 GCA_024276735.1 Actinomycetes bacterium
AGCGGCCCTGCTTGTGCAGGCGGCGATAACGCTGGAAGCGCTCGCTCTTCCAGATGGACTCGATGCTCTCCTCGTTGACGTCGCCGATGATTCCCAGGTGGTTGAAATCGACGTTGCAGAAGCTCACTTTGCCGTCCCAGTTGATGGAAAAGGAATTGAAGAGGAAGGTGCAGGGATAGCGGCGCCCCGGCATCTCCATCAGGCTCTTCACCTGGGAACGGTAGCCGCCCCAGTTGATCGCCGGGATCAGCAGCACGTCCACGTCGTGCTCGGCCCACTGCTCCTTGAAGAGCCCTATCTCGTTGCGGGTCTCCTCCATCACGATCAGCTGCACCTTCACCCGGGGCCAGACGTAACCCCGCTGCCGCCGCATCTCCAGGAAGCGCTCGATGTTGGCCGTCACCTGGTCGAACCTGGTGGAGCCGCGCACCCGGCGGTAGGTCTCGGCGGTGGCGGCGTTGATGCTGAAGAGCAGCACGTCCAGCCGCGAATCGAGGATCCGCTCCGCCTTCTCCTCGTCCAGCTTCAGGGCATTGGTATCCATGTTCAGCAGCGTGCTGGGAGCGGTGGTCTTGATGATGTCGATGAAGTCGAAGATGTGCGGCGCCAGCAGCGGCTCGCCGTCCTTGTGCAACCGCACCTCGGCGGGCGGGTGACGCGAGATCTCGTCCGCCAGCTTCTGCATCAGCTCCAGGCTCATCTCCCCCACCGGCCGTGTCAGGTCCTGCCGCGGGCACATGTTGCAGCGCAGGTTGCACTTGTTGGTGGGCTCGATGTTGATGCGCGAGGGGAAGTCGAGGGTCACTTCCTCGGCGCGCATCACCTTGTCCTTCACCAGCTTCTTGGCCTTGTGTTTCAGCGACATCTAGTGCGCCTTTCAGGCGATGGGCTCGAAGGTTTCCTTCTTCAGTGTCTTGAACAGCAGCCACTCCACCGGCAGGGCGTAGAAGCCGGTGCGCGCGCGTACCCGTGCCAGCTTGTGCATCAGCCGGTAGGGCCACTTCTTCCTGCCGTGGGCCAGCTTGCGCTGCATGTTGGAGTCGGGATAGGCAAACGGCAGGTAGAAGCCGTTCACCTTTTCGATCATCCGCCGCTCGCCCGGCTGCACCCAGCGGCTCTCCTTCATCGTCGCCGGGTTGTAGTCGGCCCATTCCTCCAGCGACCGGGGCTCCGGCATGCCGTAGCTCACCGCCAGGTCATATAGCGGCGTTCCCGGGTAGGGAGTGAAGACGAAGATCTTGGTCCTGATGTCCGGGTGTATCTGCTTCAGCTTCTCGATGAACTCCAGCAGGTCCTGGGTGGTCTCCTGCGGCGGTGTCCCCGGCGGGTGGGGGAAGCCGGTGATGAAGGTGAAGGTGGCGCCGATGCCGTAATCGCGGCATACGCGGGCGCTCTTCAGGTGATCCTCGGCGGTGGCGCCCTTCTGGATCAGGTCCAGTACCGGCTCCGCCGCCGACTCGGCGCCGACGATGATCCGCTTGCAGCCGCTCTCGCGGATCAGCTCCAGCACCTCCGGCTTGTAGCGGTGAAAGGTGTCCGGCCGCGCCGAGGCCACCCAGCGGATATCGATGTCGGACTCGATCAGCCCCTCGCAGATGGCCTTCACCCGCTTCTGGTTGGCGAAGAAGTTGGCGTCGCTGAAGTTCACCTGGTCGAGGTCGTACCGCTTGACCAGGTCCACCACCTCGCGCACCACCCGCTCCGCGGCCAGGCCGGTCCAGTGGCGCTTGAACAGCTGGGCATCGGCGCAGTAGCCGCACTTGCCCGGGCATCCCTGGCTGGAATGGTACTCGGTGGTGCGGATCTTCTCGTGGTTCTCGCGCTGGTTGAGCTCGATGGCCCTTTCCACGTCCAGCAGGTGGTACGGCGCCGGCAGCACCTCGTTGATGTTCACCAGCGGCCGCGGTTCGTTCACCACCACGCCGTCGGGGGTCCAGAAAGCGCATCCCTGCACCCCCTCCAGCGACTCTCCCGAGGCCAGCCGGTCGACTATCTCGCTGAAGGTGACGTCACCCTGGCCCACGCAGACGATGTCGCACGCCTGCGAGCGGCAGGTTTGCTCGGGAAACAGCGAGGGATGGTACCCGCCCCAGACGATGGGCACGTCGGGAGCCGCCCGGCGTACCTTGCGCGCCATGGCGATGCCGCGCTTGATCTGGTAACCGGTGATGGAGCTGATGCCCACGCACACGGCATCGTCCAGGTGCCGCAGGACCTCCCCCTCGTAGTCGAGGGTCACCCGCTCGTCCACCAGGTGCAGGTCGTACCTGCCTTCCAGGGGGGCCGCCACCACCGCGATCGCCAGTCCCAGCTCGATGCGGTAGTGACCGTAGGCGGGCGTGGGAAAGAAGAGAATCACCTTCCCCTTGCCGCGCCGGTCGTAGTTGGTTTTTCTCTCTGCCTCAGCCATGGCCGGGCATGCCGTCCTTTCCTCGCCGGGGTCCCGGTGGTGCCGAAAAAGCAGCCCCCTCGCCAGGCGGGGGGCCTCCGGCACGATGCCCTCCATCATTATAGTAAGTCCCGTCCGGCAATGGCCAATACGGGCCCCTGCCCGTTCCCGCCGTCACGTGAGGTGCAACTTCCGCGCCAGGTGCCACTCCCACGGCAACGAGTAGAAGCCGCTCTTCACCCGGGCGCGGCAGGCAAGGGTGAAGAGGCGGTACAGCGGCTTCACCCTGCTGCGGGCGACCTTTTCCCGGGCCAGCTGGTTGGGATAGGCCCAGGGCAGGTAGAAGTCGGCTACCTGCTTCACCTTCTTCTTCTGGGCTTCGCTGATCCACGGGGTCTTCACCGAGCGGGCGTCGAAATCCGACCAGCCCGCCAGCGTGTCCGGCAGGCGGTAACCGTGCTGCTGGCCCAGGCGCGTGAGCGCCGTCCCCGGGTAGGGAGTGAAAAAGAGCGTGGTGGTGCGGGTGTCGGCGTAGATCTCCTTCAGCCGCTTCATGAAGCCCAGGGTAGTCTGCATCTGCTCCCAGGTCTCGGTGGGAAAGCCGAAGATGAAGACGTAGGAAGGCTGGATGCGGTGCCGGCGGCAGATCTCGGTGGCCTCGATCACGTCCGCGGCCTCGCCTCCCTTTTCGATCAGCTCCAGCACCTGGTCGTCACCCGACTCCGCCCCCATCATGAACTTGGTGCAGCCGCTCTCGCGGATCAGCTCCAGGTCCTCGTCCTCGAAGGCGGTCACCTGCGTGGGCCGGATGGTGGCGAACCACTCGAAGCGGACCCCCGAGTCCAGGAATCCCTGGCAGATCTCCCGCACCCGCCGCCGGGAGGCGAAAAAGTTGTTGTCGTCGAAGTAGACGCGGTCCAGGCGATAGCGCTCGACCAGCTCCGTCACCTCCGCCACCACCCGCTCGGCGTTCAGCCCCCGCCACTTGCGCCCGTAGGCCTCGGGGTTGGAGCAGAAACCGCAGGCATGGGGACAGCCGAAGCTGGAGACGTAGCTCACCGCCCGCCGCTGGTCGCCGTGCACGCGGCGGTTGAAATCGATGTAGGCCTCGACGTCCACCAGGTCGTACGGCATGGGGGGAAATTCCTTGATGTCGATGATGCGGCGGGGAGGATTGTGCTGCACGCCGCCGTCGCCGTCGCGGTACGACAGCCCCTCTATCGAGGCCAGCTCCCTGCCGCCGTCCAGGTGCTCGGCCAGCTCCAGGCAGGACGGCTCTCCCTGCCCCCGCACCACGGCGTCGATGCGCGCGTCTGCCGCCGTCTGCTCCGGCAGCAGGGAAGGATGGTAACCGCCCCAGACGACCATCTTCTCCGGGTAACGTTCCTTGACGGCGGCGGATACCTCCAGCCCGTCGGCGATCTGGTAGCCGGTCATGGAGCTGACGCCCAGCAGGTCGGCGTCGGCCATGCGCTCCAGCACCTCCCGGCGGTAACCAGGCTGCACGCGGGCGTCCACGATCTCCACTTCTATCCCCTGCTCCCGCAGCGGCGCCGCGCAGGCCATCAGGCTCAGGGGAGGGCTCACCTTGTGACGTTTGTTCTTGTTGGTCAACGGAAAGAAGAAGAGGAACTTCATCGCTGCTCCCTGTCAGTCGCCGTGGCGGCAGTAGGCCTCGATCATTATCCCCTGGCGCAGGCGCGGCGCCAGGGCGGCCGCCGGCACCACCACCACCTTGCGCACCAGCCTGTCCAGGAACGAGGCCGGGAAGGGGCCGCCGCGACGGTTGGCGATGCTCTGCTCGGTGACGTATGCCGCCCCGTAGTGTAACAGCTCCTGCTGGTGAAAACGATTGTTCTCCAGCAGCCGCCCGAGCGTGCGGGGGCCGAAGTGCCACACGTGGCGCGGCGCCTCCACGTTGAACCAGTGGGGGCCGAAGAGCCGCGCCTCCCAGGAATCGATGTTGTGCGTCTGCACCACCAGGAGCCCCCCGGGCGCCAGGCTCTGGCGGCAGCGCGCCAGGCAGGCGTTGGGGTCGTCCACGTCCTCCAGCACCCCGAAGAGGGTGATGCAGTCGTAGGGGCCGCCCCAGGGAACCTCGTGCTCGGCGCCGGCGACCACGTCCAGCCCCAGCTGGTCACGCGCGAAGGCGGCCACCTCCGGGTGGAGCTCGATGCCACGCACCTGCCAGCCGCGCTGCTGCATTCCCAGCATGAAGTAGCCGTCGCCGCAGCCCACGTCCAGCAGGCGCCCCGGTGCCTGCATGCGGCCGATGGCGGCGATCTGCGCCCGGAAACGGTCCACCCGTTCCGCCGCCGGCGCCTGCTTGCGGCCCAGTGCCCAGTCGTAGAGGGGATAACCGTCCGCAAACGCCTGCCGGCGCTCCGCGAACGGCGGCCGCGGCGACAGGCGCAGGGTGCCGCAGTTGCCGCAGGTGACGATGGTGAACTCTCCCGGCGCATCCAGGAGGGTGTCGCGCACCGTCCATCGCTTCCGCGCCAGGCGGCTGCCGCAGACGGCGCATTCCTTCACGGCCACCGCCGCCGTTTCCGGCGCCGGCATCAGGCCGCACCTCCCCGCCCGGCCCGCAGGCGCTTCAGCTTCCATTCCCAGGGATGGTCGAAGTTGCGGTGGGCCACCCGCCAGGCGGCCAGGCGGTGCATCGCCCGGTAGGCGGCGGCCCGGGGGCCGCTGCCCTCCATCTTCCGGCGCAGCTCCCGCCCGGGGGACGCGAACGGCATGTAGAAATCGATCACCATGTCCACCTTCTCCTTGTACCGCGGGTCCACCCACGGCGTGTGCAGCTCGGTGAGGTCGAAGTCGGCCCAGTCCTCGGTGCGCGCCGGCGGCTCGAACCCCAGGCGGATCGACTCCTGGTAGAGGGGCGCCCCGGGATAGGGGGCAAAGAAAAACCCGTGTACCTCGAAATCCTCGTTGATGGCCTTGATGCTCTCGATCATCCTCAGCGTGTCCTCGATGTCGCGCTCCGGCTCGCCGGGAAAGCCGAACATGGTGGTGAAGCGGGCAATGATTCCCAGGTCGTTGCAGATGCGCGAGACCCGCAGGGTGTCTTCCACGGTGGTCTTCTTTCCGATGTGCTCCAGCGCCGCCTGGGAGCCCGATTCCGCGCCCAGCAGCAGGCGGCGGCAGCCGGCGTCGTAGACCAGCTGCCTCAGCTCCGGGGGAAAATCGATGAACTGCCTCGTGCGCACGTCGGCGGCCCACTTGATGTCCAGGCCGCGCTCGATGATGCCCTCGCAGATGGCGCGCACCCGCTTCTTGCTGACGAAGAAGTTGGTGTCGGCGAAGTCCACCGCGTCGACGCTGTAGCGCTTCACCAGCAGCTCCAGGTCGTCGACCACCCGCTCCGCCGGGAAGCCCACCCAACCGCGGCCGTACATGGAGGTCTCGGCGCAGAAACCGCAGCCGAACGGACAGCCCTGGGAGGAGAAGTACTTCATGGTTCGCGCCCCCACGTCCGGGACCATGTATTTCTCGATGTCCAGGATGTCGTAGGGCGTCGGCGGCATGTCGGCGATGTCCACCAGCGGCGGGTGCTCGGCGATCACCGCCTCCCCGTCACGCTTGTAGCAGACGCCGGCGATCCCCTCCGGCGATTCACCGTCCCGCAGTCGCCGGGCCAGCTCCAGCGCCGCCTGCTGGCCCTGCCCGCGGACCACGATGTCCACGTAATCCTCCGCCAGCGTCTGCTCCGGCAGCATGCTGGCATGGTAACCGCCCCATACCACCGGCAGCTCCGGGTAGGTCTCCTTCAGCGACCGCGAGATCAGCACCGCGTCGCGGATCTGGTAACCGGTCATCACCGAGAGCCCCACGTAGAGGGCGTCGGCGGCGGCGGCGAGTATCTCCGGCAGGTGGGGATGGATGATGCGCGCGTCGACCAGGCTCACCTCGAAGCCATCCTCCATCAGCGGCGCCGCCAGCGCCATCAGCGGCAGCGGCGCCCAGACGTTGCTCTCCCGCCGCAGCCGCGGGAATACCAGTGTCACCTTGCCGGTGCTGTCCGTCATTCTCCTCCCGTCCCGAAGCCGGTGTCGGTCATCTTCGGCCACTTGAGTCTATTACTTCACCGCCACCATGACGACCTCCTCGCCGGCGTTCTTTCGCTGCTGGTGCACCAGCCACTCCGCGAACTGCACTGCCTTCGCCCGCAGGCGGTCGCCCAGCGCCGGCCGGCCGATCTCGTAGCTCCCCGTCCGCTCGATGGCCCTGTTGGTCAGGTAGAGCAGGGCCGCGTGGCGCACGGTGGTGGCCACCTGCAGGGAAGTGAAGCCCGCCGCCTCCGCCGTCCGCCGGAGCGATGACATGGAGAAAAGGTAGAGGTGCCGCGGCGTGTCCATGTACATCACGTCGGCGTGGGCGAAGATCCTGGTGCCCCAGCTTTCGCTGTTGGGTGTGAGCACCACGAAACGCCCCCCGGGCCTGAGCACGCGGCGCACTTCCCGCATCAGCCCCACCGGGTCGGGAACGTGCTCGATGACGTGATTGGTGACCACGGCGTCGAAGCTGCCTGAAGGGTAGCGCTGTTCTTCCAGCGTTCCCAGGTCGGCGTCCAGCCCGGCGTCGCGCGCCCGCTTCACCGCCAGGGGGTCGCGGTCGACGCCCTTCACCCGCCAGCCGTAGCTTTTCATCGCCCGCAACTTGGCGCCGGCGCCGAAACCGATCTCCAGCAGCCGCCCTCCCGGGTTGGCGTGCAGGTACATCACGTCGGCGCGGTAGCCGGCCCGCCAGCCGGGATGCAGGTGCGCCAGCGGTGCCAGCAGCCGGGTCGGCAGCGAGCCGGGGTCGCCGTAGCCGTACTCCCGCGCCTTGTAGGCATCCCCGATCACCCGGTTGAGAAAGCGGGCCAGGCGGCGCGTGCCGGGGAGATCACCCATCACGTAACGCCAGAAGGCCTCGTCCTCGTGGGTGAAGTAGTTTTCGTACATCAAGGGGAGGTCGGCTTCCAGGGGCATGGGGTCCAGCCAGACCAGGCCGCAATCGCGGTTGGCACACCGCCGCGAGCTCCAGCTGCCGCCGACGCCGAAGAACACGTCCTGCAGCCCGGAGTAGAAGATGCGGCCGCTGGATCCGCAAAGGGGACATGCGGGGCAGGCCCGTGTCCTTATCCGCTCCGAATTTCCTACCTTTTTCCGTGCGGCGCTGCGCAATCGTGACCCCCGGGAGGCATGTAGCCGGTCAAGAGCGCCGGTGCCGTGAAGCACCGAACCCAGCGGCCGCTCCCTTCACCGCGGCCGCGCCTGTTTCCGGCTCACACCTCCAGTGCTTCGCCGAGGAGTTTCGCGTCCATGACCCGGCCGATGGTATCCTCGCCGGGCGTACCTTGAATTATAGCGAATATACGACAAAAACTATTATTTCCAAAGTAGTCGAAGAAGTACCGCTTGGAAACCAGGGTGATGGCCCCGGCACCCAGGGTGTCGGTGTTGGCGACGTACAGGTGCTGCACCGGTCCGCCGTCCACCCGGTACCACATGTGGGCACCCGCGTCCAGGCCCGGGCGGCCCCGGTAGCTGAGCGCCGCCAGGTACCGGATCACCATTCCCGGGTAGGGAGCAGGCAGCGGGTTCACCTGCTTGTCCGGCACCTTGCTGCCGGGGCTGTTGCGGATCAGCAATATGTGCGGCCGCGTGTCTCCCCAGCGGGGCACGAAGCGCAACGAGGCGGCAAAGCTGGTATCGCAACCCGGGTCCCCCACCTCGAATAAGGACGCCGGGTGAAAGGGCCGCTCCCCCCGGAAACCTACTTCCACCTCCCCGGCGACCCAGAAATCATGCCGGGTGTCGAGGCCGATCTCCCGGTTGTCGATGCGCACGTCCGGCACCGGCCGCAGGGAGCGCGCAGCGTGGGGGCGGCCGCTGCCGCCGGCTGGTGACGGCGGCACCGCCGCCGGCGCTTCCTCCCCCGCGTCGATGAAATGCGCCGTCTTGCCGGCCAGCGTGAACACCCCGTATTCCTCCTGGGAAAGCTCGCCCGGCGCCAGGGCCGCCTGCGGGTCGGCCAGCATGTAGACCTGCGCCGGTCCCCTCGATCGTTCGCTGCGGTAGACGCGGTAGGCGACCGCCCGGGGATCACGCTCCCAGTAGAGTGCGATCCGCCGGTTGAGCCAGGTGGTCTGCTCCCTGACCTCGAACGAGGGCGGCGTTTCGCGGCCGACCTCGTCCACCGCCGTCACCCGGTAGAACCAGGTCCTCGCCGGCGCCAGCCGCGAGCGGGCGATGAAGGAACGGCGCCCGCCGCCGCTTCCCAGGTCACGGGCGACGGCGCCGCCGGCCGCCAGGGGGGCAGCGGCCAGGAAAAGGAGACGCCAGCGGCGCCAGCGGGCCGCCGCGGCCAGCAGCGGCAGGGCGGACGCGGCCGCCAGCAGCAGCGACCGCAGCACCAGTTGGCCCTTGCGCAGGGGACGCCGCACCGCGAAAGGATGCCCGGGGGTCGCCACCCGCACCCAGGAGCAGCCTTCGCCATCGCCGTCGAAGTAAGGGTTGTAGAAATCCTCCGGTTCCGCCAGGAACGATCGCAGCCGGCACGTGCCCTTAAAACCGCGCGAGCCGATCTCGATGGTGTAAGCCCTCGCCGGCGGCGGCAGGTCGATCACCGGGACGTATCCCCGGCGCCAGCCTTCGTTCCCGGGGCCCACCTCCGCTTCCCGCCGGCGCAGCGGCGACCCGTCGGCCGCCAGCGTCTTCACCGTCACCACCAGCGAGCCGCGGGCGCCCGGCTCCACGAGGTAATCGAAGGAGACCGCCCGCACCGCGCCGCCGGCCAGCGGTATCGGCTCCGCCAGCGAGGCCACCTCGCCGCTGGAGCCGTCGCCGGTGACCAGCAGGCAGCTCTCCCCCGTGCCGGGAGCTTTCTCCGCCGCCGCCGGCGATGACAGCCGCCAGCCCTCTCCGGCAAAGCAGGGATCGACCACCTCGTTGACCCCGCCCTTGAAGACGGCGAGCCCGCGGCCGGGCACCACCCGGGCGCAACCCTCCATGGCGATGACGTCATCCGGCAACGGCCCATCGCCGCCGTGGTAGCGGCCGGCGCCGAAGTCGGCGACCAGCCTCACCCCCTCCGCCGGGTCCGCGCCGCTGGCCGGGGCCGGCGCCGGCGTGGCTTGGCGGCCAAGGACGTTCACGGTCGGAAACCGGATGCAGCGCTTGATCTTCTCCGCGATCTCCCCCCGCATGGCCCGGCCCTACTCGTAACCCCGCAGGGCGTCTATCTGGGAACCGGCGCGCCGGAACCTGCCCCTGCCGGTGAGCCACCGCATCAGGCGCCACTCCCAGGGAAAGCGGTAGAAGTCGAGGCTGCAGCGCAGGCGCGCCAGCCAGTGGAACGGGTAGACCACCGGCATCCACTTGGGGTTCCTCATCCGCCGCCGCAGCTGCCGGTTGGGGTAGGCAAAGGGAAAGAAGAAATTGTTGCAGCTTTCCACCAGCTCCCGGTCCCGCTCGCTGATCCAGTTGGTGTGGGCGCTGGTGGATTCCCAGTCCGCCCATTCCTCGGTATTGGCCGGCATGGGCAGGTCGAGGCGCACGGCGATGTCGAAGAGCGGGGTTCCCGGGTAGGGGGTGACGTAAAAGGTGATGGTCACCACTTCGGGGTAGGTGCGGCGCATCCGCTTGATCAGGTCCAGCGTCTGCCGGATCTCCCCCCTGGCCTCCGGCAGTTGCGGCGGAAAGCCCACCATGAAGGCGTAACAACCCTGGATGCCTGCCTCTTCCAGCAGGCGGTTGGAAGCCAGCGCCTGCTCCGGCGAGATGCGCTTGTCGATCAGCTCCAGGATCGCCGGTGACCCCGACTCCATGCCGATGCCGATCTGGGAGCAGCCGGAATCGGCCATCAGCTGCAGGAACTCCGGGTCGACGTCCACCATCTGGTCGGCGCGGGCGGCGGCGCTCCAGGTGATGTCGATGCCCCGCTCCACCAGCAGGCGGCAGATCTCCCGCACCCGCTTGCGGTTGACGAAGAAGTTGGGATCGGAGAAGGTGACGTGTTCCAGGTGGTAACGGCGATCGAGGCTCTCGATCTCGTCTACTACTTGCTCGGCCGTGCGCCCGCTCCAGCGGCCGAAGACCTTCGGCTCCACGCAGAACGTGCACTTGAAAGGACAGCCCTGGCTGGAGATGAACTGGAGGGCGCGCCTGCCGCCGTTGACCCGGAAGAAGCGTTCCACATCGAGCAGCTCGTAGGGAGCCGGGGGGAACTCCTCCACCGGCTCCATGGGCCGGTCGGGGTTGCTGGTGATCTCCCCGTCATCGCGACGATAGGTGACCCCGGCCACGCCCTCGAAACTTTCCCCGGCCAGCAGGCGGGAGACCAGCTCCTGCATCGTCCTCTCTCCCTGGCCCCTGACCACGGCGTCCACGTATGGCTCGGCGGCGGTCTGTTCCGGCAGCAGCGACGGATGGTAGCCGCCCCAGATCACCGGCTTGTCGCCGTCCTGCTGCTTGACCAGGCGCGAGTAATGAATCGCCCGCTTCAGCTGGTGCCCGGTCATGGTGCTCACGCCCACGCAGACGGCGTCCGCCGCCGCCGCTAAGAGCGCCGCCTCGGGATCGTCGTGAAGGCGCTCGTCGATGAGGGTCACGCGGTAGCCGTCGGCTGCCAGCGGCGCAGCCACCGCCAGGATCGAGAGCGGCATCTCCAGCGTGTATCCCCCGCCTCCCAGGGGATCGGGAAAGAACAGGACCACGCCCGGCCGCTGGTCGCCGTCTCCGGAACCACCGCTGCTCATGGAATGAGATCACCTTTCGTCGTCACCGGGGAGCGCCCTCCCCCCGCTTGCGGGCAAAGACGTACATGCTGGACGATCGACCCGCACTGGCAAGAAGTTTAGCAAAAGGCCGGCCGGCAAGCTGGAACGGCCGCGGCAGCCCGCGCACGTCCGGCGGGCGCCGATCGCCGCGCAAGCGGCCCCGGAGCTTGAGCAGCAGCCAGTAAAGCGTGTGCGCGGTGAGGAAGACGGGGGCGTGCACCACGTCCGTCACTTCGAAGCCGGCACGGCGCAGCAGTATCAGCAGGTCCTGCTCGGAGAAGCTGAACAGGTGGCGCGGCGGGTCGAAGCCCAGCCAGTACCGTCCCAGCAGCCGCGCCTCCAGGGAGCGGTTGAAGCACCAGAGGCAAAAAACACCGTCGTCCCTGAGCACCCGCGATACCTCCTGCATCAGCGCGACGGGCGACGGTACGTGCTCCACCACCCCGATCAGGGTGACGGCGTCGAAGCTGCCGGCCGGGAACCGGGCCTGCTCGAGCTCGCCCTGGAAGAGCTCGATGCCGTGCGCGGCGCGGAAGTGATCCACCAGGCCCTGGTTGACCTCGGTGCCGGCGACCCGCCATCCCCGCCGGCGCATCTCCGGCAGGAAAAAGCTGTTGCCGGTGCCGATGTCCAGCAGGGAGCCGGTCCTGCCCCCCGCCGTGAGCCGCTCGATGATCGGCCGGTAGAGCGAGATGTCGTTGGGATTACTCCCGGCTTCGAAGAAGTAGCCACCCTGGTAATAGATGCCCTTCTTCTCCCCGGGGGGACGGGGGTTCAAGTAAACCAGGCCGCAGGAACAGCACTTGACGACGCGGTAGCCGTTGGTGGGGTGACCCAGCATCTTGTCCCGGGCCGGGTAGAGGGCCTCCACCTCCTCGTCGCCGCAGATGGCACAGGAGACCACTTCCAAGGCGCTCACCTACCTTTTTCTTTATCACTCGTCCGGCAGCGGCTGCAGCGCCCTTGCCCGCCGTTCCGGCAGGCGTGGCTGCCGCCGATGCGAGCAGCCGCCGTTAATAGAGAGAAAGCAATTCATGATCGAGCCACGGGACGGGCTATGCGCGCTGGGCACGTCTCTCCCGGACCGGCCGCAGCAGCTTGCCCGCCGCCCGCGAGGCCAGGCCGGTCACCCCGTGCGCCGCCTGCCAGGCCCGGAAGGCGGTGGGGTGTTTCTCCAGGTAGTACATGATCGGCCACCAGCGCTTGTCGCGCTTGGCGAACGCCAGCGCCAGCTCGCGCAGGCGCACCAGGTAGTCACTGGGAAGGTGCGGCTGCTTGAGCACCGAGCCCTTCCATATCTCCGTCAGGCGCTCGTGGTTCTCGTCCAGCAGCCCTTCCTCCAGGCAGTAGTCGTAGAAGGGCGTGCCCTCGAAGGGATAGAAGATGGTGATCTGGAAGACGTCCGGCTGCAGCAGGTTGATCAGCTCCAGGGTGTCCTGGATCTTGTCCCGGTCCTCGTGCGGCAGGCCGATCATCACGAAGGCAAAGGTCTTGACGCCGTACTTCTTGGCCAGGGCCACGGCGTCGATCACCTCCTGCTGCCTGGTCTTGCGGTTGAGCATCTCCCGGCGGTACTGCTCGTTGCCGGACTCGAGGCCGAAGGATACGCAGTTGGCTCCCGCACCCGCCAGCAGCCGCATCATCTCGTCGCTCACCGTCTCCGGCCTGGTGCTGAAGGAAAACGGCAGGTGAATCTCCTGGTAGAGCTCGCAGAACTCCTTCAGGCGCTTGCGGTTGAGGATGAAGGTCTCGTCCACGAAGCGCACGTAGTCGATGCGGCGCTGCCTGCGCAGCTCCTGGATCTCGTCGATGATCCGCTGCGCCGACTTCTCGCGGTGGTAACGCCCCTTGCCCTTGTACAGCTTCTGCATCACCGGCGTCAGGCAGTAGGGGCAGGCGTAGGGACAGCCGCGCGAGGTCTCCAGGTCACCGAATATCTCGGCGCCGGGGCTGAACACCTGGTGGTAGTGCTCGCGGAAGTGACGCTCGTCCCAGATGCTCCAGCGGGGCATCGCCAGGCCGTCCATGTCCTGGATCAGGTCCCTGACGTCGTTGCGCACCACCTCGCCGTCGCGCTTGAACCACAGGTTGGGCATGTCGTCGAGGGCGGCGCCGCTCTCCAGGCGGCCCAGGAGATCGATGATCGCCTCCTCGCCCTCGCCGCGCACCAGCATGTTCACCCGCTCGTCGGCGATCACCTCGTCGGGGGCGATGGTGGCATGCGGCCCCCCCACCACCACCGGCACGTCCACGTCCGCCATGCGCAGGATGGAGCTGGCAGTGGGCCACTCGGTGCTGCGGCTGGAGACGCCGATGACGTCGGGCTGGAAATCAGCGAGGATGCGCCGGTACGCGCCCGGTATCTCCGCGTCCTCCAGGAAGGTGATATCGAAGAGCGCGCTCTGGTGACCCTCCCGCTCGAGGGTGCCGGCCAGCGAACTCAGTCCTACCTGCGGCGAGCGCGCGCGGGCCACGTTGGGATAGACGAAAAGGACTTTCATGCCTGCCTCTCAATAACCAGGACCATTGCCGGCGGGTGCACCTTGCCGGCAACCGCGGCGGCCCACCGTTTCATATTGTACATGGATTGAAAAGTGATGGTAACCTAGCCGGCATCGCCGTCGATGAAACGGCGGTGCCAGAGCTCGAAGATCAGCAGCATCCATACCTGCCAGACTCCCTTGCCCGTCTTCTCGTGCCGCTCCACGAACGACTCCAGGCTCTTGTCGTCGAAGTAACCGCGCTGGCGCGCCCGCGGCGAGAAGATGATCTCGCGGGCGGTGCGGCGCAAATGCCCCTGCAGCCAGGGGGTCACCGGGGCGGCGAAACCCGACTTGTCGCGGTAGATGGTGTCGTGGCGCAGGATCCCCTCCCCCATCTTCTTGAGGATGTACTTGGACTCGGTGCCCCTGAGCACGGCAGCGTCGGAGAGACCGGCGGCGAACTCCACGAAACGATGATCGAGGAAGGGCGTGCGCGGCTCCACCCCGAAGGCGGCACAGGTGCGATCGAGGATGCGCAGCATGTTGGGCATCATCCCCTTCATGTCCAGGTACATCATCCGGTCGATGGTGGTGCTGGCCGGTGCCTGGCGGAAGCCCCGCAGGTACCGCTCCTCGCTGCTGTAGCCATCCAGCGCCGCCTGCACGCGGTCCGAGAACAGGCGCCGCTTCTCGGCCGGCGCGAAGGTACTGGAGATGCGCAGCGCCCTCCAGGCCGACGAGCGGGGAATCTCCAGCACCATGCTCTTCAGCGGCCGGTAACCGAAGAAATCCAGCGTGTTCTTCACCTGGCGCCGGGCCTGCCCCGGGTCCAGGTGCCTGACCGCGCGGGCGAAGCGCTCGTGCAGGTCGGCAAGGATGTACCGGTTATACCCGGCCAGCAGCTCGTTGCTTCCCTGCCCCCCCAGGACCACCTTGACGAAGCGGGCGGTGAACTCGTTGAGCACGTAGAAGGAATGGATGCCGGGGCTGACCGTGGGCTCGTCCACGTGCCAGATCACCTCCAGCATGGTATCCATGAAGCTTTCCTCGGTGGGGAAGACCTCGATGGTCTCGTGGCGGACCCGGGCGTTCTCCGCCGCCCGGAAGGCGTAGTCGCGCTCGTCGTACTCGTCCTCGCGGAAACCGGCCGAGAGCGTGACCAGGGCCTCGCGGTCCTTTTCCGCCGCCAGCGAGGTGATGAAGCTGGAGTCGATGCCCCCGCTAAGGTGTATTCCCACCGGCTTCACGCCGGCGATCCGCTGCTCCACGGCGTCGCGCAGTATCTCCAGCCCCTCCCGGGCCGTCTCCGCCTCCTGCCAGGGATGATCGGGAGCGAACTCCATGTCCCAGTAGACGCGCAGGCGGCGGCGCCCGTCCACGTCGACGCTGTAGGTGCATCCCGGCGGCAGCGCCATGACGCCCTCGTACATGGTCTCGCCGTCGAAGATGTAGGAAAGCCCGAAGAAGTCGCTCATGGCGCGCAGGTTCACCCGGCGGGGAACAGCGGGGTCGGCCAGGATCGCCTTGATCTCCGACCCGAACAACAGCCTGCCGCCCTGGTGAGCGTAATAGAGCGGCTTGATGCCGATGCGGTCGCGGCCCAGCAGCAGCCGCTTCCGCTCGCCGTCCCAGAGGGCGAAGGCGAACATGCCGTTGACATCATCGAGTAGATCGTCGCCCTTTTCCTGGTAGAGGTGCAGCAGCACCTCCACGTCGCCGTCTCCCGAGAAGCGGTGCCCGCGCTCCTGGAGCTGCCGGCGCAGGGCGGCATGGTTGTAGATGCGCCCGTCGCAGACGAGCGCGAGGTTCCCGTCCTCGCTGAAGAGGGGCTGGGCGACGCAAACCGCCGCCGGTATGCGCAGCAGCCGGTGACAGAGGGCGACGCCTTCGCCGAGATGGCTGCCTTCGCCGTCGGGACCACGGTGCGCTATCGCCGCCGACATGCGCTCCAGGTCTCCGCTCTCGATGGCGCCCGCACGCCTGAAGATGCCGGCGATGCCGCTCAAGAGACCGTTCCGGACGGTCGCCTGCAGAGCCAGGCGGCAGCCACCGGTCCCTGGTTCCTGCCGCTATTGCTGGTGAAATCTGTCATGGCCATGTTTCCGTTTCGTCGCCTGCCACCCGCGAGCCCCGCGGCTCACCCGCCGCCGGCCGGGCGGCAACCCGCGCCACGTTTCCCTTACGGCACGCTGCCGGAAAAAGTTTAACCGCCGCTACCAGGCCGCCGGGCGGCCGGCGCCACCCACGACGATTCTACACGATATGCCGGGCACCCGATAATCGGCCGGACGGCCGCTCAGCGGCCCGCCAGGCTCCTGATCTCCGCCAGCCGCACCGCCCCCGTTCCCACGATCACTACCCCGTAGGCGGCAAAGCCGGCGGCCACCGCCAGCCACGGATTCACCAGGTTCACCGCCGCCGCCACCGCGGCCATGGCACCTCCCGCCAGCAGCGGGCGGTAAAACAGGACCGCCATGTGACGGCGGAAGAAATGGCGACGGACGTCCCGGTAGAAGAGGGCCTCGCGCAGGAAGGTGGCGCCGGTCAGCGCCGCCGCCGAACCGGCGATTCCGAACCGCGGTACCAGCAGGAAGTTCAGCGCCGCGTTGGCGGCGGCGGCGATGCCCAGGATCAGAGCCGCCGACCGCTCGCGGTCGCTGGCATGCAGGATGTTGTAATCGATCGATGCCAGCAGCAGCGGCGGCACCGACCAGGCCAGCAGCTGCAGCACCCGGGCGCTCTCCTCGTAGCCTGCCGGCAGGTAGGACAGCACCGGGCCGGCGAGGAAGGTCACCGCCAGGGCCAGGGGGATGCCGGCGATCGCCATCAGCCGGTACCACTGCCACCAGGTGCTGCGCGCCTGCTCCGGGTCGCGGGCCAGGGACTCGGTGAGGCCGGTAAAGGAGGCGACGCCGAACACCATCGCCGACCAGAGGAACGGCGTGTAGAGGGTGAAGGCGACGTTGAAGACGCCCACGTCCGCGTCTCCTCCCAGCAGCTCCAGGATCAGCACGTTGGCCCGCAGGAAGAGGATGCTGGCCGCCCCGGCGGCGGCAAAGGGGATCGTCCGCAGCAGCATCCGCCACAGGGAACGCGGATCGAAACCAAAGGAAAAGGGGGTGATGGACAGGGCCACGAAAACCATCCTGGCGGTTGCCTCCAGCACCACGGCGGCCACGAAGCCCCACATCACCAGCACCACCGAGCCCCCCGCCGCCAGCACCGTCACGCCCACGGCCACGTAGACCAGGCGCCCGCTGAAGGTAAACAGGGCCGAGAAGAAAAAGCGGCGGGCGGCGATGAAAACCGCCTCGGTGGCATTGACCAGGCTGTAGACGAGAAATACCAGCAGGCCCACCAGCACCAGGGGAAACTTGGGGTACCCCGGCTCCAGCAGCAGCAACAGCGCCAGGCCGGCGACCACGAAGGCCGCGGAGGTGGATACCTCCAGGGCGACTATCCTGCCCGCCAGCAGGGACCGCTCGTCCCAGCGGCGCACCAGCTCCCGGGAACCGTAACGGGTGATGCCCAGGTCGCCGATGGCGCAGAGCAGTTCCACGGTCACCAGCGCGAAGGAGAGCGCGCCGAAGGTGGCGGGCGTGAGCCGGGCGGCGGCGAACAGCATGAACACCATCGAAAGGATGCGCGAGAGCATCCGGAAACCGAGCAGGTACCCCGAGTCGCGAAAGACTGTGCGGAAGGAAGACACCGCTCACCTCATTCGGCCAGGTACCCTTCGCCGTCGATGAAGACCCGGCACCACATCTCGAAGGTCACCAGCGACCAGATGCGCCAGACGTCGCGGCCGCCGCTGCGGAAACGGTGCAGGAGCCGTTCCACGTAGCCCGGTGAGAAGTATCCCCGTGACCGCGCCCGCTCCCCCAGGAGGAAATCGTCCAGCTGCCTGCCCAGGGGCCCGCGGAACCAGCTGTCCACCGGCGCCGAGAATCCCTGCTTGCGCCGCTCGATGATGCTTTGCGGCACCCTGCCCGCCGCCACCTGCTTCAGTATCCGCTTGGGCTCGTCGCCGCGCACCTTGGCGGAGGCGGGGATCGCGGCCGCCAGCTCCACCAGGCGATGGTCCAGGAAGGGAACCCGGGACTCGATGGAATGAGCCATGCTCATGCGGTCTTCGGTGCGCAGGATGCTGGCGAGCATGTTGTGGTAATCGTTGTAGAGCATCAGGTCCACCAGGTCTTCGGAGTCACAACCCGCCAGCGAGCGCTGGAAGGGCTCGAAGGGGTCGTAATCGGAGAGGCGCTTGCGGAAGTCGTCGGCAAAGAGTCGCGGCAGGCGCCGGGGATGAAAGCCGCTGACGATCTCGTAGATGCGGCGGCTGTCGCCGGCGCCCAGCCGCAGGAGGGCGTTCTTCAGCGCCCCGGAGCCGTAGCGGCGGCGGTACTCCCTGGCGCCGGCGAGAAAACCGGGCAGGCGTCCGCGCCTGAGCCGGCGCATCATGTCCTTCTCCAGCAGCGCCATGCGGTAGCGGTGGTAGCCCCCGAACAGCTCGTCGCTGCCCTGGCCTCCCAGCACCACCTTCACCGTCTTCGCCACCAGGCCGCAAAGGAAATAGTACGGATATACGCCCGGGCTGAGGGTAGGCTCGTCCATGTGCCAGACTATCCGCCTCAGGTTGGTGAAGAAATCGTCCGGCCCCACCTCCACCTCGTGGTGGCGCGAGCCGATGAGGGCGGCCGCCTCGCGCGCGTAGCGCCGCTCGTCCACCTCCTCGGAGCCGCTGAACCCGGCGGAAAAGGTGTTCAGTGTCTCCAGGTGCTCGCCGGCGATGGCCGAAACCAGGCTGGAGTCCAGTCCGCCGCTGAGATACGTGCCCACGGGGACGTCGCTCACCAGGTGGCGCCTCACCGCGTCCTCCAGCAGCCCGGCCACGGCCTCCTCCAGGGCCGCCCCTTCCAGCTCCGTCTTCTTCCGGTACGAGGGGCTCCAGTAGCGCTCCGCCACCGGGCGGCTCTGCAAGTCCCAGACCAGCAGGTGCGCCGGCCTCAGCTCCCGGATGCCGCGAAAGGCGGTGCGGCCCTCCTGCACCAGGCTCAGGGAGAAGAAATCGACGATGGAGCGCTCGTCCGGCCCCATCAGCCGGGGAGCGGTCTGCACCAGGGCCTTGGCCTCGGAGGCGAACTTCAGCGTGCCGCCCTCGAAGCCGTAGTAGAGCGGCTTGATGCCGGCGCGGTCGCGCGCCAGCAACAGGCGGCGCCGTTCCTCGTCGAAGACGGCGAAGGCGAACATGCCGCTGAGCCGCCTGACGCACTCGATGCCATCCTCCTCGTAGAGGTGGATGATCACCTCGGTGTCGCAGCGGGTGCGGAAGCGGTGTCCCGCCGCCTCCAGCTCCCGCCGCAGCTCCCGGTAGTTGTATATCTCGCCGTTGTAGACCAGCCAGAGCTTGCCGCCATCGTCGGACATCGGCTGGTGCCCGCCGGCGATGTCGATGATGCTCAGGCGCCGGTGGGAAAAAACGTAGCCGGGGCCGTGCCGCAGCCCCTGGTCGTCGGGCCCTCGGTAGCTCATCACCGCCCCCATCTTCTCCACCTGCCGGACGTCCGCATCGTCCACGGGGCCGTCCCTGACTATGCCGGCTATGCCACACATGGGTTTCTCAGGACGCCGAAGCCGTCCGCGGCCCTCCTCCCTCGGTCATTCGCACCAGGAATATCACCACGCCGTACGCCGCCAGCCCTCCCGCCATCGACGGCAGCCACCCCAGCGGCCAGAGCAGCACCGCGGCCGCCCCCATGGCGATGCCGCCCAGCACCGGCATGGCGTAGGTGCGCACCAACCCATGCCTGGGTGAGAAGATGTAGCGCGCCAGCAGCCAGTGCACCTGGGCGGCCAGCACCACGGTGGCCGCCACCATCGCCGCGGCGGCGCCGTTGACGCTGTACCTGGGAATCAGCAGCATGTCCAGGGCGAAGATCACCGCGGCGGTGATCACGAAGAGCCAGGCGCCCAGCACTTCCTTGTCGGCTACCGTAAGGATGACGAAGCCGACGCTGGACATCACCAGCGGTGGTATCGACCACAAGAGCACCTGGAGCACGAACACCGACTCCGCGTAGGAGGGCGGCATCAGGTTGCGGATCACCGGCCCGGCGAGAATGGTGGAGACGAGGATCACCGGCAGGGAGGCGACGCCCACGGTGCGGTACCAGTACCAGCAGGATCTCTCGGCGCGCGCCGGGTCCCGCTGGTAGGCGGCGGTGAGGCCGGGCAGCAGCGCCCGGCTGAGCACGATCGGCGCCCAGACGTAAAAGGAGTAGAAATGGTAAGCGACACCGTAGACACCCACGGCGGCGTCGCCGTGGTAACCGTCGATCACCAGCGCGTCCACCCGGTAGTAGATCATGGAGGCCACCGCGGTCACGGCGAAGGGCAACATGCCCTTGACCACCGTCCAGAGCTCGGCGCGGGTGAAGTGAAGGGAAAAACCGGTCACGTTGCGGACCGAGTAGATCATGCGCAGTATGCTCTCGACGATGATGCCGATCACGTACGCGGCCATCACCGCCACCACCGAGAGCCCCAGGCCCAGGGCCAGGAAGCCGAAGGCCAGGTAGGTGAGCCGCCCCAGCACCTGCAGGGTGGCCGCGGCGGAGAACTTCTCGGCACCGGTGAAGAGGGTCTCGGTGGTCTCGATGAAGGAGGAGAGGGTCATTGCCGCCAGCCCCAGCAGCATCACCTGCAGCTTGGGGGAAGGCGGTGTATAGATGGCAATGGCCACCAGGGCGCAGGCGGACAGGAAGATGGCGATCCCCAGGCGCAGCGACAGCAGGATCCCCGCCAGGTGCGATCGCGGCAGCTCGTGCCGCACCACGGCCCTGGCACCGTAGCGGGAGGCGCCCAGGTTGCTGAGGGAGGCCAGGAGCTCCACCGACGCGGTCACGAAGAGCAGGATGCCGTAATGGGCCGGTCCCAGCTTGCCGGCGGCATAGATGAGGAACGGAAGCGTCGACAGGCGCGCAAAGGTGCGCGCAAACAGGAGGTAGCCGGAATCCCGGAGGACTTTGAGGCGGCTACGCAATAGTAATCCCGTGCCAGGAACTCGAGGTCATATCCGCTTTCACACGCAGCCGTACACGGCCACCGCCCTTCCAGGGGATTGCCAGCAAGCAGACTTCACCCTGCTGCGACCCCGCGGCGGCCTTGGTCTCGTAATCGGCGGTGCTTTTAAAAAGATACCAGATATGGGGCGGCGATGGGGAACGCTGGCAGCGTCCTGCCGAGCACGGGAGAGAGCTACGCCGGGCTCCGGGCTCCGAAAGCCGATCCCGGCCGCGGTCACGCGGTTGCCGGCAGCGTGGCCGGCGGCAGTCTACGGGGGCGGCGGGCCGGCAAACCAGTAGACGTGGCCGGCCTCGTCCTCGCAGCTGGCGTGGCTGATGGCCACGAACCTGCTCACCCCGGGGGGCACCACGTACATGAAGCTGTAATCCACCGCTGACGCCGGAGCGATGTCACCCAGCAGCACCGGCAGCGGCCCCACGGCCTCGACGCCGTTGGTGGCACTGCAGTAGGCCACCTGCCCGGAGAGACAGGCCCCGTCGCCGTCGTTGCTCATGCGGTAGTCGACCATCAGCTGTCCCTGCGTGTACGCGGCAAAGCTGGGCCAATAGGTGTCGAGGTGCGATAGCCGCAGCTGCGGCGAAACGATGGTGAAGAACCACGTCTGCTCCGAGACCCGGCCCTGGAGATCGGCCGCGGTGACGCGGGCGTGATGTTGACCGCCGGCGAGGCCGGCATCGATTCCCTGGATGAGCGCGAAGTTCACGCCGGTAGCGCTCACGGAAGCCGCGCCCGTCACGTCCACCCCGTCCAGGTACACGTGCACCGAGGCCGGGTCGACGCCGCCGCCGTTATCGGTGATAGCGGCGGAGATCTGCGTCCAGGCATTGTTGACTATCGCCCCGTTGGTGGGCACCAGCTCACCGATGAGGGGACCGGCTGCCTTGACGGTGAAGCTCCAGGCGGCGTTGGCCTGGTTGCCGGCGTTGTCACTCACCACCACCGACACCTGGTGCAGGCCGTCGGCGAGGCCGCTCACCGGGCACTGGGCGCCGGCGGCGGTGACCGTGCAGCCGCTCACCGGGCTGCCGTCCAGGGTGACGCTCACCGAGGCGGTGTCGATGCCGCTGCTGGGAGCGCCGTCGCCAAAGTCCGCGGATATGGTGGTCGCGGCCGCGGCCAGGGTGCCCGTGGGCGCAGTGCCGCTGATCACCGGCGCCGCGAGATCGCTGACGTCGAAGCTGCCGGACAGCGAGGAAGAGTTGCCGACCTGGTCGGCCACGGTCACTGTCACCGCGTGCGTTCCCACTGCCAGCTCGCCGGCCGTGCACTGTACGTGGGTGGCCCCGGCGCTGCAGCCGGCGAGGGGGCTGCCGTCCAGGGTGACGCTCACCGAGGTGGCATCGACGCCGGAACCGGCAGGCGGCTCACTGTAATCGGCGCTGATGTTCACCGAGCCGGAGCCAGCGGTGATATCCAGGACCAGCGGGCCCAGCGAGGGCCCCTGGGTATCCACCTGGAAGGTGCCGTTGCCGGTGGCGGTATTGCCGGCGACGTCGGTAACGCTCACCCCGACCGCGTGCTGGCCATCGGCAAGGCCGCTCACCGGGCACTGGGCGCCGGCGGCGGTGACCGTGCAGCCGCTCACCGGGCTGCCGTCCAGGGTGACGCTCACCGAGGCGGCGTCTATCCCGCTGCCGGCGTCACCGTAGGTGGTGGTAATGGTGGCCGTGTCCGTGGCCAGCCAGCCGGATGGGGTGACGGTGTCGACGTGCGGCGCCTGGGTATCGACGTCGAAGGAGCCGGCACCCGTGGCCGTGTTCCCTTCCATGTCGCCGACGCTCACCCCGATCACGTGGTGGCCGTCGGCAAGGC
>JAJRWQ010000012.1 GCA_024276735.1 Actinomycetes bacterium
ATCACGGTGTCTCTCCTGAAAAGTTTCCCCTATATCTCTACGAGATGCAGTTCAGATACAATCACAGGAACGAGGATCTATTTGAACTTTTCCTCGATTACCTACTGAAACCTGTGCCAAATGTTTTATAATCGCCTTATTTTTTCACCACTGGCATTTATCATCGGCTGGTTTTCACCAATACCTTCCGGCAGACGTAGAATATTGATAATTTCATCAATATTATTCGCTATTATGTTTCTGGTTGTGACACGCTTTCTAAATAAGTTATGTGAATTGGGTGACACAGGGACTAAGTGTGTATCAACAACCAAGTCTCCTCTGACAATGGCCTTATTAATCATTGCCGGTTTACTTCTAGGGCTCCTCGGCGGATACGGCTATTGGCGGGCGGGAAGAAGACAATAAAAGCGAAAAGTCTGATTTTGGATGGTAGATGGTGGATCTTGGATAAAACCAGCGAATCTCGTAGCCACAACGCCACCCGAGTGTTTTTGTCCATTGTCTACCATCCACCATCCACCATCCGTTTATAAAGGAAGCGCGGCCGGCGGAGCGTAGAAAGAGAGGTAGTCGGTGCACCGGCCGCCGGAGCGGTGGTCGCGGCGTCCGCCGGTGGCTCGAAGAGGAGGATTTATCGATGAACCTGGTCTCGGCGATAGTTTTCTACGTACCCGTGTTGCTGGCGTCGATCGCCTTCCTGGTAGCGGCGGGCCTCAAGCGGGGCGAAGAGAGGGGCGGCACCGTTTTCTTCCTGGGAGCACTGCTCCTCCTGTTGGTCAACCTGGCGGGGCCGTTGATCTACGCCGTGATCGTGCCCTCGATGGTTGAGAGCGGCAATACCGACAGCCTGGAAGCGGTGCTGCTGGCGCTCCAGCTGGCGCTGGGCTTCGCCACCGCACTGGCCATCGTGCTGCTGTCGGTGGGAACCTTCCTGAGGCCGGCGCCCCGGCAGTGAACCTTCCCTGCCGGTGCGGGTGGCGCCGCGCCGGCTCGCGGCGCGTCGCCCCCGGTAGCCACGCCGATTTGCCCTAACGGTGAACCCAGTACGGCAAGCAACGCATCACCGGTGCTGATCACGCGCGCGTTTCAAGTCCGGTCGTCTCCGGTTCTGTTTACGAAAAAGTGAGGCAGGGCGCGCGGCGGGCCGGCGGTTGCGCGTCGCGGTCCCTCCGGACCGCCAGGCGCGCAGTATTCATTCCATTCGCGGAACTGCGGGAGCGGATGGGAATGTTTGCCGTTGGGCGGGCGCGCGTGATCAGGATCAACCAGCGAGATCCAGGACGCAAATAGGAAGGAATCCGCCCGCCAAGCTGCCGCCGGACCCCTCAGCCCAGCACCAGCGCCGCCGCCAGCATCAGCGCGAAGCCGGCGGCGAAGGCCAGCGGTACCCCGTAGTCGTGCCAGCCGCGCTCGTGGGCCTCGGGGAGCAGGTCGCTGGTGGAGATGTAGAGGAAGGTGCCGGCGGAGAGGCCGATGGCAAAGCCGAGAACGGCGTCGCCTACGCCCGCGAAGAGCAGGCCGGCGGCGGCGCCGGCGGGGGCCAGCAGCGCCAGCACCACCAGGGTGGCCCAGGCGCGCGAGCGCTCGTAGCCGGAGACCAGCATCACCCCGGCAAAGGAGATGCCGCTGGGAAAACGGTGCGCCAGCACCGCCAGCGCCACCACCGCTCCCAGCGCCGCCTGTGCCTCGCCGCTGACGGCGATGGCGAAGCCGTCCAGGGCCATGTGGAAGCCCAGCCCGGCGACGGCGAAGACGCCCAGGGTATGCACGTGGCGACCGTGCTCGCGGCAGGCGTGGACCAGGGTCACCCGCTCCGCCAGGTAGAGGAGGATGAAGCCGGCGCTCACTCCCAGCACCGCGCCGCTACCGGCCAGCTCGAAGCTGGCGGGCAGCATGCTGTTGATGCCGGTGGAGAGCATCACCCCGGCGGAGAAGGCCACCAGCAGCGACAGCCCCCGCTCGCCCAGGCCCCGGCGCGCCAGCGGCAGGGCGCCGCCGGCGATGGTGAAGACGGCGGCGAGCGATGCCAGCAGCAGCGCGGTCACCAGCCGTCACCCCTGGTGGCCCGCCGCCGGCGCGGAGCCGGCCGGGAAACAGCCGCCGTCACCTGGTTGCCGCCCGCTGGCCGCACGGCGGCGGTGGTTGAAAACAAGTACTCATTCATGGTTGCCTGCCCTGCCCGTGGCCAGGGCGTCCACCGCCTGGTCTGCCAGTATCAGCGTTCATCCACCCGTACCAGCACCCGGCGGTGGCGGGGCCCGTCGAACTCGCAGAGGTAGATCGCCTGCCAGGTTCCCAGCACCAGGTCGCCGCCGCGGACGAAGATCGTCTCCGAGGCGCCCACCAGCGATGCCTTGATGTGGGCGGCGGAATTACCCTCGGCATGGGCGTAGCCGGCGTTCCAGGGCACGGTCCGGTCGAGGCCGGCGATCATGTCCCGGGTGACCGCCGGGTCGGCGCCCTCGTTGATGGTCACCCCGGCGGTGGTATGGGGCACGAAGACACGGCAGACGCCGTCGCTGACGCCGCTGGCGGCGACCGCCTCCCGCACCCTGTCGGTGATGTCGACGAAATCGTCGCGTGCCCCGGTGGAGACATCGAGCTCCTTCATGGCATCTCACCTCGCTGAGTATCGCCGCGTCCCGGCGGTTCGCCCGTTTCCGGCGATTCCGCCGCGCGGGCGGCAGCTTCCCGGCGCGGCGGCAGCCCGCGGGCCGTGTTGCGCGTTGCCGCCCGCCGTTGCTGTTCATGCCCGTTTCACTGGCCGCCGGTACCGGCCCTTCCCGCCGGCCTGCTTCTTCAACCCTTGAACTTGATCCTCAGGACGTCGCCGTCCTGCACCACGTATTCCCGGCCTTCCACCATCAGCTTGCCTGCCTCCCTGGCGCCGGCGAAAGAGCCGCAGCCCAGCAGTTGGGAACAATGTACCACTTCGGCCCTGATGAAACCCTGCTCCATGTCGCTGTGTATCCGTCCCGCCGCCTGGGCGGCGGTGCTGCCCGCGGGCAGCGACCAGGCCTGGGCGATGCCCGACTCGACGGTGAAGAAGGTTACCAGGTCCAGCAGCCGGTAACAGGCGCGCACCAGCCGCTCGAGACCTGGCTCTTCCTCTCCCAGCTCGGCGCGGAACTCGGCGGCCTCCTCCGGCGAGAGCTCGGCGATCTCGCCCTCGATGCCGGCGCTCACCCCCACCACGGCGGCGCCCTCCTCCCGCGCCTTTTGCTCCACCCGGGCGAATAGCTCGCTCTCCCCCGGGGGCAGGTCCTCCTCCGCCAGGTTGGCCACGTAGACCACCGGCTTGGCAGTGAGCAGCCACAGGTCGTGAAAGAGCTCCGCGTGCTGCTCGGGCACCTCCACCCGTCGGGCCGGCACCCCGGCGTCCAGTTCCGCCAGCAGCTGCTCGAGGAACGCGGCTGCCGCCGCCAGCTCCCGGTCGCCGCCCTTGGCGGCCTTGCTGGTCTTTTCCAGGCGGCGGGCCACCGTTTCCCGGTCGGCGAACAGCAGCTCCAGCTCCACCAGCTCGATGTCGCGCACGGGGTCGATGCCGGACTCCACGTGGGCCACGTCGGCGTAGGCGAAGCAGCGTACCACGTGGGCCACGGCGTCCACTTCGCGAATGTGCCCCAGGAAGCGGTTGCCCAGCCCTTCGCCCTGGTGGGCGCCCTCGACCAGGCCGGCGATGTCCACGAACTTCACCGCCGCCGGCACCACCTTCTCCGCCCCGGTGCAGGCGGCGATCTCCTCCAGGCGCGGGTCGGCGAGCGCCGCCATGCCGGTGTTGGCGTCGATGGTGGTGAAGGGGTAGGGGCCGGCCTCGGCGTGGCCGCGGGTGAGGGCGTTGAAGAGGGTGGACTTGCCGGCATTGGGCAAACCGATGATGCCAACCTGCAGCAACGCTTCATCAACTCCTCTCCGCCAGCTCCCGTTCCTTTCCGAGTATACTATTCACTGGGAGCGGTGAAAGCGAGTGCCGTCCGTTCCCGGGGCGCCCCGGTTCGCGATCCGGGGTTCAAATGGGGTTGAAGGCGTCCTTGGGAGCGTTGCAGACGGGGCACTTCCAGTCGGCGGGAAGGTCGTCGAAGGGGGTACCTTCCTTCTCCTCGTCGTAGACGTAACCGCAGACGCTGCACTTGTACTTCATCTTCTTCCTTTCCTTTCCCGGCCGGCCGCGATGACGGCACGCGGCCGGCACCCGTTTCAGTATTGCTGGTGGAACTCGCGCACGCGGCCGGCGAACTCGCGGCCGAACCGGTAGCACTCTTCCATGTCATCGGGCGAGGGGCGGTACTTGACCTCCACCCCCGGCTCCACCGTCTCCAGCTTCATGTTTTTCAGCTCTGCCAGCAGCCACTTGACGGCGCCGCCGCCCCAGCCGTAGCTGCCGAAGGCGCCGGCGATGCGGTCGGCGGGGCGCAGGCCCCGCAGGTGGGTCATGAACTGTGCCACCGAGGGGAAGACCTCGTTGTTCAGGGTGGGCGATCCCACCAGGCAGCCGCGGGACTTCCAGAACTAGGTGATGGCCACGCTCATGGGGGTATCGCGCAGCTTGATCACCTTGACGTCGACCCCGGCGTCCTTGACGCCCTCCATGATCGGCTGCGTCATCACCTCGGTGCTGTGCCACATGGTGTCGTAGATGATGGCCACGCTGAGGTCGGCGGCGCCGGCGGCCATGCCGGCGTACATCTGCATCACCCGCTGCGGCTCCGCCCGCCAGATGATGCCGTGGTCGGGGGCGATCATGTCGATCTCCAGCCCCAGCTCCTCGATCTCCCGCAGCTTGGCCTTGATCAGCCTGCCGAAGGGCATGAGGATGTTGGCGTAGTAATCGACCACCGCCTCCTCCAGCTCGGCGTGGGAGGCGCAGCGGCTGAACTCGTCGTCGAAGCGGGTGGAGGTGGCCAGGTGCTGGCCGAAGGCGTCCTGGGAGATGAGCAGCTTCGCCTCCGGCACGTAGGTCATCATCGAGTCCGGCCAGTGCAGCATCGGCGTCTCCAGGAAGCGGAGGGTGTACTTGCCGGTCTTCACCTCGTCGCCGGTCTTGACGGTGGTGATGTTCCAGCTGGAGGTATCGAAGAAGCGCTCGATCACCTGCAGGCCCCTCTCGGTGATGAAAATCCGGGCGTCGGGCGCCAGGGCCATCACCCGGTCCAGGGAGCTGGCGTGATCGTTCTCCACGTGGTTGATCACCACGTTCTTTATCTGCGCCGGGTCGACGATGTTGGCGATGTTCTTGAGCGTGCGGGCGGCGAAGTCGTACTTCACCGTGTCCACCAGGGTGACCTCTTCGTCCATGACCAGGTAATTGTTGTAGGTGGTGCCCTTGGGGGTCACGTAGCCGTGGAAGTCGCGCACCGCCCAGTCGATGGCTCCCACCCAGTAGATGTCCGGCTTGATCTCGGTGGGCTTCATTACCTTTCGCCTCCCTCGTTTCGATGCCGCCGGGATCGGCCGTCCGCGGAAGCCTCCGCGGACGGGCGCCCGCCACTCTCCGCCCGGCGGCAGGAGCGGCAGAGGCCGTGGATCTCCACGCGGCTTTCCAGTACCAGGTATTCATTCTCGATCGCCGCCGCCAGCCGCAGCTCGCAGCCGTCGCGGATGTCGGTGACCTTGCCGCAGCCGACGCAGAGCAGGTGGTGGTGGGGCCCGGTGTCGGGATCGTAGCGGCGCCGGCGGGGATCGATGGTCAGTTCCCGGATCCGGCCCCGTTCCTGGAGCGCTCCCAGGGTGCGGTACACGGTGGCGCAGGAGATGGTGGGGTGATCGTGCCGCACCGCCGCCAGCACGTCCTCGGCCGTGGGGTGGTCGCGGTTCCCTTCCAGGAAACCGGCTATCGCCAGGCGCTGGGGCGTGCGCCTGAGCCCGGTGTTCGTCAGTAGGTCCATAATCGATACAGATTATCAGTTAGTAATGGATATCATATGGGTCCGGAACTTGCAAGGCGCGGCACGGCACTGGGCGGCCAATGGCGCCGGTTGCGGCCTGGAACGGGTCGCCCGCGGCGGCGATCGCGGCGCCTGGCTACTAGACGAATATCAGCAGCAGCACCATCACCGTGCCCCAGACCAGGCCCACGAAGGTACCCGCCAGCACGTCCGAGGGATAGTGCACCCCCACGTAGACGCGCGACCAGGACATCAGGAAGGCGAGGGTGAAGAAGAGCGCCCAGAGGGGAGCGTAGTAGAAAGTGAGGGCGATGGCGGCGGCGAAGGACATCGCCGCGTGCGACGAGGGGAAGGAGCTGCTGGCGGGGGTGCCCACCAGCGGCTGCAGGCGGGGGTCGCTGCTGCGGGGCCGCTCCCGGCCCGCCCGCGACTTGATGGCGAAGTTCACCAGCAGGGTGGTGTAAAGCACCGGCACCAGGAACACGAACGCCCCCCGCCCCCGCGGCATCCCTGCCGCCCAGAGCAGCAGCGCCAGCGCCAGCCAGAAGAGCCCCCAGTTGCCGGCCCGCGAGAAAGCCATTACCGCCTTTTCCAGCGCGGGCTGGTGGCAGCGGGTTCTCAGCAGGACGAACAGGTGCTGTTCGAAGCTTTGGTTTTCGGCGGCGGCGCCGTTCCTGTCGCCTCCAGGCTGCTCAGGCTGCATGGTCACCGTCCCGTTCCCGGTGGATCACGGCGTCGATTCCCGCCTTCGCCAAGAGGGAGATCACTTCCTGCGCGTCCGCCGCGGCCACGGCTACCGCCAGCCCGCAGGGGCCGTCCGCCGGCGCTCCCGGCGGCCGCGGCACCACCTCGCACCAGAAACCGGCGGCGATGATCTCCGTCTCCGCCTCCAGGGCGGCATTGGTGGTGTTGAAGAGGAGTACCGCCCGCCCCCTGTCAGCCGCCGGCGCCAAGCACTACTCCCGCGGCAGGGGGCGAAAGACCAGCCTGTCGCCCTCGTTGATCTGGAAGGTGCGCGCCGCGTCCCCCCGGTTGATGGAAAAGGAGATGCGGCGGTAGGAATCCTCGTACACCAGCAGCTGCTCCGGCTCCACGGCGGCGAAGGTCTCCACGAAGGGGACCCGCCAGCTCTCGTCGCCGTGCCGCACCTCGATTTCGTCGCCGAGGCGGATGCCGAGCTCTTCCAGCTGGGCGCGGGCCAGCTGCAGCTGCACGTTGCCGAAACGGTCGATGTAGACGACGCCGGCGGAGAGCTCGCCGGCGCCCATCTCCACCGGCGGCAGCGCCACCTGCGCCAGCTCGTCCACCGGTACCGGCGCTCCCAGCTTCTCCAGCTCCACCCCGTTGGCGAGGTGGGCGGCGGCGGGCGAGAAGAGGTCGCGCCCCTCGAAGGTCTTGCAGACCTCCTGGAGGCTGTAGGTGGAGCACGCCAGCTCCACGGCCGCGGCGGGCCCGCCCAGCCGCGCGGCCGCCAGCCACAGCAGGCCGTTGTCCGGGCCCACCAGGTAGCGCCATTCCCGCGTGCGCATGGCGACCGGCCGCCGGTCGCCGCCGACGCCGGGGTCGCCCACCGCCAGGATGATGCTCTCGGGCATGTAGGGAAGGGTGTCGGCGAGGATCAGCGCTCCCTGGGTGATGTCGTGGCGCCGCACCTCGTGGGTGATATCGATGATCTGCACGTCGGGGGCGATGCTCTTCATCACCCCGTGGCAGGTGCCCACGAAGTCGTCACCGTGACCGAAATCGCTCAGGAAGGTGATGAACTTCGGTGTCGCCAAGATGCCCCTCCTCCACCAGCTGCCCGGTGCAGACTATCATACCCCAAAAGCGCCGCCGGCGAACCGCTGGCGGCGCCCGCCGCCGATTCCCATACGTCCGCTGCATCTGCTATACTCAATTCTCCCCACTGAAGAGTACGACTCCTGCTCCATGCGACGGCGCATGGGGCCGCTCGAGACCAAAGGAGGTGAGTACGACGAACGACTACGAGATCATGCTCATTCTGCACCCCGAGGCGGAGGAGGAGCGCCGCGCCGAGATCGTGGAGCGCATCCGCCAGACCGCCACCGAAGGGGGAGGCTCCGTGGACGGGGTCGACGAATGGGGCAAGAAACGCTTCGCCTACGAGATCAACCACCTGCGCGACGGCTATTACTACGTTGTCACTCTCACCGTTACCGCGGATGTGCTGGACGAGATAACGCGCATTCTCAAGATCACCGACGAGGTGGTCCGGTTCAAGCCGGTGCGCCTCAAGGAAAAAGTAACCAGTGAGAGTTAAAGGAGACCATCATGGCGAGCATCAACCGCGTGATCCTGGTAGGCAACCTCACCCGTGACCCGGAGCTGAGGTCGACGCCTTCCGGCACCCCCGTCTGCGACCTGGGCCTGGCGGTGAACGACCGCCGCAAGCAGGGAGACGAGTGGGTGGAGAAGGCCAACTTCTTCGATATCACCGTCTGGGGCACCCAGGCCGAGAACTGCAGCCGTTTCCTCAGCAAGGGGCGGCAGGTGGCCGTGGAGGGACGCCTGGACTACCAGACGTGGGAGTCGACCGTCTCCTGCCAGAATTGCGGCGCCGAGAGCGTGCAGAAGCGCTCCAAGGTAAAGATCATCGCCCAGAACGTCCAGTTCCTGGGCTCGAGGCAGGATGCCGACGCCGCGGCGCAGGCGCCGGTGGTCGCCGATTCCTCGGGCATCTCGGCCGACACCTCCGACTTCGAGTCGCCTGCCGACGCCACCGAGGACGACGACGACATCCCGTTCTAGGGACGGCGCCCGCCGCCCACCGGGAGCACTGCTTCCCCGGCACTTCCTCCCGGGCGGCTCCCAGGTGGATGCGCGGCGGCACAAAACCAACGGCTAGCAAGGAAGGATAAATGGCTGGAAAAGGATCGAGAAAAGCAAAACGCTCTTCCTGGCGCGGCGGAGCGCACGGCTCCCAGCGCCGCAAGTACTGTTATTTCTGCAAGGACAAGATCGAAGAGATCGACTACAAGGATTACAACCAGCTCAGGCGGTACATCTCCGACCGGGGGAAGATCCGCTCGCGCCGGGTCACCGGCACCTGCCGGCGGCACCAGCGCCAGCTGGCGATAGCCATCAAGCGGGCGCGGGAAATGGCGCTGCTGCCTTACGTGTCCCGCTGAGCGGGCGGCGCCTGCGGGGCTCTGGCCGATTGAGCGGCTTCTCGACAGCGGCGCTGGCGGACGGCGGCAAGGCGGTGGCCCTGTCGGTGCTCATGGGCGCCGTGCTGGCTTTCGTGCCGCTGCTGTCGCTGGCGGCGGTGCCGGCGCTGCCGGTGCCGGCGGCCTATGTCACCGGCAGGCACGGATTCGCGGCCGGCGGCGTGGCGGCGCTGGGAGCGGGCTTTCTGTCCGCCGTCATCGGCGGCCCCTTCACGGGCCTGCTGGTGACGCTGCTGGCGCTCGCCGGCGTGGCCGCCGGGGTGGCCATCGGCGCCGGCATGCGCTTGCTGCGGGTGTTCCTCCTGCTGGCGGCGCTGATCGCCGCCGGCCTGGCGGGCTGGACGGCGCTGGCGCTGGCGGCGGCGGGCATCGGCCCGGTGGCGGCGACCGCGGAGCTCACCGGCCAGGCGATGGACTCGGCCCAGGCGCTGTATACCGGCCTGGGCAGGGACGAGCAGCAGGCGGCTTCGCTGGTGGAGAGCTACCGCGAGTACGCAGCGCTGCTGCCCTACCTGCTGCCCTCGCTGCTGGTAGGGGCGTCGCTGGTGATCGCGGCCCTGACGCTGGCGCTGACGCGGGCGGTCTTCGCGAGGCTGGGACAGCCGTTCCCCGGCGATTTCAGCTTTCGGGCCTTCCGCCTGCATTTCGGCTTCGCCTACGTGATGATCCTGGGGCTGCTGCTACAGCTGGCGGCGCCGTACCTGGGAGCATCCGGGGAAGTCGCCGGTATGGTGGGCCTGAACCTGCTGGTGGTCTCGGAACTGCTTTTTTTCGTCCAGGGACTGGCGATCGCGTATTATTTTCTGAACGAAAAGCAGGTGTCGCGGCCGCGGCGGCTGCTGGTGTACACCGGACTGGTGTTGCTGCAGCTACTATTCTCGCTGGTGAGCTGGCTGGGGCTCTTCGATACCTGGCTGGACTACCGGCGCCGCTTCGGCGGCAAACGGCGGCCTAAACAACAAAAAAGACAATAACTGTCAACAGCCGAGGCAACGGCTATTCAACAAGGACGGGAGATGATATAGCATGGACGTGATTTTGCTGGAGGATGTCGAGAAGCTCGGCTCCCGCGGCGAAGTGGTCACCACCGCCGACGGCTATGCGCGCAACTACCTGCTGCCCAAGGGCCTGGCGGAAGTGGCCACCCCGGGCAAGGTGGCGGAGATCCGCCGCCGCCAGCAGGCACTGGAGGAGAAGAAAGCCCGGGATGCCGAGCGGGCGGACGAGCTGGTGGAGATGCTGGGGAAGACGGTGCTCACCATTACCGCCCAGGCGGGCGAGGACGGCAAGCTGTTCGGCTCGGTGACCAACGCCGATATCGCCGCCGAGATCGCCAGCGCCCGCAAGGTGAATATCGACAAGAAGAAGATAAACCTGCCCGACCCTATCAAGGAGACGGGCGATTACCTGGTAGAGGTGGAAGTGCACCCGGGCAAGGTCGCCACCATGAAGGTGATCGTCGCCGCCGCCGGGTAACCGTCCACGGGAGAAGCGATGGCGCGCAAGCTGAAGGAAGCCCCGGCGCTTCCGCCCCACGACCTGGAGGCGGAGGAGTCGGTGCTGGGTGCAATGCTGGTCTCCCCCGCGGCCGTCGCCGCCGCCGGCGACCGCCTGCGCCGCGAGGACTTCTACCGCGAGTCCCACCGCCTCATCTACGACACCATCCTCGAGCTCTTCAGCGAGGGCGAGCCCATCGACATCGTCACCGTGGCCGACCACCTCGAGTCCCGCGGCGTGCTGGAGCGCGTGGGGGGACGTGCCTACATCCACACTCTGGCCTCGACGGTGCCCGCCGCGGCCAACGCCCCGCACTATGCCGACATCGTGCACGAGAACGCGGTGCTCAGGTCGCTGATCGAGGTGGGCAACAAGATCGCCGAGATGGGATACGAGCGCCGGGGGGAAGTAAAGGAGCTGCTGGATCGCTGTGAGGAGATGGTCTTCTCCATCACCCACTTCCAGGTGGGCGGCGAGGTGCAGTCCCTGGAAGAGATTCTGGGCCGGCAGTTCGAGCGCATCGAGAAGCTGCACGCCGCCGGCAAGTCGGTCACCGGGGTGCCCACCGGCTTTCCCGATCTCGACCGGATCACCTCCGGGCTGCAGGACTCAAACCTGGTGATCCTTGCGGCCCGCCCCTCGATGGGAAAGACCTCGCTGGCGCTGGACATCGCCCAGCACGTGGCCATCAAGGAGGAGATCCCGGTGCTCATCTTCAGCCTGGAGATGAGCAAGGAGGAGCTGGCGCAGCGGATGATGTGCGCCCAGGGAAAGGTGGACAACCACCGCCTGCGCACCGGCACCGTGGACTCCGACGACTGGTCCAAGCTCACCACCGCCTGCGGCACCCTGATGAAGGCGCCCATCTACATCGACGAGTCCGCCAACCCCAACATCTTCGAGATCCGCGCCAAGACGCGCCGGCTGGCGGGCAAGGTGCCGCTGGGGCTGGTGATCGTCGACTACCTGCAGCTGATGATGCCGGACAACGACCGGCTGCAGAACCGCGAACAGGAGATCGCGCGCATTTCCCGCTCGCTGAAGATCATGGCCCGCGAGCTGAAGCTGCCGGTGCTGGCGCTGTCGCAGCTGTCGCGGGCGCCGGAGAAGCGCAACACGCCGCGGCCGCAGCTCTCGGACCTGCGTGAGTCCGGCGCCATCGAGCAGGATGCCGACGTGGTGCTCTTCATCTACCGCGAGAAGGAGGAGACCGGGCACCTGGGGAACACCGCCGAGCTGATCGTCGCCAAGCACCGCAACGGCCCCACGGGCACGGTGGACCTGGTGTTCCGCGACCAGTACGCTTCCTTCATCAGCGCGGCGCCGAGAATGTGAACGCCGGTGATTGCTGATGGGTTCTGCCGAAACCATGCTGGAAGGCCTGGCGGCTCCCGCCCGCCGCGTGGAGCACCGGCGCCTCGAGTCGCCGCTGGTTTCACCGGTGGCGCTGATCGAGGAGCTGGGCCTGGCCGGACAGGAGCCGCTGGTGCTCCTGGACAGCGCCGGGGGCGCCGAAACCCTTTGCCGCTTTTCCGTCCTTGCCTGGGAGCCGCGCGCCTGGCTGCGTGTTCGCCGCGGCCGGGCGCAGTTGACCGTCCCGGGACCGCCGGCGCGCAGCGTCGAGGCGGCGGTCGCCGATCCCTTTTCCCTCCTCCGGGAACTCCTGGCGGCGCTGACGCCGGCGCAGTCGCCGCGGCCGGCGGAACTGGGCTTGCCGCTCACCGGGGGCGCCTTCGGGTTGGCCGCTTACGATGCCGGCCGCTACATCGAGCGCCTGCCGGCGTACGCGGCCGACGACCTGGGGCTGCCGGAGCTGGACTTCATCTTCCCCCGCAAGCTGCTCTGCTACGATCACCGGCGCGGCCAGACGCACCTCTTCGTGGAGGATCCCCGCCCAGGCGACATGGAGGGAATCGAGGCGGCGCTGGGCCGCCAGCGGCTGCTGCCCCCGGCGCCGCCGCCGGTGGTGGAGCGGCACGCCTGCAGCGCCAGCTCGGTGACCCGCTCGAACCTCACACGGGAAAGCTTCAAGCACATGGTGCGCCGGGCCAAGGAGTACATCCTCGCCGGCGACATCTTCCAGTCCAACCTCTCCCAGCGCCTGGAGCTTCCCTACGACGGTGACAGCCTGCGGCTCTACCAGGCGCTGCGGTCGATCAATCCCTCGCCCTTTGCCGCCTACCTGGCCCTGGGTGATTACGCGCTCATCTCCTCTTCACCGGAGCGGCTGGTGCAGCTGGAAGGCCGGCGGGCGCAGACGCGCCCCATCGCCGGCACCCGCCGCCGCGGCGTGGACTTCCACGAGGACGGCGAGCTGGCGCGGGAGCTGAACCTCGATCCCAAGGAGCGGGCGGAGCACATCATGCTGGTGGACCTGGAGCGCAACGACTTGGGGCGGGTGAGCAGGTACGGCAGCGTGCGGGTGAACGAGCTGATGGTGAACGAGGCCTATTCGCACGTGATCCACATCGTCTCCAACGTGCAGGGAGAGCTGGCGGAAGGCCGGGACGCGCTGGACCTGCTGGCGGCGATGTTTCCCGGCGGCACCATCACCGGCTGTCCCAAGGTGCGCTGCATGGAGATCATCGACGAGCTGGAGCCGGTGCGCCGCGGCCCCTACACCGGCAGCTGCGGCTACATCGGCTACGGCGGTAACATGGACATGAACATCGTCATCCGCACCCTGTTGCGGATCGGCGATACCCTGTATGCCCAGGCGGGGGCCGGCATCGTCGCCGACTCCGACCCCGAGCGCGAGTACCGCGAGACGCTGCGCAAGGCGGAGGCGATGGTGCGGGCAGTGGAGCTGGCCGCGGACCCGGCGGGCAACCCCGGCCTCGAGGCTTCCGGCTGACGAGGGGGACGATCATGGCGACGTCGGCGGAATACGTGTTCATGGACGGCCACCTGCTTCCCGCGGCTGCCGCCCTGGCGCCGGTATTCGACCGTGCCTTTCTCTTCGGTGACGGCATCTTCGAGACCATGAAAGTGCGGCGTGGCCGCCCCGTCTTCTTCGCCGAGCATTGCCGGCGCCTGCAGGCGGGCATGGAGGCCGCCGGGTTCCCGGGCTCCCTGGATCCGGGGGAGCTGGAACGCCAGGCGCTGGCGCTGGCGGAGGCCAACGGCGTCGGCGAGGGTCGCCTGCGCATCACCCTCTCGCGGGGCACCCCGCCCGCGGCCGCGGGCATCGACCCGGGGGACGACCTGCAGCCGCGGCTGTTGCTGACGCTGGAGCCGTTCGCCGGCCACCCGCCGGAGCTCTACCGCCGGGGGGTGGATTGCATTACCGTCGCCGGCAACCGCGGCCGCTACGCGCACATCAAGTCGACGGGGCTGCTGGCCACGGTGCTGGCCCGCCGGCAGGCGCACGCCGCCGGCGCCTTCGAGGCCCTCTTCACCGACGGCGACGGCCGCATCCTCGAGGGCTCCATCAGCAACTTCTTCTGCCTGCGCGACGGCGTCCTGGTGACGGCGCCCGAGGAGATGCCCATCCTCGCCGGCGTCACCCGGGCAAAGGTGCTGGCGCTGGCGGCGGAGCTGGAGCTGCCGGTGGAGCTGGCGGCGCCGGATCCCGCCGGGCTGGAGCGGGAGCGGACCGCTGCTTTTCTCACCGGCAGCGTGTTGGGCATCTGCCCGGTGCGCGCCGTCGACGGCAAGAAGCTGGCCCGCGACCCGGAGCTGATCGACTCGCTTCGCCGCCGGCTCGACCAGCTGGAACAGCAGAGCGTGGCCTGAGGCCGCCTGCTGCCGGTTCGCTGCCGGCGCCGTCCTCCAGCCTGTTGTAGCTACCCGACTGCAGGAGCGGTGCGGCCAGTGGCGGGTGCCCGGCGCGGGATGGGTGGCCACCCGGCTCACCTGCACGTTTTCCATGCTACCTGTTTGCTGCGGGCAAGCAGTCGCGCCACCCGGCGCCGGTGCTCACCGGCTCTACCACCTCGTCCCTGCTGCCCGCCCTGCCCGCTGCCAAGCGGTGTCGTCTCCCGCGGCTTCCGCCGGCGGGGGCGGAGACCGGCGCCGCCACCATCGCAATGGAAGAAGGCGGGCGGCGTCCCACGGCCTGCCGAACCAGGCGAACGGGTGCGACAAAGGATACACCCGGGGGTATTGACAGGAATATATAAAAGGATAATTATAAGATTATGCATGCTGCAAGGGCCGGCCCCGGCCGGCCAAGGGAGGACCCGGTGACGACTACTACCAAGGAAAAGATCGACCGCGAGCGCGTCGAGCTACTGAAGATCATCAGCCATCCCCTGAGGGTCGAGATACTGGAACAGCTGGAGGACGGCGTCAAGTGCGTGAGCGATTTCGAGGAGTTCCTGGAGACCAGCCAGCCCAACATCTCCCAGCACCTGGGCCTGCTCCGGCGCGCCGGCCTCATCGACTATTACATGGACGGCCGCCTGCGCTGTTACTTCCTGGTGAACCCGCTGGTGCACGACGTGCTGAAACTGCTGCGCAAGCAGTACGAGGAGGACCTGGAGGCCCCCGCCTATTGCCCGGTGACCAAGACCGGCAAGTACCCGGGGGACAGGAGCCACTGAATGGACGAAAGGCAGGGAGGCACTGCCGGCCCGGCGCGCCCGGAGACCGGGGCGGCAGGTGACCGCCGCCAGGCTGGTTGACATCCTGCTCTACCACTAGGGAAAGGATCCGGCGATGAGAGTTCTGGAGGAAAGCTACAAGGGAGTGACGGAGGGGATGCAGGTTCCCCTCGAGGAGTTGGGTCTTCCTGCTCACCCGGACAAGGGACTGTTGATAGTCTTCTGGAAGGGCCAGTGACAGGGATGCCGGCGGGAGGCTCCCGCCATCAAGCGCCTCTACGAGCGCTTCTCCTCTCGGGGGCTGGAGGCCGTCTACGTGGGCCCCTTCGAGAGCGAGGAGAGCTGCCGGGCGTGGCAGGAGGAGTACCAGCTCCCCTTCCCGGTGATCCCGGACCCGGAAGGGGAGATCTTCAAGCGGCTGAGCAACGGCTGGGTCCCCTATACCATCCTGGTGGGGCCGGACGGCAAGGTGGTGCTCTGGGAGAGCGAGTTCGACGAGGCGGGCTTCGCGCCCGCGGTGGAGAAGCTCTACGCGGAGCCGGCCGCGCAGCCGCAGCCGGAGCCGCCCCGGGAACGCCCCCGGCTGGCAGCGGTCTCCACCGGCGCGGGCCGGGCTTTCGGTGCCACCGTGGTCATACTCGGCGGCGGCGCCGGCGGCATCGTGGCCGCCCATCACCTGCGCCGCCGGCTGCCGGCACGCGATCGCATCGTGCTGGTGGACCGTTCACCGGATCACCTGTTCCAGTCGTCGCTGCTCTGGCACGCGGTGGGCATGCGCCGCGCCGACCAGATCCGGCGGCCGCTCTCGGACCTGGCCCGCAAGGGCATCGAGTTCGTCAACGAGGAAGTGGTGGAGATAGACGTCGACTCCCGGCGGGTGAAGACCGGGGAGCGGGAGATCGGTTTCGATTTCCTGGTGGTGGCCCTCGGGGCCCGGCTCGCCCCGGGCGACGTGGAGGGCTTCGACCAGATGGCCCTGAACCTCTACGACCTGGAGGGGACGGCGAAGATCCACGCCGCCCTGGGCGCCTTCGACGGCGGCACGGTGGGCATCCTGGTCACCGACATGCCCTTCAAGTGCCCGGCGGCTCCCTACGAGGCGGCGCTGCTGGTGGAGGCGTTCCTGCGCCGGCGGGGCGTGCGCGCAGGCGCCGAGATTCACCTCTATACCCCCGAGCACCAGCCGATGCCCATCGCCGGCGCGGCGATGGGCGAGGCGATCGCCACGGTGATGGAAAAGCGCGGCATCCACTACCACCCGCTGTTCACCTTCGAGAGGATGGACCCGGGGTCGGGGACCATCGTTGCCGCCGGCGGCGAGGCGGAAAAGGTGGACCTGCTGCTGGCGGTGCCGCCGCACCGGGTGCCGGAGGTGGTGCGCGCCTCGGGGCTGATCGGTTCCTCGGGATGGATGCACACCGACCCGCATACCCTGGAGACCGAGCACGAGGGAATCTACGCCGTGGGCGA
>JAJRWQ010000109.1 GCA_024276735.1 Actinomycetes bacterium
CTGCCGCGGCGCCTGAGCGCGGCGCGAATCTCCTTCATCTGCTGCCAGATGGTCACCGCCACCCGCACCATGTGGCCGGTGCCGATCTCCGGGGGCGGTTCCAGCAACGCCGCCAGCGCCTGGTTGAGCCGGTCGGGCTCGTAGAGACGGGGAACTTCCTGGTCCCGCCGCCGGCGCGGGCGCGGCAACGGCGCCGAGCGGAAGCGCCACCGGTGCGTCAGCCGGTAACGCCGCCTCAACCACGCGGCCGCCAGCTTGAACTTGCGGTAAGTGACCAGGCGCAGTATCAGTTCCTCGCGCGCCTCTTCCGGCGACAGCTCCTCCAGGTCGCCCTCGTCGGCGTCCGGCAGCAGCCGCGCGGACTTGATCTCCAGGAGGGCGCTCATCAGCACCAGGAACTCGCTCACCGCCTCCGGGTCCAGCCCTTCCTCGCTCTCCAGCCGCTCCAGGTAGGAGACGACGATCTCCGCCAGCGGCACCTCGAAGATGCTTACTTCCTCCTTGAGGATCAGCGCCAGCAGCAGGTCGAAGGGCCCCTGGAAGACCTCGAGGTCCAGGTCCAGCCGCTCTAGATCCCAATCGCCCGGCATGCTTCTTCCAAGACTGTCTTGGCTACTTCCTGGGCCTTGCCGCGCCCGGCCGCCAGTATCTCCTCGATGCGGCCCGGCTCGTCCAGCAGCTGCTGCCGGCGCTCCCGGATGGGAGCCAGCCGCGCCTCGATGCGCGCCGCCAGGCGCTGCTTGCAATCGGTGCAGCCGATGGCGGCCCGGCGGCAGGCGGTGTCGATCTCGTCCAGCTCCTCCCGGGGCGCCTCGAAGAAGCCGTGGTAGGCGAAGACGTTGCAGCGGTCGGGGTGGCCCGGATCCTTGAGGCGCTGGCGGGCGGGGTCGGTGAACATGCTCATCACCTTTTTCCTCACCGACTCCGGGTCCTCGGCGATGTCGATGGTATTGCCGTAGGACTTGCTCATCTTGCGGCCGTCGAGGCCCGCCAGCCGCGGCGTCTCGGTGAGGATCGCCTGCGGCTCGGGAAACACCTCGCCGTAAAGGCCGTTGAAGCGGCGGGGGATCTCGCGGGCGAGCTCCAGGTGGGACAGCTGGTCCTCGCCCACCGGCACCCGCGACGCCTTGTAGAGGATGATGTCCGCCGTCTGCAGCACCGGGTAGCCGAGAAAACCGTAAGTGGCGATGCGGTCGCCCAGCTCGCCCACCAGCTCCTTGTAGGAAGGCACCCGCGTCAGCCAGGAGATGGGCACCAGCATCCCCAGGAGCAGGGCCAGCTCGCTGTGCTCCTTGACGTCGGACTGGCGGAAGACCACGCTGCGCTCGGGATCGATGCCGGCAGCGATCCAGTCGGCGACCATCTCGATGCCGTCGCGCTGCATCGACTCCACGTTGTCGAAGCGGGTGGTCAGCGCATGCAGGTCGGCGACGCAATAAAAACACTCGTACTCGTCCTGCAGGCGCACCCAGTTGGGCAGGGCGCCCAGGAGGTGGCCGAGGTGCAGGCGGCCGGTGGGCCGCATTCCGGAAAAGCCTCTCTCACGCGAAGCGGACTGCGATGGTGGCATACGGGGATTCTATCCGAGAGAGGGGCAATAATAAAGCACCCGCCCGGCGGACGCGCCACCAGCAACGGCGGCCGCGGTCAAACGTCGCGGAGCATCTCCTCGTCCATGCCGAAGTAGTGGCCCAGCTCGTGCATCACCGTGCGGCGCACGTTCTCGCGCACGTCGTCCTCGCTGCGGGAGTGCTCCTCGATGGGAATGCGGAAGATGAAGATGCGGTCGGGAAGGGCGCCGGCGTAGCCCCGCGGCCTGCGGGTCAGGGGAATTCCCTGGTAGAGGCCGAGAAGCTCGTGGGGATCGGCGACGCCGGCCTCGGAGAGCTGCGAGGGTGTCGCCAGGTCCTCGACCTCGATGGAGACGTTGTCCAGGCGATCCGCGAACTCGCGCGGCAGCCGCGCCAGCGCTTCCTCCACCAGCTCTTCGAAGCGTTCTTTTTCCATGAAAAACCGCCCCGCGCCGCCGGCTCACCGGCGGGCCCATGGGGGCGGCGCTGGCTTCAGCTCCGGTTCTTTACCGGCTCTTCCCGGGAGAACCGCTCCGCCGTCGCCCGGCGGCATTCCTGGTCCTGGTCCTTGTTGTAGGCCTTTTCCACCGAGACGCGGCAGTGGCTCAGCGGCGCGCGCACTACCTTGACGGCGCCGAAGCCTCCCTTGCGCTTCTCCAGGCGGCGAAAGCCCGCCAGGTCGATCTCCACGGCGAACACCTTGTACAGGCAGCCGAAGTAGGTGGTCTCACCCTCGTCGTAGGAGTAGATGTACTTGCATCCGGAGTCGAAGCAGTTGGCGGGATAGACGATCTTCTCGCACATCACCCCGCACTCGGAGCACTCCAACTCGTCAGACAGTTCCAGTAACAGTGACATTTGCCTTCCTTCTCCTTCCGCAGCTCGCCAGAGGTTCTCGCTTTTTTCCCGCCCACCCGAACTTGAACGGCCGCTCATTGCAAACCTAGTGTATTTTATTGCTTTATCCCCCCTCTGGCAAGGTTTCGCGGTTCAATAAAACTGTAAGGGGGTAGAAGAAAAATAAATTGCTGCATATTGCGTTTTTATCACCCCCACCGATACTCCCGGGACATGTCTGCCGGCCGAATGGAAAAGGTTCGTGAACGCGACGGGCGCCTGGTCGAATTCGACCAGCGGCGGATCGAGGCCGCCATCGCCGCCGCCGCCCGCGCCGCGGGCGAGACGGGCATTTCGCCGGCGCGGCTGGCGTCGCTGGCGGTGGAACGCCTGGCCGAACGCGGCGACGGCGCCATCCCCGCCGTCGACGATATCCGCAGCGCCGTCGAGGCAACGCTCCGGGAGAACGCGCCGGCGCCGGTGGCCCGCTGTTACGCGGCGCGCCGGCGCCAGCATCCCGAGAGCGGCTCCGGCGAAAGCCTACTGGAGGTCGACGACGACCTGGGGCTGCCGCTGAACGCACTGGCGGTGCTCAAGCACCGCTACCTGGCGCGCGACGAGAACGGTAACGTCATCGAGACCCCCGCCGGGCTCTTCCGGAGGGTGGCCGCTTTCGTGGCCGCCGCCGAGGAAAGGTACGGGGGCGACGCCGACCAGTACGCGGAGCGCTTCTACCAGGCCATGGCGGCCCGGGAGTTCCTGCCCAACTCGCCGACACTGATGAATGCCGGCAGCCGCCTGGGGCTGCTTTCCGCCTGCTTCGTGCTACCGGTGCCCGACTCGATACCGGACATCTTCACGGCGGTGAAGGACATGGCGGTGATTCACCAGGCGGGAGGCGGCACCGGCTTCTCCTTCTCGCGCCTGCGGCCGCGGGGTGATATCGTCGGCTCCACCATGGGGGTGGCCTCCGGTCCCGTCAGCTTCATGCGCGCCTTCGACAGCGCCACCGAGGCAGTGAAGCAGGGCGGGCGCCGCCGGGGAGCGAACATGGGCGTGCTGCGCGTGGATCACCCCGACATCCTCGATTTCATCGCCGCCAAGCAGCAGGAGGGCTCCCTCGCCAACTTCAACATCTCCGTCGCCGTGGACGACGCTTTCATGGACTCGGCGCTCGCCGGCAGGGAATACGACCTGGTGAACCCCCGTACCGGCGCCCGCAGCGGCAGGTTGCCGGCGGAGCAGGTGCTGAACGCCATCGCCGCGGCCGCATGGCAGACCGGGGACCCGGGGCTGCTCTTCATCGATCGCATCAACGAGGACAACCCTACCCCGAGGCTGGGCGCCATCGAGGCCACCAACCCCTGCGGTGAGCAGCCGCTGTTGCCCTACGAGTCCTGCAACCTGGGCTCGATCGAGCTCTCCCGCCTGGTGCGCGACGGCGATTTCGACTGGCAGCGGCTGGAGGAGCTGGTGAAACTGGGCGTGCGCTTTCTCGATGACGTCATCGACGTCAACCGCTTTCCGCTCCCGGAAATCGAGGCGATGACGCTCGCCAACCGCAAGATCGGGCTGGGAGTGATGGGATTCGCCGAGGCGCTGCTTAGGCTGGGCATCCCTTACGACTCCGAGGCGGCGCTGGAGACGGCGCAGCGGCTGATGCGTTTCATTTCCCGGCTGGCCGTCGAGGCCTCGGTGGAGCTGGGACGCCAGCGCGGCTCCTTCCCCAATTTCCCGGAGAGCACCTGGCGGCGCCGGGGATTCGCAGCCATGCGCAACGCCACCGTCACCACCATCGCTCCCACCGGCACCATCAGCGTCATCGCCGGCACCACCAGCGGCATCGAGCCCCTCTTCGCCATCTCCTTCGTGCGCGAGGTGATGGACGGCATCCAGCTGCTGGAGACCAATCCCGAGTTCGAGGAAGCGGCCCGCCGCCACGGCATCTACTCGCAGGAACTAATGGCTGCCATTGCCCGCAGCGGCAGCATCCGGGACATGGACGGCGTTCCCGGCGAGCTCAAGTCCCTCTTCGTCACCGCCCTGGACATCTCTCCCGAGTGGCACCTGCGCATGCAGGCCGCCTTCCAGCAGCACGTCGACAACGCCGTCTCCAAGACCATCAACATGCCACACGAGGCCGGTATCGAAGACGTTCGCCGGGCGATGCTGCGCGCCTGGGAGCTGCGCCTGAAGGGGGTGACCGTCTTTCGGTACGGCTCCCGCCGGCGGCAGGTGCTCTACCGCGCCGGCGACAGTGCCAGCCACGAAGAGGAACATGCCCGGGCAGCCCCCGGCTTCGCCGGGGGCTGCCCGGCGGTGGACTGCGAGTACTGAAGGCCGGACCGCTGTCAAGAAGCCGCCCCCGGGACGGAAGCAGGTAGTGCAGCCGACCCCCTCCGGGCCAGGAAGCCCATCCCGGCGGGCTAGAAGTATACGAAGAGCAGCAGCAGGTCCAGGGCCAGCCGGCCCACCGTGAAACCGGCGAAGACCAGGAACGGCATTGCCACCGCGGCGCGCACGTTCCCCTTTCGCCCCCGGGGGAAGCGTCGCTGGAGAAGAAACCAGTGTAAGGGGGCCTGTGCCAGCATCACCAGGAAGAGCAGCGCCCCGAACACCAGCCAGAACCAGCGCGCCGAGGTGTCGGGGTCGGTGAACGGCGACAGCAGGTAAGCCAGCAACCAGGCAGCCACCCA
>JAJRWQ010000110.1 GCA_024276735.1 Actinomycetes bacterium
CGGCGCTGATGATGGCGCGCTCGTCGAGCGCCAGGGCGGCGGCGTGGGCCCCGGTGGCCACCAGGAAATCGCGCACGGAGCTTCGCCTCTTGGTGTAGACGGCGGCGTTGCGGCGGCGGTCGACGATCTGCATGGAGATCGTCAGCGCGTCCGCCGCCCGGGCGACCTCCTCGAAGAAGGCCCGGTTGCCCGAGTAGATCTCCAGGTGGGCCGGCCGCCCGGGCCCGCTCACCGAGCCCGCCGCCAGGAAGGCGCCCCTCAGGAAGGCCGCCCGGCAGCACGGCTTTCCCACGATCCGCGCCGGTATCCCGTCCTCCAGGGTGAAGGCATCGGAGAGCACCCCGATCTCGTTGAGGAATTGTACCAGCCGCCCGCCGCCCTCCACGCGCACCTGGTAACGGCGATGCGGCCCCAGTCGCCGCTCTTCCAGCACGCGGACCTCCAGGGGCAGCCGGTATTCCTTCACCAGGGTCACCGCCGTCCGCGCGGTGGCTGACAGGCCGAAGTCCGCATGAATGCCGTAGCGCTCGCCGCCCAGGATGTGAAAACTGCCGGCGCCCCGGAAGAGCGCCGCCAGCTCCGCCCGGCGGCAGCAGCGCCGCTCGCGGGGCACCCGGTTCACCTCTTCCTTGACGGTACTGGAAAACGACATTGTTTCCACCGCCGTCCGCGGGCGATCTCAGGCTTTTCCCAGGTCGCGGTGGCGCACGATGACGTTGTACTTCGTCTCGCCACTGCGGAAGTGCTCCGCCAGCCACTCCGCCAGCGCCACCGAGCGGTGGCGGCCACCGGTGCAGCCGATGCCGATCATCAGGTTGGACTTGCCCTCGGCCACGTACATTTCCAGCATGAAATCCAGCAGCGGCGCCAGCAGCTCCAGGAACCTGCGGCCCACGTCGTTGTCGAAGACGAAATCACGCACCGAGCTGTCGAGGCCGGAGAGCTGCTTGAGGGCCGGGTCGTAGTTGGGATTGGGCAGGAAACGGATGTCCAGCACCAGGTCGGCGTCGAGCGGCGTGCCGTACTTGAAGCCGAAAGAGCTGATGGTTATCACCATGCCGCCGGTGCGCTCGGGTATCACGTTCTCGATGATGAACGCCCTCAGCTCGTGGATGTTCATGCCCGAGGTGTCCACCACCCAGTCCGCGCGCTCCTTCAGCCTGCTGAGCATCGTCTTCTCACGCTGGATGCCGCCGGGAATGTCGCCGTCCGCCGCCAGCGGGTGGGGACGGCGGGTCTCCTTGAAACGGCGCAGCAGCGTGTCGCGCGAAGCCTCCAGGTACAGGAGCTTGTAGGGGATGTCCTTCTCGTCGAGCTCGTCCAGGCAGCGCTCGATCTCCTCGAAGTAGACGCCGCCGCGGACGTCGGTGACCACCGCCGCCCGCTCCACCTTGCTGCCCTCGTGGACGAAAAGCTCGGCCGTAGCCTCGATCATCGGCGGCGGCAGGTTGTCGATGGAGAAGAAGCCGGCGTCTTCGAAGGCCGCCAGCGCGTGTGACTTTCCCGCCCCCGACTCGCCGGTGATGATGATCAGCTCTATCCTGTCTGCCATCTTCCTACCTTTTTCGCCACCCTCGTCTTCCTCCCCAAGAGTCATTCTACCGCAAACCGCCGCCGCAGCCCTCCAGCTCCAGCAGCCTCAGCTTCCAGCGCTCTCCCCACGAGTACGATCCCGCCGCCCCGTCGGCACGGACGACCCGGTGGCAGGGAAGGATCACCGGCAGGGGGTTGCGCGCCAGGAAACTGCCCGCCGCCCGCTGCGCGCCCGGGTGGCCGGCGGCCGCCGCCAGCTCGGCGTAGGTGATGGTCGTGCCGTAGGGCACTGCCGCCAGCGCCGCCGCCACGGCGGCAGCAAAGGGTGACCACCACGCGCGGTCGATGGGCATGTCGGCGGGGAAAGTCACCCGCTCGCCGGCAAAGTAGCGTTCGAGCAGCCGCGCCGCCGGCGAGCGGCTCGCGGCCACGACGCTGCCGGGCGATACAGCCTGCGCCCTCTTGGTTCCCGGCAGGTAATGCGCCGAGAGAACGCCGCGGCGCCATTCCAGCATTCCCCGGCCGTACGTCGTCGGGTAGCTCTCGAAGCCGTCAATCTCCCGCGGCATCGTCACCACCTTCCCCCCGGAAGCGGTGCAGGTAGGCGTACGCATCCCGGGCCACCTTGGCCGGCAGGCCCGGCACCGCCTCCAGCTCGTCGCGGCTGGCAGCCAGGAAACGTTCCGGTGATCCGAAATGATCGAGGATGGCCCGCTTGCGCACGGGGCCGATGCCGGGGACCTCGTCGAGGATGGAGCTGCTCACCGCGCGGCCGCGGCGGCGGCGATGGTGATCGACGGCGAAGCGGTGCGCCTCGTCCCTGACATGCCTGAGCAGTTTCAGGGCCTCCGAGTCGGCAGGCAGTCGCAACGGCCGCGGCTCCCGGGGCCGGTAGATTTCCTCGTGACGCTTGGCCAGACCGATGACGGGCACCGACCCCTTCCCGGCCGCCGCCAGCGCCCCCTTGGCCGCCGCCACCTGGCCGGCGCCGCCGTCCACCACCACCAGGTCGGGCAGCGTGGCAAAGGCGGCATCGAACAGCCCCCGCCGCGTCTCGTGCCTGCCGAAGCGGCGCGAGAGCACCTCGGCCATCATGGCAAAATCGTCGGGGCCCCGCACCGCGCGCACGATGAAGCGGCGGTAATGCGCCGGGTAAGGGCTGCCTCCCTCGAATACCACCATGGAGCCCACGGCATCCTCGCCGCCGGTGTTGGATATGTCGTAGCACTCGATGCGCAACGGCGTTTCCGCCAACCCCAGGAACCGCCTCAGCTCCTCCAGGGCCCTGGCCGGCCGCTGCCGCTCCTGCTCCCGGCGCAGGCGGTCGTGCTCCAGGGCCAGCCGCGCGTTTTCCGCCGCCATCGCCGCCAGCTTGCGGCGCCGGCCCCTTCTGCCCACCGCCGCTTCCACGCGGGAGCCCTTCCGCTTCGAAAGGTAACCGCCGATGACGTCCGGACGCCGGAACCCCTCGGGAAGGACGATGCTCGCCGGGTAACCGGTGGCATCGCTGTAGTAGCCGATCAGGAACTGCTCCACGATGCTGGTCTCCGACTCGCCCTCCACGTGGGTGAGAAAGAAGCTGTGCCGGTCACTGAGCAGTCCGTCCCGCACCTGCAGCACCTGGATGTTCGCGGTGTCGCCGGCACGGCAGACGCCGATCACGTCCATGCTGTCCGGCCCCGCGCCCGTGGCCTGCTGCTTCTCCAGCAGGTGCTCCAGCGCCTGGAGGCGGTCCCGGAAGAGCGCCGCCCGCTCGAAGTCCTGCCCGGCGGCAGCCGCTTCCATCTCGCGCCGGAGCTCGGCTGCCAGCGTCCCGGCATCTCCGGAAAGCAGCTTCACCACCTTGCCGATCATCTCCCGGTAGGCATCGGCATCAACTTCGCCGGTGCAGGGAGCCAAGCAACGCTCGATCTGGTAGTTGAGGCAGGGCGATCCCGAGCGGCGGCCGGGGCTCCTGCCGCGGCACTTGCGAAAGGGAAAAATCTTGCCAAGCAGGTCCAGGATGTCGCGCACCTTGCGGACATTGGTAAAGGGCCCGAAGCAGGCGGTGCCGCGACGCCTCGCTCCCCGCGCCAGCACCACCCGCGGAAACTCCTCGTCCAGGGTGACCACCACGTAGGGATAGGACTTGTCGTCCCGCAGGGAAACGTTGAAGGGCGGCCGGTGGTGCTTGATGAAGTTGGATTCGAGGAGCAGCGCTTCCGTCTCCGTGCCCGTCACCATGAACTCGAGATCGTGAACCAGCTTCAGCATGCGGGCGATGCGGATATTTCCGTCGGCAGGCCCGCTGTTCCGGAAATAGGAAGTCACGCGCTTGCGCAGGGACTTGGCCTTGCCCACGTAAAGCACCTTCCCGGCAGCGTCGCGAAAAATGTAGATACCGGGCTCATCGGGAAGCGCCTTGAGGAATTCGCGGATACGCGACGTTTTGCCGTCTGCAGTCATCTTCTTCTCTTCGAAGTTGGAAGGAGGCCGGCCGCCGGCCGGCGACCAGCTTCCAGGGCCGCTCACCCGGCACGCCCTCCACTCCTACATGATAGCAGGAGCGGCACCGCAACCACGGCGCTACGCCTTGTCGCTCTCCGCCGTCAGCGGCCCCTGAGCATGTCCACCACCTCGGGCCCCGGCTTGGGAGCCAGGAGCAGGCCGATCACCAGCCCCACGATGGCTCCCAGGAAGAATGTCTTCATATTGCCCTCCCCCTCCTTTCCGCTCGCGGTCGTGCCGGCATCATGCCGGCCGGTTGTCCGGCATTGAACAGCGGAGACGAGTTGCCTCCGCTGCCAGAAACGGAAAAACAGCCGCCCGTGCGGGCGGCTGTGTTGTTACTTCTTCTTCACCGTCTTCTTCTTGGCGGTCTTTTTCTTGGCCTTCGCCTTCTTGGCCGTCTTCTTCTTCGCTGCCGCCTTCCTGGTGGTCTTCTTCTTCACCGTCTTCTTCTTGGCGGTCTTTTTCTTGGCCTTCGCCTTCTTGGCCGTCTTCTTCTTGGCCGTCTTCTTCTTCGCTGCCGCCTTCCTGGTGGTCTTCTTCTTCACCGTCTTCTTCTTGGCGGTCTTTTTCTTGGCCTTCGCCTTCCTGGTGGCCTTCTTCTTCACCGTCTTCTTCTTGGCGGTCTTCTTCTTGGCCGTCTTCTTCACCGACTTGGCAGCGGCTTTCTTCCCGCCCTTTGCCGCCGCCCGCCTGGCCTTCTCCTTCTCCTTTTCCTTCAGCCGCTTCTCCACGTCCCGCTTGAAGGCCTGCCAGTCACGCCCGTAGAGGCGGTAGGGATTCCAGGCAGTGACGGTCCTGGTATAGCGGTTGAACTCGTGGAAGTTGGGAGCGCGGCCCAGCTTGCGGGCGATGCGCACACCCTCGTCGATGTAACGTTCGCGGGTGGGCTTGCGCGGCTTCTCCAGGCCCACCGACACCTTCAGTTCGCGAACACTCATGCCCATTCTCAGGGCCGGGTACTTGGGATCGACCTTGCCCAGCTTCACCAGCTTGCGCATCTCCCGCTTGGTCCTGCGGGCGGCGGGAATCATCCCCGCCTTGCGCACCGCCACCGTCCAGCCGCCGAAACGGGCCCTGATGGCCTCGGCGCTGGGGCGGTTCTTGCCCTGGAGATACTGGTGATAGGTCGGCCCCATCAGGCCGTCCTTGCTTTCCTTCCTCAACGCTTCCAGCAAATCTTCGTCGGTGTACTTCTTCTTCATGTCCTACCTCTCTTCTCATGCCCCGCAAAGCGGGGACAGGATTAGGCGGCCCGAGGGCCTCCCTACCGACCGGCTGCAGTCAGCCGGGTGCTGCAGCTCCAGCGCGCCCTTCCCCTACCTGTTCTTCCTGCCGGCGGCCTTCCTCCCGGTTAGCCTTGCTACCCGGTCGAGGATCCTGTCGGCGCATGTCTCCTTGCGCGCCCGCGGTACAATCTCGTCTTCCCGGCCCGGCTCGATGATCACGATCTCGTTGTAATCGGAGCCGAAACCTATATCGTCACTGGAGATGTCATTATAAACGATCATGTCAAGATCTTTCCGCTGCAACTTTTCCCGCGCGCGCTCGATACCGCTGCTTCCGTACTCGGCGGCGAAGCCAACCTTCAGCTGTCCGCCGCCGCCTCCCTTCAAGTTAGAAACGATATCAGCAGTTGGTACCAAGTGCAAGCAATTTTTTTCATCCCGCTCCAGCTTTCCCTTTGCCAGCGGGGTTGAAACTTTGTAGTCGGAGACGGCTGCCGCCATCAACAACACGTCGCAG
>JAJRWQ010000111.1 GCA_024276735.1 Actinomycetes bacterium
CACGGCGACGAGAAGATGGAGTCCGACTTCGGCTTCCTGCTGGAAGCGCTCGAGTACGGCGCGCCGCCGCATGGCGGCCTGGCCTTCGGGCTCGACCGCCTGGTAATGCTGATGGCGGGCCTGGATACCATCCGCGACGTGATCGCCTTCCCCAAGACCCAGAGCGGCGGCTGCCCGCTCACCGGCGCGCCGGCAGTAGTGGACGCCCGCCAGTTAAAGGAGCTGCGCCTGAAGTTGTAGATCGGCGCGCGGCCAGGGGAAGGCGAGGCGCCCCGGCCTCCCCGTGGCAGCGCCGGAAGGGTTTTCCCAGGCATTGCCGAAGAAGTTTCCCGTGTGATAATATAAACCCGAAGCTCGACCTTGTGCGTGATCTGTAGCTTTATTGAGCCAACACATTAGAAAAGGGAGCTTTGTCTTTCCCAGCTGTCCGAGGGTAGCCGGGAAGCGGGCACCCACCTGCTGGAGCAGGTTCAATAAATGAACAGACACGGCAAGGTGGAGCTTTCTTTTCGACTGGAGGTCGGACGATGGTGAGAGCCTTGAGGCCGGCGGCCGCGGCCCTGGCGTTGGTGCTCGTGGCGTCGCTGCTGGCGGTGGGCTGCGGCGGTGGCGGTGAAGAGACGGCGACGAAGGCTGCCAAGACCACGAAAACCTCCAAGGCGGAAAGCAAGGCCAAGGCGAAGGCCACCGAGGCCGAGACGCCGGAAGACCTGATCGACCAGGTAGTCACTCCCACCGAGAACACTCCCGAGAAGGTGGCGCGTTCACTTGAACAGCGCCAGCCGATCGTGATCACCTTCTACATTCCCGGCTCCTCCGGGCAGGGTCCCAGTGACGATTCGGACGTGCGCAGCTCCATCACCTCCCTGGAGAGCAAGTACAAGAGCAGGGTTGATTTCTATACCTACCTCTACTCCGACGGGGAACGCTACGGTGATCTGGCAACCCTGCTCCAGGTGAACACCACGCCCACGGTGATCATCATCAACAAGGAAGCCCGCGTACAACGCGCCTGGACCGGGTACGTCGACTCCAAGACCATCGAGCAGGGGATCGTAGAGGCGATCTCCTCGTAGGGAAGCTGCACCCGCCGCGGGCGGGAGCCGCTCGCCGGGTCCTGCGTATGGGTTGCCCTGGCTGCTTGGCGTGGCGAGTGACAAGGCGAGGTTCTGATCGCTGCCGCGGCTGGAAAAGACACCGCTGGAAACAATTCCCTCCCGCTGCGAGCTCGTTTGCAGGCCGGGAAAGCTCCTTACAGAACCGCCGGCCCGGGAATATTCTTCATCGTGTTCGACATGCTCCCAGTGACCGTAGACCCCGCGCCGACAGCCTCGGCAAGCTGCCGGTTCCGGGTCTCCATTTTTCAGCGATCGCGCCGGAGGCGTGTTTCGCCCCCGGTTAGAAACGAACGGGGCGGGCCGGGGTGAGGCGGGAATGAATGGTCCGGGTATGAATATATACAGCCAGCCGTGAATAAATTAGGAATATTAGGAAAGAACGTCCCCGATGAACATTGAAGAGCATTTTAGGCGGCCGCGAAACCGGCGGGCGCTGGCGGAGGCGGATGGCACGGGTTCCGCCGGCGACGAGGGCTGCGGCGCGCAGATCACCGTATACCTGCGCTTCGACGGCGAGGAGATCGCCGAGGCCGGCTACCAGGCGACCGGATCGCGCGCCGTGGTGGCCGCGGGCAGCCTGCTCACGGAGGCGATAACCGGCCGCAGCTGGCAGCAAGCGGCGGCGCTGCCGGCGGCGTGGCTCGAGCAGGAGCTGGGTGAAGACGACGCCGCGGAACGGCGGCCGGGGGAAGCGCCACCACGGGATGGTGAAGCGACCGGCCCCCCGGGGGAAGACCGGGTCGCCCAGGCGGCCGATTTTACCATCGAGGCGCTGCACGCCGCCCTGGAGGATGCCCTGCGCCGCGATCGCCTGCCGACTGCCGACGGGATCGATCCCGATGCCGTGGTCGTGGCCATGAGTGGCGGTGTCGACAGCGCCGTCGCCTGCATGCTGCTGGCGCGCTCGGGGCGCCGCGTGCTGGGGCTGACCATGAGGCTCTGGAGCGATCCCGGGGCGACGCCGCGCGACGGTGCTTCCACCTGCTGCTCGCCGCAGGCAGTGAGGGATGCCCGCGCGGTCTGTCACCGGCTGGGACTGCCCCACCTGACGGTGGACCTGGAACTTCCCTTTGCCCGGCTGGTGGTGGAGGATTTCGTGGCCGGCTACCGCCGCGGTTGGACACCCAACCCCTGTACTCGCTGCAACGCCGTTTTCCGATTCCCCCGCCTGGTGGAGCTGGCGGAACGGCTGGGAGCCGCCACCGTTGCCACCGGTCATTACGTTCGCCTGCGGACACGGGACGGCGGCCTGGTGATCACCCGCGGGCGCGACCGTGACAAGGACCAGTCGTACATGCTCTGGGGGGTGCCGCCGGAACTGCTGCCGCGCCTGGAATTTCCCCTGGGGGAGATGACGAAGCAGGAGACGCGGCAGCTTGCCCGCGAGGCCGGCCTGCCGGTGGCAGGGCGCCCGGAGAGCCAGGAGATCTGCTTCGTTCCCGGTGACGATTACCGTGGCTTCGTCGCCGGCCGCCTGGAGCAGGCGGGAGAAGAGCCGCCGGGGGAGGGGAAGATCGTGGATCTCGAGGGGGAGGTCATCGGCGAGCACCGGGGTTACATCGGCTACACGGTGGGCCAGCGGCGCGGCCTGGGCGGCGGCGCCCGGGAGCCGCTCTACGTGGTAGCGGTGCGGCCGGAAGATAACGTGATCGTGGCCGGCCCCAGGAGCGCCCTCGCGGTCAGGCGGCTGGAGCTGGAGTCGGTGAATGCTTTTGGAGAGCTCGAGCAGGGCGAGACCTACGGGGTGCAGGTGCGCTACCGCTCGGGGGTGGTAAGGGGGAGGGTTGCGGCCGGGGCCGGGGCCGCAGGCCCCGGCCCCGGCCGCCCCGGCTCCGCCCCCGCCGGCGGGCCGGCGGGGGCGGGCAGGCTGCAGGTGGTGCTCGGCGAGCCCGCCTACGGCGTCGCCCCGGGACAGTCGGCGGTGCTCTACGACGGGGAGCAGGTGGTTGCCGGCGGGGTGATAGCTAAAACCGACTGAAGAAGGCATGCTACCTCTCGACCAAGCAACCTTCGCCGAATCACCTCTGGTGGTGATCAGCGGCAACTCCGTTCAATTCTGGTATGTACCCACGATAGCCAGAAAGTTCCTGTCGTGTACCGGTCGACCCAGGTGAAGGCAATGGATGCGAAGCGTCTGGCTCGCCCGTTGCTTTTGCTGAACTACACCCACAGTTGAACGGTGGCTCTATTCAATTGCTATTAGTGGGGCTATTAATGAACTCACGATGGCCGGGCGGTGACGGTGAAACTTAGAAAAGCTCAGGCTGAAGAGCGACGAACGCTGAAAACACAGAGCTTGTTTCGCGGAATCGCCCCTCGAGAAACCAGCGGCTCCGTTGAATTTCAATAAGCGCGAACGAGGACCGGACAGCAACCACGTAAAGCCCAGGCTTGGAAGCGATGCGAGCGCGCCGCCGAAACATATAGTTGGAGTTGGGCCAATACTTGGAAAGGAGCTCTTACCAGTGTATGGGGAAGAGTTGGCCGGGAAGCCAATGGGGAAGATTCTGGAAACTTGCGTGCCGGGGGTGTCTCGGCGAGGAAGTGATTGCCCCGCCATTGTGATCGTATTCCTTTCGTGCGCCGAGGGTGATATCGACGCAGCCTAGGCGATAGTCGATGGCAATGGGGGAGAGAGGGCTCGGGGTCCGCGGCCAGTGACCAGCAAAGCCGGCCGGCTACACCGGCCACGCCTCCACGCGGTTGCGACCGTAGCTCTTGGCCCGGTAGAGGGCGGCGTCGGCCCTGCGGATGAGTTCGTCGGCGTCGCTGTCGGCACCGCGGCAGGTGACGACGCCGAAGCTGGCGGTGATGTGCGCTGGAGGTTCACCGGCTCGGGGCGCCGACTCCAGGGCGGCGATCTCCTTCCGGATCCGCTCCGCCACCTCCAGGGCGCCTTCCCCGTCGGCATCCGGCAGGATCAGCAGGAACTCCTCGCCGCCGAAGCGGATGGCCACGTCGATATCGCGGATCTCCTCTCGGACCAGGGAGGCGATGGAACGCAGCAGCTCGTCGCCGGCGCTGTGCCCGTAGCTGTCGTTGTAATCCTTGAAATGGTCGAGATCCAGGATGACCAGCGACAGGAAGCCGTTATGCCTGCGGGCGCGCGAGAGCGACCGTTCCAGCTCCGACTTCATCAGGTTGCGGTTGCCCAGCCCCGTCAGCGGATCGTGCAGCGAGAGCGCCTTCGTCTTCTCGAACAGTCGCGCTTTGGCGATGGCCACCGACAGCTGGTCCGCCAGCGTCTCCAACATCTCCGTCTGCCGGCTGTCCAGTTGCCGTCCCGCCTTCACGTACAGGTAGAGGACGCCCAGGATCTCGTCGCCTGACTTCAATGGCAGGATCACGTGGCCGTGGGGTTTCATTCCCGGGTAACTGATGCTGTGCCGGGGATCGTTTGCGCAGTCGAGGGAGATGATGGTTTCGCCGGAGGCGGCGGCCAGCCCGCAGAGGCAGTCTCCCCGGCGCAGGTCCCGGTGGAGCTCGAGGAACTCCCCGGTGGCGCCGATCTGGGAGACCAGCTCCATCCTCTCGCCCTCGATCACGAAGACGCCGCCCCGGTTGTCCACGTCGAAAAGATCGGTGCTGGTCATCGTTTGCAATACCTTTTGCAGAAGTTTCTCCAGGTCCAGCTCGCGGCTGATGGCGTCGGCGACGGTGTAGAGCACGGAGAGGTCGGTAGTGGCGGCTTCTGCCTTCTCCTTCTCCTTTCGTAGCCGTTCTTCCATGTGCACGCGCCGGCTGAGGTCGCGGATGATGCAAATACAGGCATCACCCATGCTGTCCTGCATCCTGCTGACGGCGATCTCGGCGGGAAAGCGGCCGCCGTCCTTCCTGCGGGCCGAGATCTTGGGCGTGATCCTGGGTGCGCACCCGCCGCTGCTTACGCCTCCTTTTTGTTCGATCATCGATACCACGTCTTGGTAAGCCGGAACCAGCTCGCGGAAGGCGATGCCCGTCATCTCACCGGGCTCGTAACCAAAGAGCCTCGCCGCCGAGGTGTTGGCGAAGGTGACGGTCATCTCCCGGTTGCAGGATATGATGCCGTCGGGCGCCATCTCCGTCAGCAGCCGGTGGCGCTCCTCGCTGCGGCGCAGGCGGGTCTCGGCCCGCTTGCGCAGGAGCGCCTCCATGATGGCGGAGGCCAGCGGTTTCACCGTTTCCAGGTCGCTCTCCCGGTAGCCGCCGGGCCTGTTCGCCAGGGCGAGGATGCCGGTGGCGGCGCCCCCGCGCTTCAGGGGCACGCCCAGGAAGCAATCGATCCGGGGATGTCCCTCGGGCGTGCCCACGCTGTCGGGATCGGCGGCGGGATCGTTGATTATCTCGGCGACGCCGGTGTCGATGATCCGCCCCCAGAAACTGCGAAGCTCCATATCGGTGATCAGGCGGTTGTTCTGGCGGCGATCGCCGATGCGGCAGGCCTCCCAGCCGGTGTCGGTGATGGCGATGGTGTCCAGCTTCCCGCGCGGGTTCACTTCCGCCAGGAAGCCGAAGGCGCTGTCGGTTAGAAACTGGGGGATCTTCAGGCAGGCGGACGCCAACCCCGTCTCGTCGCCGGCGGCGAGCGCCAGGTGAAAGATGTTGCCGATGGCGTCCAGCACCGCGTTTTGCCGCTCCAGCTCCCGCTCGGCGGTGATGCGGGCGGTGATGTCGCGGGCGATGTGTACCGAGCCGGTGAACTTTCCCTCGTTGTCGAAGACGGGCGTGGTGGTGACCTCCAGGTGGCGGCCACCCACGATCTCCACCTGCGAGGTGTGGGTCTCGCCGGTGGCGATGGTGACGGTGTGGGGGCAGCCGGGGGGAGGCTCGTCGGTGGCGTGCAGCACCTGGTAGCAGACCTTGCCCGTGAGCGCGTCGGCGTCGGTTCCCAGGGCTTTCGCCAGCGCCCGGTTCACCTTCAGCAGGCGGTAGTCGGGGCCGTGGATGGAGATCAGGTCGTTGCTGTTCTCGAACACCTCGCGCCAGAGGCGGGCCGCCCGGTCCAGCCCACCGGCGCGGCGCCGCCGCTCGATGGCCGCAACGAGGCAGGCGGCAATGACGGCGCCGTCCGGCTTGCCCCCGGGAAGGACCCCATCGATATTGAGCTGCAGTGACTTTTTCACTAGCTCCGGGGTGACGCTGTCGGCGATCAGTACCAGCGGCAGGCGCCGGGCCAGGGAGGAGATGGACTCCAGCTCTCCGTGGGCGGCGGCATCGCCGCCGCCGGCCGCCAGGTACACTGCCGCGTCGAATCCGTCCCTGCCGGCGGCGGCGATGCCGCCGGCGGGGCCGTCCACTCGTTTCACGGAAACACCGCCGGGAAAAC
>JAJRWQ010000013.1 GCA_024276735.1 Actinomycetes bacterium
GATCACCTTCGAGTGTCCCAACTGGCAGTGCAGCGTAACGGTCCCGCCGCCGCCCGCCTAAGAGCGGCCGGCGACAACGGCAAGACCGGGGCGGCCCCTCACGGGGCCGCCCCCTCTTTGTGCCCTCCCGTCAACCGGGGCCTCGCGGGCCGTAGGTGCAGATTAAGTAAAGAATCCCATTTGCCGATAATGCTTGCGAAAGCTGGACAGCAAAGACCACAGGAGGCCGATACAGCTGTCAGGGACGGATTTTAGGGCGATGCAGCAACCCCACGGGCGAGGACATCAACCAGACTGCTGAGTGTTCCGGAATAAAGACAAGAGCGGAAGCGAATACTTCATTCAAAGAATAATTCTCGCCCAGGGCCAGGTGATCGACCTCGTCTGTTTCGAGGAAGGCGAATCGGCGACGGAGATAATCGAGGAAATCATGGCCGAACTGCAGAGAAAAAAGACCGAGCTGGAGACCTGTCCCCTCTGCAAGTCGAACCTGGTCTATCCCGTGGAGCGCTCGCAGATAAACGACGTGGAGTGGAAGGTGCTGCTCCTTTGCCCCAACTGCTCCTGCAAGCGCGAGCTGGTAGTGGACCGCGAGGCGGTGCGCGAGCTGCTGAGAAACGCGCGCATGGGTCGCGAGGCACTGATCAAGGAACTGGACTACATGGAGCGGAAGAACATGAGGGACGAGGCGGAGAAGTTCATCCGCGCCCTCAACGAGGATCACATTCTTCCCATCGATTTCTAACTCACCGATTCGCCGCGCCGCCGCTCTCCGGCGGCGCCGGCACGACCGAAGCACCGAGCGGGGGAGGCATCACTGTACCCGGAAAAGACCGGAGGCATGATGCCCGGCACGAAACCGCACGATCCGACGCGATCGCCGGTAGAAGAATTTGAGCGGCAGGCGACTGCAACCCCCTGTGCCTGCTGCATCGAGAATTCCGGTGGCTTCCTGGGCAACGTGGAGCGGGCGATGATCACTGCCGTCACCGGTGAGCCCATGGGCCTGCGCCTGCGGGACGCCGCGGCAGCCGAGAGCTGGATGCGCTCCCTGGGCACGGACCGCTGTCCCTGCCTGCCGCCGCGATTCTGGAAGACGGTGGTGGTGGAAGGCAGCGAGGAAGACGAGCCTGCGGCGACGGCCTGAATCCCGGTACCGGAACAGTGCGTGAAAGGAAGCCCTCCAGTCCCTAGCCACCCCGGACCGGGGGAGTCGCCCCGCCGGGGCTACTTGCCGCGCGAGTTCTTCTGAATCTCCCTCAGGAACTGCTCGTTGGTCTTGGTTTCCTTGAGCTTGGTGATCAGCAGCTCGATGGCGGCGCCGGGATCATGCAGGGCGTGCAGCACGTTGCGCAGCTTCCACACCTGTGCCGCCACCTCTTCCTCCATCAGCAGCTCTTCCTTGCGGGTGCCGGAGCGCTCGATGTCGATGGCGGGGAATATGCGCTTGTCGGCCAGCTTGCGGTCCAGGTGCAGCTCCATGTTGCCGGTGCCCTTGAACTCTTCGAAGATCACCTCGTCCATGCGGCTGCCGGTGTCCACCAGCGCCGTCGCCAGGATGGTGAGCGACCCGCCCTCCTCCACGTTCCTGGCGGCGCCGAAGAACTTCTTGGGCGGGTAGAGGGCGGTGGAATCCACGCCTCCCGAGAGAATGCGCCCGCTCGCCGGGGCGCTGAGGTTGTAGGCCCTGGCCAGCCTGGTGATGCTGTCCAGCAGCACCACCACGTCCCGGCCCGACTCCACCAGGCGCTTCACCCGGTCCAGCACCAGCTCCGTGACCTGGATGTGATTGTCCGAGGGTTGATCGAAGGTGGAGCTCACTACCTCGCCCTTCACCGAGCGCTGCATGTCTGTGACTTCCTCGGGACGCTCGTCGACCAGCAGGACCAGGAGGTAGACGTCGGGATTGTTGACGGTGATGCTGTTGGCGATCTGCTTGAGGATGGTGGTCTTGCCTGCCTTGGGGGGAGAAACGATGAGGCCGCGCTGTCCCTTGCCGATGGGCGCTATCAGGTCGATGACCCGCGCCGCGATTTCATGGGGCTCCGTCTCCAGTCGCAGCCGCTCGGTGGGAAACAGCGGTGTCAGCCTGTCGAAGTGCGGCCGTTTCCGCGCTTCTTACGGGTCGAGCCCGTTGACCGCCTCGATTTTCAGCAGGGCGTTGTATTTCTCGCTGTCCTTGGGCTCGCGTACCTGGCCGGTGACCTCGTCGCCCCGCCTGAGCCCGAAGCGGCGGATCTGCGACAGCGAGACGTAGATGTCACTGTCGCTCTGGGTGTACCCGCGCGTGCGCAGAAAGCCGAAGCCGTCCGGCAGCAGGTGCAGGGTACCGGTGCTCACCTTGAGCTTTTCGTCCTTCTGGGAATCGCCCGGCTCGGACTTCCTGGCCTTCTTTTCCTGTTCCTGGTTTTCCTTGACCGCCATGTCCTCTTTCACTTTCTCCCTGGTATGGAGCCACCCGCAAGCGGCATCGATGGAATTACTGTGCGTGATACCCGTAACTGTGGTTGCAGCAAGGTGCAGCCTCCCGATGAGAATCCCGCCCGCGCCCGACCCTCGAAACAGGGAACCGGCCCTATGCTTCTACCGGCAACCGGATGTCCGGAGGCTCCGGCAATCGCCAGGGGGAGAGATAGCAATGCCGTAACCAGGAAGACTCGTGGGTTACGTGCATAGGGTGTCGGACGCTTGCACTGAATACTTTAATGGAAATCTTTCCCTTTTCCAAGTCCCCGCGTGTAATTTATCATATCGGCGGTCATTTGGCCTGCATCTTCAGGTCGCTGTCCTGCTGGTAGCGGTTCACGGCGTCCAGCACGATATCCATGCCCATGCTGATGGCGTCGTCGATGCTCTGGTTGTCTATCACCGGCACCCCGGACTCGCGGGCGCACTTTACCAGGAAACCCTGCACCCGGCGGATCTTTTCGATGTTCGCCAGGTACTTCTCCAGTGACCTCACCCCCTTGGTCTCCTGGTCGCGGACGTAGAAATGGCTCTTGTGGTGCTCCTCGTCCTCCACGATCAGCACCATCTGGATGACGATGGCGTTGCGCCAGTGCCGCTCGTCGAGTAAGCCGGGGACGATGTGGGCGCCCTCCAGCACCATGCGCGTGCCCTCCTTGATGGACCGCTCGATGATGGCGTTGATGCCCACGCTCACCTTCTCCACCTGGTCGATGTAACCCACCAGGTCGCGATCCGGCCCCCTGGCCACCGACGGCTTGACGCTCTTTCCCGCCTCGAAGGACGAGTAGTGGATCGCCGGCATCAGCTCCGGCGAGAAGAAGGCCCGCATCACCTGGCGCACCGAGTCACTGGAGGTGAGCCGGGTGACACCGAGGCGGTGGGCGATCTGCGTGGCCAGCGTGCTCTTGCCCACGCCGGTGGCGCCGCCGATGAGGATGATGATCGGCTTCTCCAGCTGCCCCAGCAGCCGCCAGCGGCGGTAGCGCTCGGTGAAGCTCTCGCCCTCCTCCTCCCCCAGCACCTGCTGGGCGATCTCCCGCAGGCGGCTGAGCGAGATGCTCATGCGGCCGCTCTCGAGCACGTGGCGCTCCACCTCGCTCGCCACGTGGTAGGCGCGCTCCGGCGGCAGGCCGGTGGCCATGATCGACTGGGCCATCAGCCCCTTGGAATAGGGCAGGCCGTAATCCTTGTCGACTATCTGCAGGTCCGGGTGATCTTCCCACTCGTCCACGGTTCAGCCTGCCTTTCGCTGGAAGTCCTCGACGGCGCGGCGCGCCAGGCCGGTGACCAGCGCCGCCAGCCTGCCCTCGCCATCGGTCTCCACCGGCACGTTGTCGCAGAACACCGCTTCGACCCCGCGGTGATCGGCCTCCTCCACCACCACGTCCACGGCGGCCGCCTTGATCTCCGTGAGGAACACGTCCACGGCTCCCGCGGGCAGCTCCGCCAGCCCCGCCCGCAGCCGCGAGCGGTCGGCGAGATCGGCGGAAGCAAAGACCACCTCGCAGTCGTAGGCCTCCTCCAGGTGCCCGGTGATGCCGCCGAGCACGTCGGCACGGGCGGTGGTGAAATAGGCCACCCGCTTGCCGCCGATATCGCCGTCGGGCGCCGGCCGGAGCACCGTGGTCACCACCTCCGCGGCGGGATTCACCGCCACTATGCCCTCCACCAGCCCGGCAACCTCTTCCGCGGAAGCCAACGGCTCCTCGCACATCGTCAGCAGCACCAGGTCGGAGATCAGTATCCTGTATGTACCGAGATAACCCAAAATATAGTCCCGGGGCTGGTCGGCGGCGGCGATGCAGATGGTACGGTCGGCGGCGATCGGCGGCAGCGCCGCGCCGCTGCCCTCGAAGATCAGCAGGTCCGCCGCCAGGCCTTCCGCCAGCTCGGCGCCCTCGACCACGTTGGATACGTAGGGCTGGCCGGCGAGCCCGCCGCCGCAGCGGCGGCAGCCGACGGTGGTCACCGAGCTCAGGGCCGCGTCCTCCAGGTAGTCGGAGGCGGCGTACCGGCCCTGGCGGGAGAGCGCCAGCAGCTCCGCCGGGCCCACGCTCTCCTCGCGGCCGGGCATCACCTCCGGCTCCGGCGGCCCGCCCCGCCCCATTGCCACCACCACTACCCCTTCCTGCATGCCGTCCGCCAAGAGCGCCCGGTTCACCTCGCGGGCGATGTAGCCGCTCACCGCCGTCTTGCCGATGCGCTTGCCGGTGCCGATCACCGCCAGCGAGGGCTTGCGGGAAAGCGAGTGAAACCGGGGCGGCTCCAGGGTGAAATCGGCGCCCACGTACCTCGCCCCCCGCGCCAGCACCCGGCTGGCGAAGGCAAAGCGCTCGCGGTAGCCGAGCACCGGCTCGTCGCTCAGGTCCACCACCACCTCGGGGTCCTGTTCATCCATGGCCAGCGACAGCGCCTCGAAGGCGTCCGCGTGCATGTACACTTTCACCCCGTACACGTCGCCGGCATCGTCCCTGTCGGAATCTATCTTCTCGGTGCCGCCGATGAAAACCGCGGCCCGCAGATCGTAGGCGGCGGCCACCTCCTCCAGGGCCTCCCGCACCACCGACGGGTAGTGCTCCCCGTCTATGAGGGCCACGGCCCGCTTCAACGCGCCTCTCCTTCGGCGTCGCCGCGGCTCTTCTCGAAGGCAAAGGTGGAGAGGGAGAACTTGATGATGCGGTCGGCATCGTGAAAGGGGTATTTCCGCCAGATGGTCACCACGTCCTCGCCGATCTCGATCACGTTGTAACAGGGCCGCACCTTGCCCCGCAGCCTCAGGGTGCAGACGGTGCCGGCATTGACGGCGAAGAGGTTCTCCAGGCGCCAGGCGTGCGGCACGTGCTTGTGGCCGCTGAGCACCAGGTTGACCTTGCACTGCTGCAGCACCTCCAGCGTGTCACCGGCGTCGTAGACCATGTTCCGTTCCCTGCCCGTTCCCGGCACCGGCAACAGGGGGTGATGCAGCAGGAAGACCCGGAAATCGGCCGGCGTCTCGAACTGTTCCCGCAGCCACTGGTAGCGGTGCCGGCCGATGGTGCCGTAATCGAGATCCGGCTCCGAGGAATCGACGCCGACGATGCTGATGCCGTCCCGGTGGAAAAAACTCTGCCGCGGGCCGAACATCTCCTCGAAGTGCACGTAACCCACGTTGCGGGCGTCGTGGTTGCCGGGAACCACCAGCATCTTCTCGCACTGGAGCTTGTCCAGGTAGGTCTTGGCCAGCAGGTACTCCTGCTTGAACCCCTCGTTGGTGAGATCGCCGGTGACCACCACCACGTTGGGTTTCAGCTCGTTGAGCTCGATGACCGCCCGGTCCATCAGGTTGGGGACGAAATACTGCGAGCCCGCGTGAATATCGGAGATGTGGGCGATGACGTACGGCTTCTTCCCGGCCGGCTTCGATGCTGCTTCCCCGGTACCGCTGGCTACAGGCTTCGCTTCCATCAATCTTTCTCCCGGTTTCATCGTGCGCCCGCGCCGCCGGTCCTGGCCCGTCTCCGCGGGGCGAAGACTACATAATCTGGTTCCTCGCGCCTACCAGTTTCAAACCCTTCAGCGTCAGCAGCGGGTCCACCCGCTCCAGGGTGGCGGCGTGGGGAACCACCAGCTCGGCACAACCGCCGGTGGCGATGGTGGGCACCTCGCCCCCTCCCAGTTCTTCCTGCATCCGCCCCACGATACCATCCACCAGGCCGGCGAAGCCCAGTATCAGGCCGGCGCGAAGGGAGGCGGCCGTGGTCTTGCCGATCACCGCGTCCGGCGGCCGCAGGTCCACCATCGCCCGCTGTGCCGCCCGGGAAGCCAGCGCTTCCAGCGATACTTCCAACCCGGGAGCGATCGCTCCCCCCAGGTACTCGCCGCCGGCGGATATGGCGCAGAAAGTGGTGGCGGTGCCGAAATCGACCACCACGCAAGGGGCTCCTACCTCCTCCAGGGCAGCGACGGCGTTGACGATCCGGTCCGCCCCCACCTCGTGGGGATTGTTGGTGAGTATCGGCATGCCGGTACGGATTCCCGGCCCCACCAGGAGCGCCTCCACCCCCACGTGCTCGGCGGCGAAACGCTGGTAGCAGCCCGAGAGCGTGGGAACCACCGAGGAGACCACCATGCCGTCGATGCTCCCCAGCGAGAGACCGGCCAGCTCCACCAGCGAGCGGTAGAGGGCCGCCAGCTGGTCTCCCGTGGCATGGGGATCGGTGGCGACCCGCCAGTGCGCCTCGAGCTCGTCGCCGGCGAAGAGACCGGCCACCGTGTGGGTGTTGCCGATATCGATGGCGAGTAACATGAGATGCGCGGCAGGCCTGGATGCGAGCCGACGGGTGGCCGGCTCAGGGCCGGTCGCCCCCGCCGGTTCGGTTCTTTTCCAGGGTCTTCATTCCGTCGGTGCAGTAGCTGAGATCGGTCCAGCGGCAGTCGCCGCAGAACTCCGCCAGCTGCTCGGCGTTGATGGAAGTGCTGAGATTGTCCAGGAGCTCGCCCCAGGTGATGCAGTCGCCCGGACGGTAACCCAGGCGCTCCAGTACCCGTGCATCCAGCTCCTCCACCTGGCTGCCGAAGCGGCGACAGGCGCCGTTGTCCAGGTGCGGGCAGGGGCGGCACACGTCGTCTTCGCCGGTCACCAGTTCCACTACCAGGCCCGGCTTGTCGTTGAGCCGGTCCACCAGCCGGGCCATGTTGGCGATGAAGGCAGCCGAGTAACCCTGGCCGCGAAACCCCTGGATGCAGAGTATGTGGTGTGCCCTGATACGAACGTCCGCTATGACAGCGCCCCCTGGTGCGTGTGGCTACTTGCCCTCTGCCTGCCGCTGGACGAGCGCCCTGCCTTCGGATCGCACGAGGCGGGGCAGCTGCCGGCGCAGGCTGAGGTACAGGACCGTGCCTATCATAATCTTTATCGCGTCACCGGGCAAGAACGGCAATACCCCGGTGACAAGCGCCGCCGGCAGGTTCATGCCCGTTTCCAGCATCAGCCAGGGAACACCCAGGAGATAGATCAGCAGGGTGCCGGCGACGAAGGCGGGAACGGCACGGGCGGTGGCCGAGGCAAAGGGAAGGTATTCCACCAGCAGGCCCACCAGGAAGGCGCCGGCGATGTAGCCCACCAGGTAGCCACCCGTGGGCCCCGCTATCACTCCCACTCCCGAGGTGAACTCGGCGAATACCGGGATCCCCGCCAGGCCCATGGTGACGTAGACCACCTGGCTCAGGGCTCCCAGCCATTTCCCCAGTATGGCTCCGGAGGTGAGAGCGAAAAGGCTGGCGAGAGCTATGGGCACCGGGCCGAATGGCAGCGGGACGGCGACGAACGCTCCCACGGCCGTCATGGCAGCGAAGAGTGAAACCGCGATCATGTCCTGCAAGGTGCTCCTACCCAAATGACTCCCTCCTGGAATCGACGCTTTCCTGTTGCGCCACCGTCCCTGGCAAGCCGGCACAGCAGCCCGCAATGCCGGGCTCGGAGTGCTTTCCGCCTCGGTGCGCCGCCGGCCCGGCAGAAAAAGGATAAAAAGGGAAATGGTGATTGTCAACCCGGAAAGAAATAACGGTTTACATTCTTTCGGCGGCCGTTCAGGCCGCCAGCGTGGCTTCGCCGCCGAACAGGGTCCGCACTTCGCCCGAATCCAGCCTCAGCAGCAGGCGTCCGTCCCCGTCGATGCCCTCGGCGACGCCGGCCAGTTGCTGGTCACCTTCACGGACCACGATCCTCTTCCCCCGCAGGAGGTCGAGATCGCCGAAAAGGCGGCGGTAACGGGAAAGATCGCCGCGGCGGGCCTGGAGCCAGAGGCGGTCCAGCTCGGCCAGGATCGCCGTCGCCACCGCGACCCGCGAGACCTTGCCACCGACCACCTCCGCCAGCGAGACGGCACGACCGCGCAGGTCGCTGCCGGTAAAGCTGTTGTTGACGTTGACGCCGACGCTGTCGATCAGCCAGCGCACGCGGTCCAGCTCCGCGGCCATCTCCACCAGCACGCCGGCCAGCTTGCGGCCGTCCAGGTAGACGTCGTTGGGCCACTTGACCGCGGGCCTCACCGGCACCGTCGCCGCCACGGCCTGCGCCGTCGCCACCGCCGTGGCCAGGCTGAAGAGCGGCGTCAGCGTGGGCGGGATGCCCGAACGGAAGATCACCGACATGGCTATCGACTGCGAAGGCGATGTCTCCCAGGAGCGGCCCATGCGCCCTCTTCCCGCCGTCTGGCTCTCGGCGATCACCACCGTCCCCCCGGGGGCGCCCTTTTCGATCAGCGCCCGCGCCTCGACGGCGGTGGAGCCTGTTTCCTCGAAGTGAACGATGTTCCTGCCGACGACCTCCGTGTCGAGCAGCGGCTCGAGCTCCGCCGGCAGCAGCTTGTCCGGCCTCCCCAGCAGCCGGTAGCCGTGACGGGGGGATGCCTCGATCTCGTAGCCCTGGCGCCGCAGCTTGCCGATGTGCTTCCAGACGGCGGAGCGGCTGATGCCCAGCCTTTCGCTTATCGCCTCTCCCGAGCGGAAGCCGCCGCCGCTGATCTCCTCCAGGATCCGGCGCTCGACATTCATGACTGCACCTCCAGGGTGAGATCCACGGCCGGCGCCGCCATGGTGAGCGCTCCCACGGAGATCACGTCGGCCCCGGCCTCGGCGAAGGCGCGGGCGTTTTCCAGGCCGATGCCGCCCGACGCCTCGACGACGGCGCGGCCCGCCACCTGCTCCACCGCCCGCCGCACCTCTTCCGGGTCCATGTTGTCGAGCAATACCCGCTCCACCCCCGCCTCCAGGGCCGCGGCGAGCTGCTCGTCGTTCTCCACCTCCACCTCGATCGGCTCCCCGCCCCGTTGCTTCCTCACCGCGGCCACGGCTGCCTCTATGCCGCCGGCAGCAGCGATATGGTTGTCCTTGACGAGCACGGCGTCGTAGAGGCCGGCCCGGTGCGGCTCGCCGCCGCCGTGCACCACGGCCTCCTTCTCCAGCGCCCTCAACCCGGGCGCCGTCTTGCGGGTGGCGGCCACCCGCGTAGGCAGGCCCTCCAGGGCCTCCACGAACCGGCGCGTGAAGGTGGCGATGCCGGAAAGGCGGGCCAGGAAATTCAGCATGGTGCGCTCCGCGGCCAGTATCGAGAGCAGCTCCCCCTCCAGCCGCGCGATCTCGGCACCGGCGGGAACCGCGGCGCCGTCCTCCACCAGCGGCAGCCAGGAGAGGCTTTCGTCCACCTGGCGGCACACCTCGGCGGCCGCCGCCATCCCGGAGACCACGCAGGCCACGTTGGTGAAGATACCCGCCGCTCCCGGGTTGCCGGCGCCCAGCACGGCGCGCGAGGTGATGTCACCCTCTTCCCCCAGGTCCTCGGCCAGCGCCAGGGCGACGATGCGGCCGACGGGGCTGCCGGCGCTACTCACTGCTCTCACCGCCCACCTTTTCCCGTTTTTCCACCCGCCTGCCACGAAACACGATATGGCACCGCCAGTGCTCGTCGTCCGGCTGGGGAAAGTCCTGGCGCAGGTGCCCGCCCCTGCTCTCGCGCCTCAGCAGCGCCGCGGCGGCTATGTGGCGGGCGACGTCGATCATGTTGAAGAGCTCGTATTCCTCCGGTACCGCGGCCGGGGGCGCCAGGGAGCGCCGGATCTCGCCCAGCTCGCGCAGCGCCCGCTCCAACCCGTCGCGGTCGCGCACGATTCCCACGTCCCTGGTCATCAGCTTTTGCAGCCGCCGCCGCAGGCGTTTCACCTCGCCGGGGTCGTTGCCGGCTGACGGCACCGGGTCCGGCAGGGCTACCGAGTCATCGGCGGCAACCCTCCCCAGGTAGCGATCCAGGTCGCGCACGATCCGGTCGCTGAACACCAGCCCCTCCAGCAGGGAGTTGCTCGCCAGGAGGTTGGCGCCGTGAACGCCGGTGTTCGACACCTCGCCGCTGGCGTAGAGGCCGGGAAGGGAGGTGCGTCCCCAGACGTCGGTGCGCACGCCGCCCACCATGTAATGGCTCACCGGCGCCACCGGGATGCGGTCGCGGGCCAGGTCGTAGCCGCGGGCCTCCAGGTTCTCGTAGACGGTGGGGAAGCGCCGCTGCAGCATCTCCGGGTCGAGGTGGGTGGCGTCCAGGAAGAGGTATTCCTTTCCCGACTCCCGCATCTGCCGTTCCATCTCCTTCACCACCACGTCGCGGGGGCCCAGCTCCGCCTGCGGGTGCACCCCCACCATGAAGCGCTCGCCGGCATGGTTGACCAGGTAGGCGCCTTCCCCCCGGAGCGCCTCGGTGATCAGGAAGATGGGCGACTCGTCGGCATAGAGGCCGGTGGGATGAAACTGTACGAACTCCATGTCGCCGATGGCGGCGCCGGCGCGCCAGGCCATGGCCATGCCGTCGCCGGTGGCCACGGCGGGATTGGTGGTCAGCGAGTATACCTGGCCGCAGCCGCCGGTGGCGAGAACCACCGCCCGGGCGAAGTTGAGGCTGAACTCGCCGCGGCGCAGGTTCAGGGAGACGGCGCCGATGCAGCGGCCGCCGCCGGTGAGCAGGTCCACCACGAACTCGTTCTCCAACACTTGCACCCGGCTGCCGGTCTGCATCGCCTCGGCCAGGGCGCTGGCCACCTCGCTGCCGGTGGCGTCACCGCCGGCGTGGGCGATGCGGGGCACCGAGTGCGCCCCCTCGCTGGCCAGCACCAAGTCGCCGCCGGAGCGGTCGAAGCGGGGACAGATCTCCATCAGCTCCCGCACCCGCTCCGGGCCCTCGTTCACCAGGATGCGTACCGCCTCCTCGTCGCAGAGGCCGGCGCCGGCGCGCAGCGTGTCCTCCAGGTGCAGCTGGGGCGAGTCCTGTTCGCTGAGGGCGGCGGCGATGCCGCCCTGGGCAAGAAAGGTGGTGGTGTCCCGGAGCACGCTCTTGCTGATCAGCGCCACCTTCCAGCGGCGGGCGGCGCCCACCGCGGCGGTGAGGCCGCCGATGCCGCTGCCGATCACCACCACGTCGTAATAGCGCCGTGCCGGCTCTCCGCTGACAGCCGCGAGTAGCTCGGGATCGTTCATGGCCTGGGCGTCTAGGTGTAGGAGACCATGGCTTCCACGGCCTTCAGCGCCCGGCGCCGCGTCTCCTCGTCGAGGCGGATCTCGTAGCGTTCCGAGCGCAGGGTCTCGATGGCCTTGGACAAGGTCGTCAGCTTCATGTTGGGGCAGACGGCCTTCTGCGTGGGGGAATAGAATTCCTTGCCCGGGTTTTCCTTCTTGAGCCGGTGATTGAGCCCCATCTCGGTGGCGATGATGAATTCACGCGCGTCGGATTCGCGGGCGAAGCGGATCATCCCCGAGGTGCTCTCCAGGCCGTCGGCGATCTCCTGCACCTCCGGCAGGCACTCGGGGTGGGCGATGACCAGCGCCTGCGGGTGCCGGCGCTTGGCCTCCTCGATGTCCTTGCGCCCGATCCGGTCGTGGGTGGGGCAGTAGCCGTCCCACTTGATCAGCTCCCGCCCCGTCTGCTTTTCCACGTAGAGCGCCAGGTTGCGGTCGGGTATGAAGATGATCTCCTTCTCGGCAGGGATGTTTCCCACCACCGTGGCGGCGTTGGCGCTGGTGCAGCAGATATCGGTCTACGCCTTCACCGCCGCCGAGGTATTGACGTAGGCCACCACCAGCGCCTCCGGGTGCCGGCGCTTCATCTCCACCACGTCCTCGGCGGTTATCATGTCCGCCATGGGGCAGCCGGCGTTGATGTCCGCCAGCAGCACCTTCTTCTCCGGGGAAAGAATGTGGGCGGTCTCGGCCATGAAGTGGACCCCGCAGAAGAGAATGATGTCGGCATCGGTGCCGGCGGCGATGCGCGAGAGCTCCAGGGAATCACCGGTGAAATCGGCGACGTCCTGGACCTCGGGACGCTGGTAGTTGTGCGCGATCACCACCGCGTTCTTCTCGCGGGCGAGCTGCTTGAGTTCCTGCTGCTGTTCGCTGTAATCGATTTCCTTCATCGTCGCCTCGAGACCTCCAGGCTGCCCAGTTTTTCGACCCTGGATTCGTCGCTGCAGGCCTCCAGGGCCTCCCGAACGGTACCATCTCCGGGAATCCACGCCCCGGGCGCGATCTCCGCCAGCGGCACCAGCACGAAGGCCCGCTCCCGCATGCGCGGGCGGGGAATCACCAGATCGCTCGCCTGCAGGCGTTCCTCCCCGTAGAGAAGTATATCAATGTCCATGGCGCGTGGCCCCATCGGCACCCGGTTTTCGCGTCCACCCAGCGAGACCTCCACTTCGCGGCAGAGCTCCAGCAGCTCCCGCGGCGAGGCCGTCGTCTCCGCCTCCAGTACCAGGTTCAGGAAGTCGGGCTGTTCCACGCCCCCCACCGGCTCGGTGAGGTACAGCGATGAAGCCTTCACCGCCTGGATGCGGGGATCACCCGCCAGCCGCTCCGCCGCCCGGGCCAGGTTGCGCCGGCAGTCGCCACGGTTGCAGCCCAGGGAAAGGTAGATCGTTACCGTGGTGTTCAAAGCCCCCTCTCCCGCGGCCGCTCCCGCGTCACCGTCACCACGGCGGCCGCCAGCTCGCGCATCCCCGGGGGCCGGGCTTTCACTACCCGCACCCGTGCCCGCGCCACCAGGGGAAAGCGGGAGACGATCTCCTCCGCCGCCGCGGCCGCCAGCTTCTCCAGCAGGTGGAAGGTATTGCCCTCGGCTATCCCGGCGACGCAGTCCGCCACCGCCGCGTAATCGACGGTGCCGGCGATGTCGTCGCTGGCACAGGCGGGACAGTGCCTGAGCGTCAGCCCGATATCGAAACGAAACACGCGGTCCTGGCGCCGCTCCTCGGGGTACAGGCCGTGGCGGGCGCGTACCTCCAGGCCCTCGAGGGCGATCTCCACCGTTTCGTCCTGCGTGCTCACGGCCGCCCCCCCACGGCTGCCGCCACGGTGAGCGCCTGCACGTGGGCGGCGACGTCGTGCACGCGGAAGACCCTGGCTCCCTTGAGCAGGGCGGCGGTATCCGCCGCCAGGGTACCCGGCAGGCGCTCCTCCACCCCGGCGCCGGTGAGGGCGCCGATGAAGCTCTTGCGCGAGGCGCCGATCAGCAGCGGGCGGCCCAGCGACAGGAAACTGTCCAGGTGGGCGAACAGCTCCAGGTTGTGCTCCAGCTCCTTGCCGAAGCCAATGCCGGGGTCGATGAGAATGTTCTCACGGGGAATACCGGCCGCTACCGCTGCCTCGATCCGCTGGTGGAAGAACTGCACCAGCTCGGCGACCACGTCCCGGTAACGGGGCTGCTGCTGCATGTCCCTCGGCCTCCCCTGCATGTGCATGATGCAAACAGGGCAGCCGTGCCGGGATACCACCCCGGCCATCTCCGCATCCCCGGTCATGCCGGTTACATCGTTGACCATCTTCGCCCCCGCCGACAGCGCCGCCTCGGCCACGCGCGCCTTGCTGGTATCGATGGAGATGGGCACTTCCAGCTCGTCCACCAGCGCCTCGATCACCGGCATCACCCGCGCCAGCTCCTCGTCGGCGTCCGTGCCGCGGGCGCCCGGACGGGTGGACTCGCCGCCCACGTCGATTATACCCGCTCCCTCCTCCTGCATGCGGCGGGCCCGCGCCACCGCCGCCTCGACGCCGTGGTAGCGGCCGCCGTCGTAGAAAGAGTCGGGGGTGACGTTGAGGATCCCCATCACCACCCACGGGCGGTCGCCCGGCAGGCCGGGAAGGGGTACGTGCCCCTCCAGCCCCGCCTCGTAGGCAGCCAGCGCCGCGGCGATGTCTTCCCCCAGCGCCGCCAGCCCGCCGCCGTGGGCACCCAGCCTCTCTGCCAGCGCCGCCATCTGCGCCGGCGAGCCGGTCACCAGCGCCGGGCCCTCGCCTTCCATGCCGTAGAGGGCGGCGGGCAACGCCGCGTCCCCGCCGGCGGCCAGCGCCTCCTGCTTGACGATGTTCGCCTCGCGGGCCGGCAGGTCCGGCAGGCGCAGCATCCGTCCCGCGACCGCGGGCGCCATCAGCTCGACGCCTTCCCCGGCGACACCGATGGCGCGCATCAGCGCCGCCGCCTGGGAGCGGGAGTGGACGCTTATGACGTAGGGAAACATACGGGTATTCTATGGGACGCTTCCCGGGTTTTGAAACGGGGTATGGGCGGATGCTGGATGCTGGACGCTGGACGCTGGACCAAATCGCTCGGCTCCCGTTACGGCAGCGGTACTCGATGACGGCAGCGGCACTCGATGGTTTTCATCCAGAATCCAGGATCCAGCATCCAGAATCTGCCTTTATCCAGAATCCAGAGTCCAGAGTCCAGTATCCGCTCTTGTCCCCCTTTAAAGAAACGACACCCGCTATATAACGACGGGCGATGGAAAAGGATGGACGCTGGACCAAATCGCTCGGCTCCCGTTACGGAAGCGGCACTCGATGGTTTTCATCCAGTATCTAGAATCTAGCGTCCAGAGTCTGTTCTACGATCTTCCCCGGATCAGGGAGAGGACCTCGGCGCGGGTGGCGGCGTTGCTGCGGAAGATGCCCCTCACCGCCGAGGTGACGGTGCGGGTGCCGGGGCTGCGGATGCCCCGCATGGACATGCAGAGATGCTCGGCGGAGACCAGCACCAGCACCCCCAGCGGGTCCAGCGCTCCCACCATGGAATCGGCGATGGTGGAGGTCATCCGCTCCTGCAGCTGCGGCCGGCGCGCCACTACCTGGACCAGCCGGCTCAGCTTGGAGAGGCCGGTGATCTTGCCGCCCTCGCTGGGAATGTATGCCACGTGCGCCAGCCCGTAGAAGGGAAGCAGGTGGTGCTCGCACATGGAGAAGAAGGAGATGTCCTTCAGCAGCACCATCTCCTGGTGCCGGTCCGAGGGCATGGGTACCAGCACCGAGGCGGGGTCGACCCCCAGGCCGGAAAAGACGTCCTCGTACATGGAGGCCACCCGGGCCGGCGTGCCCACCAGCCCCTCGCGGTCGGCGTCCTCGCCGATGCCCTCCAGGATCAGCCGGGTGCCCTGCTTGACCTTTTCCAGGTCCATCGGCGGGCTCAGCTCCCGGGGCCGCCCGGCCGTTCCGCCGGCGGCAGCAACCGGTTGTAGGACGGTGCCTCCAGCGGCGGCTCGCCGGGAACCGTGCCGTCGGCGCCGCGCCCCTTTTCCTTCCTGGCCTCCCTGCCGGCAGCATCCGCCTCGCCGTCCTGGGCCGGGCCGCCGCTTTCCTCTTCCCGGAATACCTCCTCCGGCGGCACGCCCTCGAGCAGCTTCTCAAACTCGTTCTTCTCCAGCGTCTCCCGCTCGACGAGGATGCGGGTGACGGTCTCCAGCTCCTCGCGGTGCTCGGTGAGGATCCCCCGCGCCCGGTCCAGCGCCTCCTCGATGATCCGCTTGATCTCGTTGTCGATCTCCTCGGCGATCTCGTCGCTGTAGTCGGGCTCCTGGGTGAACTCGCGGCCCAGGAAGGGCTGGGCATGGTTGTGCCCGAAGGTGCGCGGGCCCAGCTTGTCGCTCATGCCGTAGCGCATGATCATCTGCTTGGCGATCTCGGTGGCCTTCTGCAGGTCGTTGGAGGCCCCCGAGGTCACCTCGTTGAACTTGATCTCCTCGGCCGCCCTGCCCCCGAGGATGCTGGCCAGGCGGTCCTTCAGCTCCGCCTTGGTGACCAGGAAACGGTCCTCGGTGGGCAGCGAGATAGTGTAGCCGAGCGCCTGGCCGCGGCTGATCACCGAGACCTTGTGAATGGGGTCCGCGTGCGGCAGCATGTGCCCCACCATGGCATGCCCCACCTCGTGGTAGGCGGTGATCAGCTTCTCTTTCTCGGTGAGGATGCGGCTCTTCTTCTCCGGCCCGGCCACCACGCGCATGATGCCCTCTTCCAGCTCGTGCATGCCGATTTCCTTCTTGCCGTGGCGCGCCGCCAGCAGTGCCGCCTCGTTCACCAGGTTGGCCAGGTCGGCGCCGGTGAAACCGGGGGTCTCGCCCGCCAGCACGTCCAGGCTGATATCGTCGGCCAGCGGCTTGCCCCGCGTGTGCACGGCCAGGATCTCCCGGCGGCCGTTGCGGTCGGGGCGCTCGACGATGATCTGGCGGTCGAAGCGCCCGGGCCTCAGCAGCGCCGGGTCCAGGATGTCGGGCCGGTTGGTGGCGGCGATCATGATGATGTTGTCCTTCATCTCGAAGCCGTCCATCTCCACCAGCAGCTGGTTGAGTGTCTGCTCGCGCTCGTCGTGGCCGCCGCCCAGGCCGGCGCCGCGGTGGCGGCCCACGGCGTCGATCTCGTCCACGAAGATGATGCAGGGGGCGTTCTGCTTCGCCTGCTCGAAGAGGTCACGCACGCGCGAGGCGCCCACGCCCACGAACATCTCCACGAAGTCCGAGCCGCTGATGGAGAAGAAGGGCACGCCCGCTTCCCCCGCCACCGCCCGGGCGAGCAGGGTCTTGCCGGTGCCCGGCGGCCCGTAGAGCAGCACGCCCTTGGGGATCTTGGCCCCCAGGCTCTGGAACTTGCGCGGGTTCTCCAGGAATTCGCGGATCTACTGCAGCTCCTCCACGGCCTCGTCGACGCCGGCCACGTCCTTGAACGAGACCTTGGGCTGGTCGACGCTCATTTGCTTGGCCCGGCTCTTGCCGAAGGACATCACCTTGTTGCCGCCGCCCTGCATCTGGTTCATCAGGAAGAGCCAGAAGA
>JAJRWQ010000014.1 GCA_024276735.1 Actinomycetes bacterium
CACCAGCCGGTCGTGCTCATCGTACTCCATTGCCTCCCCGGCGGCGAGGTCGTGGTCGATCAGGTAACGGGCCAGCTGCGCGCGCCTGAAGGTGCCGGCGGGGCAGGGTTCCGCGCCCTCCAGGCGTGATCCCTTTTCGGGTCGAAACGAGAACAGGTGCGTGCGTCCCCCCAGGCGGTGCACGCGGTCGATGACGTTCACCAGCTCCCGCTCGCTCTCGCCCAGGCCGGCGATCAGGTGACAGCCGAAGCGGCCCGGTCCCATCACCAGCGCCGCCTCCTCCAGCACCTGCCAGAAGCGCTGCCAGCGGTGGGGGCCGCCCACTCCCCTGCCCCGGAGATCGTCGAAGAGTTCCTCGGTGGCGGCGTCGATGGCCACCGTCACCATGTCCGCCCCGGCCCCCGCCAGGGCATCCACGTCGCCCTCGTTCATCACCGAGGGATTCACCAGCACCGATACGGGCAGCTCCAGCCGCGAGCGCAGCTCCTTCACCAGCTCCAGGCTGTCCGCCATCGCCCGCGGGTGGGTGATCATCGAGACGCAGGCGCGCTCGAAGGCGCGGCAGTCGCGGGCGCGGGCAATCACTTCCCCGGTATCGTAAGAGGGCCAGTCCACGCGGATGAAGGTATCGCCCCTGCTGTCGGCGGCCAGGCCGCAGTAGGCGCAGGCCGCCCGGCAGCCGTCCGGGTAGGTGAGCAGCAGGTTCAGGCAGTGCAGCTCGGCGTCCCGGTAGAAACGTCCGCTCCTGAGCCCCAGCATCATCGCTGCCGCCAGGCTCAGGCGTACCGCGTCCGGGCTTTGTTCGTCCTGTCTACACATTTTCCAGGTTTAAAGCGTTCAGGTCGTGCCGCTCCCGTTCAGCTCCCTTGCCGGCAAGAGCCCAGCCACGCCGGACCGCCAGCGAGAAGGTTAGCGCGTCCAGGCGCCGCGAGCTCTCGATCTCCTTGCGCCTCTCCCGGGCCCGCTCCAGGGCGCTGCCGTAGATTTCCGCCAGCTCGCGGCGGTAGCGTTCGAGCGCGCCCGTGTCGCCCGCCGCTGCCCCGGCGGCTGCCGCTCCCGCCATGGCGCCGCTCTCCAGCGCCGCGGCGATGCCGGCTCCCGTGAGCGGATGGCAGAGGCCGGCGGCATCTCCCGCCAGGATGATGTTTCCCCTGCCCGGCGACACCTTGCCGGAGACGGGCACCAGGCCGCCGGTGGTTGCAAGCAACCTTCGGCCCCGGGGTAAGCGCCCGCTGACCCTGCCAAGGAGATATTTTATGGCCTCGGGCGCGGTTATTCCAGAAGCGCCGTCCACGGCGACCCCCACCCGGCAGCTGTCTCCGGCAGGGAAGAACCAGCCGTAACCGCCGGAAAAAACCGGTTCATGGAAGATCTCCAGCGCCCGGCCGCCCCCTCCCGGGTCCAGGGTGACCTGGGCGGCGCGCACGCACTTCTGCCTTTTAAAACCAGCCGCCAGGGCCGTTGGCGAGAGCGGCCCGTCGGCGCCCACGATGACCGGGGCGTCGATGCGCAGGCCTTCTCCCCCTGCCCGGCGGCAATCGGCGCCGGCGCCGTCTGGCCGCGCCCGGCAGCCGGTGATCAGCAGCGCGCCGGCATCGGCGGCGGCTGCCGCCAGGCGCCGGTCCAGGAGCTCGCGCTCGACGATGAACCCGGGAGAATTGAGCCGGAGACGGCTGCCGCCCGGTGTCCTGACTTCCATGGTTTCTATCTGCTGCAGCACCGGCAGCTGCACGAACTCCAGCTTCCGCGCTGCCGCCGCCGGCAGGAAGCCGGCGCAGCGCGCGGGCTTGCCCACGCGCGGCCGGCGGTCCACCAGCACCACCCGGGCGCCGGCCACCGCTGCCTCGCGGGCGGCCACCGATCCCGCCGGGCCCGCGCCCACTACCAGCACGTCGCAGTCGATCGTCGCGGAACCAGCCGTGCCGCTCACGACGCCGCCTTTCCCCCGGCCCCCGGCAGCGCCCGCTGGCGCTGTTCCAGCAGCCACTCGAGCGCCTCCAGCCGCAGCGTCGTCTGCCGCTGGAAGCGGCCCTGGTAAGCCGCCGTCGCCTGGTCCAGCTCGTAGCAGGTCTGGTCCTCGATATCGATCAGGATGCAGTCCAGGGACGACTGTTGAAACAGCCGGTGGTGACGTTCGGCGAAAGCCCGGCAGCAGCAGCCGATGAAGGCGCTTTCACCCTGGTGGGCCAGCCGTGCGAGCACCGATTACAGGTGACGATAATTCTGTATGCTCAGCGGCCTCAGGCCGTGATCGCGGGCCATCTCCCAGGCCGTGCCCACGCTGCACTCGCCGCAGCAGTCGCAGCCGCCGCGATCCCGGTAACCGCAGTCGAGCGGCTTGGCACAGTAGGGCAGCAGCAGCGTGCGCGCCCGCGCCGCCACGTCCCCGAGCCCCTGCCCGCCCACGATCTCGATGCCGTCGGCGCTCTCCTGGTCGAGGCCGGCCTCGACGTAAGCCGCCTTCGCCAGCGCCGCCGCCAGCGCGGCAGCGAAGTCTTCCGCTTCCAGCCCGGGGAACTCGTCCTCCCTGCCGGCAAGAAAATCCAGGACCAGCGGCACCGCCTGCTCCAGCCGCACGTTCTTCAGCCGTGATTCCAGCTCCAGCACCGTCCGTGGCCGCCGGGAGAAGAAATCGCCGGAAAACACCGCGGCCTCCAGCACCCGCCGCTCCGCGTCGACGGAGACGGCCGCCCGGATGCTGCCGCCTTCCCCGTGCCTGGTAGCCCCCAGCAGGATGCCGCCTCCTGCCAGGTCGATGTCGCGGCGCCACTCTGCCCCGGCATGGAAAGGCTGCAGCCGTTCCGCCAGCGCCTCCTCCGCTCCCGAGACCGGCGTCTTCTCCAGCGCGATGCCCAGCTCCTCGGCAAAACCCCTGGCGAAGGCCTCGGCCAGCTGCCGCCGCGAGGGCACCCGTCCCAGCAGCTCTCGCAGGCAGGTGACGCGGTCACGCATGGCCTCGAGGCGGCGGCGCCCCAGCTTCTCCACCGGCACCCGCAGCGCGCGCACCATGGCCTCCACGTCGTGATCCACCAGCAGCGTTCCCTGGAACAGGAACGCGTCCCCCTCCCAGGTGCCGCCGGTGCCGCAGAGCTTGCGCCCCTCCACCTCGATGTCGTTGCGGGGCCGAAAGCGGGCCTCTACTCCCAGCAGCTTTAGCGCCCGCACCGCCGCGGCGCAGGCGGCGGCTGCCAGTTCGTCGAACGTGTCCACGCCCAGCTCTCGCCGGGTCGCCACCAGCTCCCAGCCCAGCTGCGACGGCCCCAGGTAAATGGCGCCGCCGCCGGTGAGGCGGCGGTTTATCTCGATCCCCTGCCTCCGGCAATATTCCATCCGGGCCTCGCGCGACGGTGACTGGAAACGCCCCACCAGCACCGCCGGGCGGCTGAAGGAGAGCAGGCGCAGGGTGCTGGGAACGATGCCGGCGGCACGCATCCTGAGCATGGCCGCGTCCAGGGCGATGTTCCCGGCGGCGTCGCGGGCACCGCTGTCCACCAGCCGCCAGCGGGGAGCCCCCGCGGGCGCCGGCCGGCGGGAGACGGCGCCACGTCTTTGCCGGGCGGCCTTCAAGCTTCATTCCCCCGGCCGGTGCCCACCAGCGCGCAGCAGGCTTCGCTGAAAATGCTCCGGCAGCCCAGGGACCGCGCCGCGGCGATGGTCTCCTCGGACGGGTAGGCGATGCCGTCGAGCCCTGCCTCCAGCGCCAGCATCTCGGTGAGGCGGCGATGCTCGCCGGCGGGCCTTTCGCAGCCCAGGTTCACCGGGATATCCGGGAACCTCTCGCGGGCCCGCCGGAAAACCACCTCGATGTCCGTGGTCGACGGCGGCGCCACCGCCTCCATGGGCGTGCCGGGAAGCGGCCTCAGCACCACCAGCACCAACGCCCGCAGCGGCAGCTCCCGCAGCATCTCCAGGGCGGCGTATTCACCGTGCAGCTGGCCGTAATCGAGGCCGATCACCAGGTGCGGCACCAGCGGCACCCCTGCCGCGGCCAGCGCCTCCAGCGAGCGCCGGCAGAAGTCGGGCGCCCGGTAGTCGAGGTGACAGACACGGCCCAGGGTTTCGCTGTCGCCCACCACGTCCATCATCGCCGCCTTTACGCCGGCGTCCGCCAGTGCCTTGGCCAGCCGGTCGCTGGTGACCGCGGTGTGCACCAGCACGTCCAGTCCCATGGCCCCGATCTCGGCCATCGCCCCGGTGAAACCCTCCAGGGGAACCACCCCCGCGGCATCGCAGCCGCCGCTTACCAGCAGGCCGCGGGCACCCTTCCTCCGGAAACCCGAGGCCAGCTCCACCAGCTCGGCGGGCGTGGACGCCGCCGGCATCGACCCCAGGATCACCGCGCGGCAGTGGTCGCACATGAGCTCGCACTCGCCGCCGGTGATGGATACCGCCGCGAAGCTGCAGCTACCCGACTGCTTGAACCCCTCTACCGAGTAACGTTTCATCGCCGGGGCACAGAACTCGATCTTCCTCATCTGGCGGCCTTCCTTTCACCGTCCGCGGGCGCGGCGGCACCCGTCGCCTGCGGGTCGCGCCTCCGGCCGTCTCTTGGCAGCATATTGCCCGTTTCCGGGATTGAGATTATACTAGTCGAACCCGATGGATCCGGCCAGCCGGCGGCGCCGCGCCTGGCCCGTGGAGCCGGCAGAATCGCGGGCGGCGCCCGTCCGTTGAGATGCTTCTTTTCGGCTCCACCAACCGCCACTGCCAGTGCGCAGCGGCTTCACCAGGCACAAGGGGGCTATGCCAGCCGCAATCGAGATCGAAGGCCTCAGCAAGAGCTACGGGCACGGCGACGAGGCGACCATGGCCGTGGACGCGCTCGACCTGGAGGTGAAAGCCGGCGAGATCTTCGGCTTCCTGGGGCCCAACGGCGCCGGCAAGACCACCACGGTACAGATGCTGGTGGGCCTGGTTTTCCCCGACGGCGGCAAGGCCTGCCTGCTGGGAAAGCCGCTGGGTGACCTGGAGGCGCGCGCCTCGATAGGCTACCTGCCGGAGACCTTCGACTTCCACGGCTTCCTCAGGGCGCGGGAGTTCCTGGAATTCCACGCCGGCCTCTACGGCGTCGATCCCGGCGAGCGTGAACAGCGCATCGGGGAAGTGCTGGAGCTGATGGATCTCCAGGCCAACGCCGATTCCCGCCTGCGCACCTTCTCGCGCGGCATGCTGCAGCGCATCGGCATCGCCCAGGCCCTGATCAACAGGCCGCGGCTGCTGTTCCTGGACGAGCCCACCTCGGCGCTGGATCCCATGGGCAGGCGCCAGATGCGGGACATCATCCTTTCCCTGCGTGATCGCGGCACCACCATCTTCCTCAACTCTCACCTGCTCTCCGAGGTGGAGATGACCTGCGACCGCGTGGGCATCATCAACCACGGCCGCCTGGTACGGGTGGCCTCGCTGCCGGAGCTCACCAGCCCCCGCCCCTGCGTCGAGGTCGACGCCGTCGACATGGGGCCGGAGATCATGAGCAGCATCGAGGCCATGGCCCTGCGCGTGGAGCAACGGGAGGGCCGGCTGCTGGTATGGCTCGAGGACGAGTCCCAGGTCAACCGGCTGGCGGAGATCATCGTCTCCGGCGGCGCCTCCCTGCGCAGCTTCACGCCCCGCCAGCGCAGCCTGGAAGAGGCTTTCATCCAGGCCATCGAGGAGGACGAGCAGTGAAAACCTGGGTGATCACCAGGTTCACCCTGCGGGAGACGCTGCGTTCGCGGACCATGGTCACCGGGCTGGTGGTGAGCCTGCTCTACCTGGCGCTGGTGCCCATGATCAGCTCGCCCAGCTCCGGCAATCCTGCCGCCGGCGAGCTGGGCAGGCAGGCCGAGGCCGGCCGCGCCTTCCTCGAGTTCGCCATGGGCGGACTCAACTTCATCGGCATGATCATGGCCATCCTCACCGCCCTCGGCTCCATTTATTCCGGCATCGAGCGGGGGACCTTCGCCGTGGTGGTCACCAAGCCCATCCGCCGCAGCCAGCTGGTTCTCGGCACCTGGCTGGGGCACGTGCTGCTGATGACCGGCTATGTGCTGGCCATGGGGACGGCGCTCTGGCTCTCGGTGGCCCTGGGCTCCGGCACCATCGTCTGGAGCTTCATCCCGGCGGTGCTGCTGATCTGCCTCAACGTCACCACCATGCTGACGCTGACCATGATGTTCTCCACCTTCACCCCGGTGATCGCCAACGGCATCTTCGTCTTCATCATCTTCATACTCTCTTCCAACCTGCGGGTGATCAATACCGTCAGCGAGGCCTCCAGCAACCTCTTCGTCACCGCGGCGGCCCTCTTCCTGCGGCTACTGTTGCCCGTAGGGGAAGTGAGCGGCGTGGTAGGCAGCCTCATCGTGGGCGATCCCGTCAGTGGCGCCTGGTCCATTCCCTACGAGCTTCTCTACATCGGCGCCCTGGTGGCGCTGGCGATATTCATCTTCGGACGCCGCGACCTCAACTGAGAAGCCGCCAGGCCTCCAGCAGCCCGTAGCAGCCGGTGAGCATCATGTTGCCGTGGGGCGCCGCGTACTCGAACGAAAGCCCGCTCTCCGCCGCCAGCCGGCGCCGGGGGCCGGTTACCAGCCAGGCATCGCCTGCTTCGGCCTCCCCGGGGCGCGGCGGGATGCAGCCGTGCCCCCCGTCCTGGAATACTTCCTCGTCGCCCAGCTCGCCGGCGGCGAACGACGTCAGCAGCACCCCCAGCTTGCGCCCGTCGAGGCGGCCGGTATGGTGTTCCATCAACCCCAGGATGGTGCCCCCCGCCAGCACCGCCGCCAGCGTGTGGCCGTTGCCGATGTTCACCACCAGCTGCTGCCCGCGCGCGTCGTCCGCGGCGGTCGCCCCCGCCAGCGCCGCCGGCCCGGTGTCCATCAGTACCACCTTGCCGAAAGCGCCGTGCGCCTCCAGGGTCGCGGCCACTGCCCGCATGCGCGTGTACGCTGCCGGCACCGATTCGGCCGCGTAGGCCAGCGAGGCGATCACCGGCCGCCGGGAGAGCGCCTGGCGCCAGAGCTGGAAACGGTGGCGGCGGTTGCTCTTTCCCGGCGCGAAGCCGTGGTCCTGGACGGCGACGGCAATGCCGTCGAAGCGCGTATCCACTCCCAGCAGCTCTAGCGCCTCCAGCAGCCGCTCCGGCACCAGGTCCGCGGTGAGGATGGAGACGGCATCCGCGGGCGGCCGTTCCCGCGCGTCATGGATTCTCACCCCCCAGGAAGTCACTTTCTCGATGTCGTCGTTGAAGGTGAGGGCGGCGGCCTCGGTGGCGTGCGCCTGAAGGCCGGCTTCCAGGTGCTCCTTGAGGGCGCGCCCGCAGGGACCGCCGCCCATGGTCCAGCCGTGCAGGTACACGGGCCTGCCGGCGGCGGTGGCGCTCCTGATCTTTGCCGCCACCTCCCGGGTGCGCGAGGGGATCACCAGCTGCGGGCAGTTCTCCAGCTCGCGCCCTTCTTCGTATACCAGCACGTCCGTGGTGCCACAGCCGACGTCTGCTAGGAGCAGCCTCATGTCACGATCAGCTCCCGGTGGGTGAAAAGTCTCAGACCGCCTGCTCCCAGGGCGCCGGCGAGCGCCACCTGCAGCCGTTCCGCCTCGGCCACCGCCAGCGAGGTGGGAACCCCCTTGGAGACGGCCACCGGGATGCGGAACCGCGCCAGCTTGTAAACGGCGTCCACGGACATGCGGCCGCTCATGGCCACGAAGCTCTTTCGCGGCTCCACGCACTGCGCCGCCGCCCAGCCCAGTACCTTGTCCAGGGCATTGTGGCGGCCCACGTCCTCGCGCAGGCAGAGCAGGCGGCCGCCGGCGGTGCAAAGGGCGGCGCTGTGCATGCCGCGGGTGAGCCGGTAGGCCTGCCCGCGGCGCAAGAGCTCCGACAGCGCCTTTCTCAGTGCCTTCGCGCCGATCCGCACCCCCGCGTTTTCGAGGGCCGCCGGCGCCTCGCCGCCGCCGCCCTGGCCGCAGCCGCTCTAGATCACCACTCCCTGCCCCTTGCCGCTTCCCTTGGCGCCGCCGGCCAGCTCCACCGAAACCACGCCTGCCTTCCCGTCGATATCGAGGGAGTGGATATCGTCGGCGGCGCCGGCAAAGCCCTCTCCCAGCAGGAAACCCCGCACCAGGTCGTCGAGGTTCCCGGGAGAACAGTGCAGGGTGGCCAGCAGCTCGCCGCCGTCCTCCACGCGTATCGCCGCCTCGTGCGGCACCTGTACCGCCGCCGGTTCCACCTTGCCGTCGCGCCAGTCCGCCGCTTCCAGGGAAACCGCCTGGATGCAGGCGTTTTCATCTTTTTTCTTTTCATTCATGGCGTTTCCCGCCTGCCTCGGCCAGCCTGGCCCGAACGCCGCGATCGCCGCCGGGCGGGTTTCTTGATATTACCATGCGGTTTAATGATAGAATATGTGGCCAGAATGAACCGCAAGCAGATTACATTCCTGGCCCTGGCATCGGCGCTGCTGCTGGTGCTGGCGGCATTCCTGGCCGGCTGTGGCAAGGACGAGTCGTCCACCAGCTATGATTGCGACCTGGAGGCTCCCAGCCTCATCCCCCCGCCCACCGGCCGTCCCGAGTACGTCTACTTCTTCCGCGATACCTGACCGGTCTGCCAGAAGCAGAAGCCCATCGTGAATGAGCTCGAGGAACAATATGGAAGCCAGGTCCAGTTCATCCGTTTCGAGGTGACCACGCCCGAGGGCGGCTGCGAGTACCAGCGCCAGCACTTCCCCGAGGGCAAGGTACCGGCGATGATCTACATCGATCGCCACGGAAACCAGGTGGACATGACCGAGAGGTTCCTCACCAAGGAAGAGCTGGAAAAAAAGCTCAAAGACCTGATCGCCATCTCCTGATGGATCCCGCGGGCACCGGCAGCGAGCTCCTTCGCATCGCCATTGCCGGCGGCCTTTTTCTCGCCGGCGGCGCGGCGCTGATCTTCCTCGGCCGCCGCTAGCGTCCGCCCCGGTGGCGCGGCCGCGCTACCACCAGATCATGCCGTCCAGGCTGTCTTCCAGGTCGTCGATGTCGCGGCTCCAGATGCCGCTGCTCAGGTACTTCCAGCCGCTGTCGGCAAAGAGGGCGACGATGTTCCCCGACTGCATCTTTTCCGACAGGCGCGCCGCCGAGCGGGCCACTGCCCCCGAGGAGACCCCCACGAACAGGCCCTCCCTCTCGCACAGCTCCCGCGTGGAGATGACCGCGTCCCGGCTTCTCACCACCGTCTTGCCGTCCAGCAGGTCCAGGTCGATGATCGGGGGAATGAAGCCGTCCGAAAGGTTTCTCAGGCCGTCTACCACCTCTTCCGGGTGCGGCTCGATGGCCACCACCCGGGTGCCGCTGTTTTCCTCCTTGAGCCGCCGTCCCACGCCCATCAGCGTGCCGCCCGTGCCCAGGCCGGCCACGAAGGCGTCCACCCGGGGCAGCTCTTCCAGGATCTCCGAGGCCGTGGTCTCGTAGTGAGCCAGGGGGTTGGCCTCGTTGCTGTACTGGTCGGGCATGTAGTAATCACCCTCTTCCCCCAGCTTGCGTGCCACCTCCACGGCGCCGTTGGTGCCCTTCTTGCCGTCGGAGAACACGATCTCCGCCCCGTAGAGCTCCAGCAGCTGCACCCGCTCGCTGCTGACGTTCTCCGGCATCACCACCTTCACCTTCAGCCCCAGCAGCCGCCCCATCATCGCCAGGGCGATGCCGGTGTTGCCGCTGGTCGCCTCCAGCACCGTGTCACCCGGCTTTACCTCGCCGGCCGCCAGCGCCTTCTCCAGCATGTACTTGACGATGCGGTCCTTGACGCTGCCGGTGGGATTGTTGCCCTCCAGCTTGGCGAAGATGCGCACCGCCGGGTTGCGGCTCAGGTGCTTCAGCTCCACCATGGGCGTGCCGCCGACGCTTTCGATGAGGCCGTTGAACATTGCCCGGCTCAGGATCGGCCGCCCGCCACCGCCGGCAGTATGGAGACGACGTCGCCTTCGCTCAGCCTGGTCCCCAGCCCGTCGATGAAACGCACGTCCTCGTCGTTCAGGTAGATGTTCACGAAACGGTGGATGCTGCCGTCGTCGCCCACCAGTTCCCCCCGGAAACCGGCGAAGCGTTCATCCAGGGCGTCGATTATCTCCCCGATGGTTTCTCCGTCCACGGTGACCGTGGCTGCCCCGCCGGTGAGCTTGCGCAGCATCACCGGGATGCGTACTTCTGCTTGCACCGCTAACCTGCCTCCTCCCCGTTCCCGCTCTGGCCGCCGGCCGGTTCACGAAACCCCGCTGCCAGCAGCTCGTAGGTCTCCGAAAGTGCCTGTGGCAGGACGTTGATGTCGTCCAGCACCGGCATGAAATTGTTGTCTCCCTGCCAGCGGGGAACCACGTGCATGTGCAGGTGTTCCTCGATGCTGGCGCCGGCGATCACCCCCAGGTTCAGGCCGGCGTTGAATCCGTGTGGCGACATCTTTTGCTTCAGCACCTGGATGCAGCGCCGGGTGAGCTCCATCACCTCTGCCGCCGCGTCGGCGTCCAGTTCCTCGAGCTCCGAGAGATGGTCGTTGGGAGCCACCATCAGGTGGCCGGGGTTGTAGGGGTAGAGGTTCATGATCACGAAAGCCTTCTCGCCCCGGTGCACCAGGAGGTTCTCGCGATCACGGTCTTCTCTCAGGGCCCGGCAGAAGATGCACTCCTCGTCCTTCTCCCCCAGTATGTATTCGATCCGCCACGGCGCCCAGATGGGGCGTTTCATCGGCAACCTCGCTCGCGTTCCCCGGCGGCTCTACCGCCGCCCTTGGCGCGCCCGACAGGATTCGAACCTGTGGCCTTCGGCTCCGGAGGCCGACGCTCTATCCAGCTGAGCTACGGGCGCGCGTTACCAGGCTCGACCGTTCCGGCCGCGGGCGACAGGTGACTGGCCACCTTTACTCACCGGCCGACACCTGGCGGAGAGGGAGGGATTCGAACCCTCGAGACAGCTTTTCGCCGCCTACACGATTTCCAGTCGTGCTCCTTCGGCCAGCTCGGACACCTCTCCGGATTCGGCGGCACGCCAGCGGCGTGCCCCTTTTGCTGCCACGGCCGGGCAGCAGGCTGCTGGATTGCCCAGCATGGCCCATGGTCGATACCAACAAGTAATTATAAACGAAAGAGGCACCTGCCTGCCTCTGGTAAGGGGCTGCGAGCGCCTGCCGGCTTTCACCGCCCCCGTCGTCCGGCGCGGCGGCGCGGCAGGCGTTTAGCGCCGGCAGGAGGGCGGCCCGGGGAGCGCCCTCCTGCGGCTTGCGGTCGCAGGACAGCCAAATCCCGGCGCCGGTCTCGATCGTGGTCTTTGACCTGTTTTTGGATGGTAGACGGTGGATGCTGGATTGATTCGCTCAAGTCTCGTTGCCACCCCGAACTCCGAGCGATTTTATCCAAAGTCCACCATCCACCATCCACCATCCGCCTTTGGACTTTCTATGGTGGTCAGAAGATGCTTGATGATGGATTTAAACGCTCAAGTCTCGTTGCCACCCCGAACTCCGAGCGATTTTATCCAGCGTCCATCATCCAGAGTCCAGAGTCCGCTTTTTTTGACCTAAGCATCAGCAGGGAGAAACCGCTGAACACCAGGTCGATGCCCACCAGCAGGCCAATCACCCAGTCCGTGTTGTCGGGCCACTGGGCCCAGATCAGGGCGCCCAGGATGAAGGCCACGATGCCGTTGGCCAGCAGCCAGCCCCAGTTCTCGGTCTTGTAGACGGCCGCGGCCATCAGGATCTTGATGAAACCGGTCACCATGAAGAACATCGCCAGCAGCAGCGTCAGCGCCCTCACTCCCTGGTCCGGGTTCAAGAGCAGCGCCAGGCCGAACAGCAGGTACACTATCGCTCCCAGCAGGTGCAGGAAGAAACCGCCCCATCCCCGGGCGGCGAAGGCGTGAAAGAGCTGGGCCGTGCCCGCCACCAGCAGCAGTATTCCCAGCAGGAGGGCGATGGAGATCGACGCCGCGGTGGGAACTATGATGGCCAGTATGCCGATGATGATCAGCACCACTCCCAGCGCCAGCAATCCCTTGCCGAAGGACTCGCCGGTGGTTTCCGGGGGCATTGCACTCTCCATTGTCACCATCTCCTTTCCCGGTACTCGTCACTTGCATTGAAGCATTCCCGCCGGGACGGATATTCAACCTTTTCGACGACGGGCGCCGTGGGCCTGCCGGTTGCAGGAATGCAGGGAAGACTGCCGGTCCGTGCTCGCAGGTAGGGGGTTGATGATCTCGAGCGCCGGGAGATCACCCGCCGCCGGCGCCAGGCTGCCAGCTCGCCGGCTGGCGTCCGGGGGTGCCCCGTTTCGATACCTTGGCGGAGGGGGAGGGATTCGAACCCTCGGTGCCCCGGGTAGAGGCACAACGGTTTTCGAGACCGCCGCATTCAACCTGACTCTGCCACCCCTCCGCGGGTCATTGGTGGAGAATCACGGGCACCCGATAGTTTATCGCATCGCCGGCCCGCCAGTGAAGAATAAGGACGGATTCTGGATGCTGGATTCTGGATGCTGGATGAAATCCTTCATTGAACGCTGACGATACAAGGGCCTAACGTTTTTTCCAGCGTCCAGCGTCCAGCATCCACCATCCGCTTTTGGACTTCCTACGGTGGCCAGCAGATGCTTGATGATGGATTGAAACGATCAAGTCTCGTTGCCACCCCGAGCTTCGGGCGATTTTATCCAGCGTCTAGCATCCAGAGTCCAGAATCCGCTTTTGGACTTCCTACGGTGGCCAGCAGATGCTTGATGATGTATTGAAACGATCAAGTCTCGTTGCCACCCCGAGCTCCGGGCGATTCCATCCAAGGTCCACTATCCACCATCCACCATCCGCTTGCGTGAAAAGAAATCTTTCAACAGCACCGCCGACTCCGCGGCCATCACGCCCGCGACTACCTCTACCTGGTGGTTCAGCCGCTGGTCACCGGTGATGTCGAAGAGGGTGCCGGCGGCACCGGCCTTTTCGTCGGCGGCACCGTAGACCAGGCGCTCGATCCGTGCCTGGTAGATGGCACCGGCGCACATGGGACAGGGCTCGATGGTCACGTAGAGGGTGCAGCCGGGAAGCCGCCATCCTCCCAGGAGCCGGGCGGCGTCGCGGATCGCCAGCATCTCCGCGTGGGCGGTGGGATCGTGGCGCGCTTCGCGCTCGTTGCCGGCGGCGGCCAGCACCTCTCCCCCGCGCTCGACCACTGCGCCCACCGGCACTTCCCCCCGCTCCCCCGCGCGCCGCGCCTCGTCCAGGGCGAGAAGGAAGAACGGATGGTGAATGATGGATGGTGGATGGTGGATTGAATCTTTCATTGAAAGCGGACGCTCCAAGGGCCGAACGTTTTTATCCAACATCCGCTTTTTGGATTGTGGACGGTGGATATTGGATGATGGATTATACTGCTCAAGTCTCGCTTCCCTACGAACACCGACCGATTTTATCCAGAGTCTACCATCCACCATCTACCATCCGCTTTTTGGCGCGCCCGACAGGATTCGAACCTGTGACCTTTTGATTCGTAGTCAAACGCTCTATCCAGCTGAGCTACGGGCGCGCGGTGGTAAAAAAACCTGCTACCCGGCGGACACGATCTCCAGCAGCTTTATCTCGAACACCAGGTCCTTGCCCGCCAGCGGGTGGTTGGCGTCCAGCACCAGGTGGTCCTCGTGCACCTCCGCCACCGTTGCCCTCACCGGGTGCCCGTCCTCGGAGCGTGACTGCAGCTGGTCGCCCTTCTCCGGCTTGAAGCCGGGCGGCAGCTGGTCGTAGCCGATCGCGATCACCAGCTCCTCGTTGCGCTGGCCGTAAGCCTTGTCCGCCGGTATCTCCGCGGTCTGCTTCTCTCCCGGCTCCATGCCGATGACGGCCTCCTCGAAACCGGATATCACCTCGCTGGCTCCCACGGTGAAGCTCAGCGGCCCCCTGCCGACGGAGCTGTCGAACACGGTGCCGTCCGTCAACATGCCCGTGTACTCGACCTTTACCGAGTCGCCCTTCTTGACGGGTGCCATGACGTTCCCTTCCCTCGCGGTTTCCGGGACGCCCGGCGCCCCGCCCTGAAAGTCGCACTCCGCCGGCAACGTCGCCTGCAGGCGTCAGTGCGTTCGTGCGCAATGCTTTTCCCGGTTGGCGGAGAGGGAGGGATTCGAACCCTCGAAGGAGGTTTTTACCCCCTTAATCGCTTAGCAGGCGATCGCCTTAAGCCGACTCGGCCACCTCTCCGCGCTGTCTCATCCTCCCGCGCGGGCCAGCCGCCGCTGCGCGGGTGGCTGCGAACACCTTAGGATTTTAGTGTTTTTGCGCCCTCAATTCCAGCTGCTTCCGCATGCTGATATAATCGTTTCCCGATGTCCAGTTCAGACAGCCAAAGCACGGCCGCCTTCACCGGTTTCTCGCGCCTGGTCCTGGCGGCGGTCATCGTCATCGCCGTGGTCGGCATGCTGGATTCGGCTTATGCTGCCTACCAGCATTACGCCGTGCCCGGGGAGTCCGCTTGCGATTTCAACGTCACCGTCAACTGCGACGTGGTCAACCAGAGTGAGTATTCCGAGGTCGCGGGCGTGCCCGTGGCCTTCATCGGCCTGGCGGGATACCTGTTCTTCGCCGCCGTCGCCGGCATGGCCCTCGCTTGGCCACGTTTCCGCCGCCGCGGCGGCTACCTGGTACTCCTGGCGGCACTGCCCGCGCTTGCCTACTCCCTGTACCTCACCTACATCGAGATCTTCGTGCTCGGCGCCGTCTGCCCCATGTGCATGCTCTCCCTGGCGCTGGTCACCACCATCACCGTCCTGGCTGCCTGGGGGGCGGTCAGGGACCGGCGGGCCGGTGCCGGCCCTGCGGGCGGGTAGACCGGGGGAGCTGCTCTCAGCCGGCGCTGCCGCCGTCGCCGTTCCCTGAGATTCCGCCTTCGCCCGTGGCCTCCGGCGCGCTTTCCGCGTCCGCGCTGCTGCTGTTGTTGGCCACCATCTCCGCCACTTCCGGCTTCAGCTTCATTGCCTCTTACACCCCGAACAGGTAGCGCAGGTACCTGAAGGCGAACTTCATCAGCGCCTCGTCGTCCTCGCGGATCGCTGCCTGCGTCTCCCCGTCCACCTCGAAGGTGTCCAGGAAGCTGCTCTAGAATACGAAGCGGCGGAACTGGTCCAGGTTGTAGCTGGCCAGGAAAAATACCGTCTGCTTGCGCCCGTCTTCCTCCTCTTCCCGCGTCAACCGCCGGATGAAGATGTCCTTCCAGGGCGAGACCATCTCGTCGTAGTGCTCCGCTCCCTGGTCGTCACGCCACTCGGCGATGGTCCATTCCTTCTCCTCCTGGAAGCCGTGGCAGTGCTCCTCCTTCACCAGCATGTAGAACTCCTCGTTCTCCACGCCCTCTTCCGTGCGCCGCCGGTGAATCCCCTGGCCCACCGGGTAGTAGCGGCACATCGCCGGCCGGTCGGTGTAGATGGTGCACCCCTCCGGGGTCACGAAGGGGCAGGGGCGCCCTTCCTTTTCCTCCATCTTGATGAAGAGCTGGGGCCAGCCGGTCTTTTCCTCGATGCGCGAGTGCGTGTAGCGTTCCAGGAACTCGTCGGAGGAGATGCCCAGCCGCTTCTTCATCCGCAACACGTCGTAGGGAGTGAGCAGGATGTCGATGTCGCTGCAGCAGCTGGTGAAGCAGTCGATACCGGGGTAACAGCGAAAGCGCAGGCTCGATTCCAGCGTCAGCTGCTCCGGCACCACCGGGTTCTTGGCCGCGTCGGCGGCCGCCTTCAGCTTCATCCGGTCCAGCGAGTGGTCTCGTTCCACGTTCTCGGGCTTTTCCTTGTCCTTGTCGGGGTTCATGGGCCTGCTTTCCTTGGTTTGTCTCGATTTTGCGGGTAGAAAAACATTGTAGCAAAGAAAAGGGCGGCGGGCCCTGGCCCGCCGCCCTCACGGTTGACGTTCCTACATGCCGATGCCGGTGTCCCTGCCGGTGGCCCGGGCGAAAACCAGGGCCACGAAGCGGTACACCATGTGCGCCATCTTGGAGAAGGGTGCGTAGATGAACAGGAAGAGGATGCTCATCAGGTGAACGGCGTACGTGGGATAGGCCGCCGCGGCTACGTCCGCCACCCGCAGCATCTCCGCCCCGATGCCGGAGGCGAGAATGATCAGGATGGTGATGATCAGCAGCCAGTCGAAGTAGCTGCCCATGCCTACCCGCTCCGCGTGCATGAAGCGGTAGACGATCACCAGGATGATGCCGATGATGCCGGCGGCGGCGCTGATGTTCCCCAGCCACTTGATGGGATTCATGAACGAGAAGGGCGACTCGATACCCATGAAGTCGATGTAGAGCACCGCCCAGGCGGTGGTGAGCGCCAGTCCCACGAAGGCGTAGAATACCAGCAGGTGGGCGTTGGCGCGGTCCTTGGTCTCGTCGCACTCGCGGAAGCGCTTGTGCGCCAGGAACTCGCTCAGCGTCGGACCCAGGTTGCCGAAAAAGCCCTTCGCCGGCTTCCTGCCGCCCGATTTCAGGTGCCGCGCCATCATGTCGTTCCAGTACTTGCGGCCGCCGATGATGAACATGATCACCGCGAAGGCGGCGGCGATGGTGAAGATGGGATCGATGGCCCGGTAGATATCCATGAACTCGGAGTAGACGATCTCGCCGTGGGGCCTGGGGATGTCGGAGAAGTTGCCCTGGGCAGCGATGGCGATCAGGATCACGGCGATGGGAATGATCGCCATCAGGATGGTGCCGCCGATGTTCCCCAGCGCCTTGGTGATGCCGCCGATGGAATAGTTGGAGATGGTCATCTTGGCCACCGCCTGCAGCACCTTCCCCGGCTTGGCGTCGCGCGGGCACTGGGCCACGCAGTCGCTGCACTGATGACAGAGCCAGATGTCGGGGCTGCCCATCAGCTTGTCCTTGAGACCCCACTGCGCCCACTGCATCTCCTTGCGCGGGAAGGGATGATCGTCGGGCGTCAGGTTACAGACCACCGAGCAGGTGGCGCACTGGTAACACTTCTTCAGGTCGCCGCCCCCGGAGTTCATCACGTCGCGCACGAAGTCCAGGTCCGGCGTCACCGGCTCGGCCGGCGCCTCGGCTTCCATTACCGCCACCGCCGCGCCCGCGTCCCCTGCTTCTGCTTCGCCGCTGCCCTCCGCGTCGGCCGGCGCCTCTGCCGCCGCCTCGCCGGAGTCCCCGCCGGCTTCGCCGTCGGCTACGGCAGCGTCGGTTCCGGCGGCAGCAGCGCTGTCGTCCGGCGTACCCTCGGCCGTGGCGCCCGAGTCCTCAGCTGATTCGTCCTTCTTCTCAACCGGTTCGTCTGCCATAGCTCCTCCTAGAATCCCTTGAACGGATTGGGACCGAAGCCCTTCACTTCCTCGGCGAACTCGTCGAGGATGCGGGGGATCTGGTCCCACTCATTCATTGCCAGCTCGACCTGCTTCACGCGTTCCGCCTCCAGCATCAGCCTTCCCAGCGTCTCCTGGACCTTGCCCAGGCGCTCGTTGCACATCTGGCTGCCCTTGACGAAGTGACACTGGTAGTCGTCGCCGTACTTGCAGCCGATGAGGATGATGCCGTCGACTCCCGCCGAAAGCGAGTCGGCGATCCACACCAGGTTGGTGCCGCCCAGGCAGCGCAGGGTGATGAAGCGGAAGAAGGGACTGAACTTCATCCGGTTGAGCGCCGCCAGGTCGATCGCCGGGTAAGCGTCGTTCTCGCAGATCAGCGCGATGAAGCGCGGCTTGTCGGCGTCGTCCGGCACCTTCACCGCCTTCATCATCGAGGCGATCATGTCGATGGTGTAGTCTTTGAAGGAGATGATCTTCTGCGGGCAGGCGCCCATGCAGGTGCCGCAACGCCGGCAACGGTAGGTGTTGGTCTTCGGGGTACCCTTCTCGTCCTCGTCCAGCACGCCGAACGGGCACTCCACCGTGCAGCGCCGGCACTGGGTACAGGTATTGAAGTTGATCTCGGGGAAGGTCTGGTCGCCCACCCGCGGGTGGACCGCCTTGCCCTGGGAGGTCAGCTCCAGGCACTGGATCGCCTTCAGTGCCGCGCCGGCGGCGTCCTGCGTCGCCTGCAGCGCCGTCATCGGCGCCCGCACCGCGCCGGCGGCGTAGATGCCGGTACGGCGCGTCTCGTAGGGGAAGCAGATGAAGTGCGAATCCGGGAAGCCGTAGCTCAGGTACGGCATCTCCGGGCCCTGGCGGTATTCCAGGTTCAGCACCGCCGGGTCGGCGATCACTTCCTTGATGATGCCGTCCTGGGTCTCGGTCTCTTTCCACTCGCCCACGTATTCCGGCGTCAGGTCGTTGACGTCCCGGCCCTCGGGCATGGCGTTGGTGATCATGCCCGTGGCCAGTACCAGTATGTCGGCCTCGATGCGCACCCTCTCGCCCAGCATGGTGTTGTCGATCTCGATGACGATGTTGCCGGAGCCGTCCTCGTCGATGCTTGTGACCTCGCCCTTGGTGAGCATCACGCCGGGGTTGTCCTGGGCCGCCTTGTAGAAGTCCTCGTACAGCCCGGGCGTGCGCATGTCCTTGTAGATGATGTAGGCGCCGGCGTCCTTGTCGCTCTCGGTGACGTACAGTGCCTGCTTCAGCGAGGTGAGGCAGCAGACGCTGGAGCAGTAGGGCACGTGGTCGGGGTCACGCTGCCCGGCGCACTGCAGGAACGCCACCCGCTTGGCCTGCTTGCCGTCGGAGGGGCGGTTCACCTTGCCGCCGGACTCGGCCACCATTTCCTCCAGCTCCACGTTGGTGACCACGTTCTGGAACTTGCCGTAGCCCAGGTGCCCCAGCTTTTCCGCCTCGTAGGGGCGCCAGCCCACGGCCATGATCACCGAGCCGATGTTCCTGGTGACGGTCTCTCCTCCCGAGCTGATGGTGACCTCGTACTGGCCGGGCTGGCCGGCGATCTTGTCGATGTGCGCCGAGGTCATCACCTCGATCCCGTCGTTGGCCTCGACGGCCTCGATCTTCTCGTCGATGTCGGGCTCCTGCGGGGCCTCGAACGGCGGCCTGGTGGGCAGCACCCGGTACATCTTGCGCGCCCAGCCGCCCAGCTCGGCCTCCTTCTCCACCAGCAGTACCTCGCTGCCGGCGGCCGCCGCTTCCAGGGCGGCGCTGAGACCGGTGGTGCCGCCGCCGATAACCATCACCGTGCGGGATATCTCCTCGATCTGGGGCACGGGCGGGTTGGCCGTCTGCGCCCGGACGATGCCCATGCGCAGCTGGTCCTCGGCCATCATCTGGGTGTTTTCCTCGCCCGGTTCCTGGGTCCATACCACCTGCTCGCGCAGGCTGACCCGCTCGGTGTAATAACTCAGGGGGTCGAAGGCGAAGG
>JAJRWQ010000112.1 GCA_024276735.1 Actinomycetes bacterium
CGGCATGGGCCTGGGGGCGCGCTCCGGCAAGCAGATGATGCATTCCGACCTGCACCCGCGCGTCACCGCCCGGCTCTGCGACGCCTGCGCCCGCTGCATCAAGTGGTGCCCCGAGCAGGCCATCTCCATGCGCCCCGTGCGTGGCAGCCGCCGGCGCCGCCGCACCGCCTTCATCGACGATGCCGCCTGCATCGGCTGCGGCGAGTGCGTGACCACCTGCTTCTCGGGGGCGATCGCCATCAACTGGAAGACCGACCCCGCGGTGATGCAGGAAAAAATGGCCGAGTACGCCCTGGGCGTCCTCGAGGGAAAGAAGGGCAAGTTCGTCGCCCTGAACTACATCATCGACGTCACTCCCGACTGCGACTGCCTCGGCTGGAGTGACAACCCCATCGTCCCCAACATCGGCATCGCCGGCTCGCGCGACCCGGTGGCCCTGGACAACGCGTCGCTGGACCTGGTGGCCGGCGCCCGTGGCATCGCCGGCACCGCCCTTCCCGCCGGCAAGCTGTCGGTCCGCAACAAGTTCGGCGCCGTGCACGGCGGCATCGATCCCCGCCGGCAGGTGCTGCACGGCGACCGGATAGGGCTGGGAAACCGGGGCTACGACCTGGTCGACCTTGACAAAGGCAGCGGGAAAAGGGCATAAAGAATAGTAAGCTGGCAATATTGTTATACATTGGAGGATGCACGATGCCTTTCGAGATTTCCGACGAATGCCTCGCCTGCGGAGTATGCATGGACGAGTGCCCGGTGGAAGCCATCTCCGAGGGTGACGAGCAGTTCGTCATCGATGCCGACGAGTGTACCGACTGCGGCTCCTGCCAGGAGGTATGCCCCAACGATTCCATCAGCCAGATCTGAGCCCGTCCCCGGTCCCGCGTTGGCGGACGGGCCGGGAACGGCACGCCGGCGGCCGGCGCCGGCGGGGGAGGCGTGATGCTCCACGTCTGCCCCACTCCCATCGGTAACCTCGGCGACATCACCCTGAGGGTGATCGAAACGCTCAAGCAGGTGGACCTGGTGGCGGCGGAAGACCCCCGCCGTACGCGCACCCTGCTCTCCCGGTTCAACATCAGCAAGCCGCTGGTCAGCTTCTTCGAACACAACGAGGAACGGCGCATACCGGGGCTGGTACGCCGGCTGCAGGCAGGCGAGGAGATAGCCCTGGTGAGCGACGCCGGCATGCCGGGCATCTGCGATCCCGGCTACCGGCTGGTGAGGGCGGCGCTCGCCGCGGGCATCGGCGTCGAGGTCCTGCCCGGCCCCTCGGCGATCGAAACGGCGCTGGTCGCTTCCGGCTGCGCCACCTACTCCTTCCTCTTCCTGGGTTACCTTCCCCGCAAGCACGGCGAACGGGAACGGGCACTGGCGGAGATAGCCTCCCAGGAGCGTACCTGCGTCGCCTTCGAGTCGCCGCGGCGCCTGCGGGAAACGCTGGAGACGGCCGTGGAAGTTCTCGGGGAGCGGGAGATCGTCATCTGCCGCGAGCTCACCAAGCGGTTCGAGGAGATCAGCCGCGGCCCCGCCGCGGAGCTGCTGGCGAGCCTGCCGGAGCACATCCGGGGCGAGATCGTGCTCGTCTTCGCTCCCGCGCCGGCGGCGGGCGAACCGGTGCCACCGTCCCTGGAGGAAGCCGTCGGCGCCCTCCTCGAGGAAGGCCTCCCGGCACGACGCATCGCCGCGATCCTCTCTCCCCTGGCGGGCGTGTCCCGCAACGACATCTACGCCCTGGTGCTGGAACTGCAGGATTCGCGCGCCGGCAATTGATCCCCGCGGGGGCGCGCCGCGATGATCTCGAAGAAGCCCCTGCCGGCGACGCAGTGCGAAACGACGGCGAACCCGGCCTCTTCCACCTCGCGGCGCAGACCGCTCCGCCACATGTCGGTGAGGGTCCGGGTCTCTCCCAGGCGCACGAACGCCATGCCCAGCCGCGTCGGCAGCGTCCGCGGCCGGCGGAAGTCGGCCACCGCCAGCAGGCCGTCGCCGGCAAGCACCCGCCGCATCTCGGCGAGGGTGTTGGCACGCCCCTCCCGGTTCATCTCGTGCATCGCCAGCGACGAGGTCACGCGGTCGAACGAGCCGGCGGCAAAGGGAAGGTCCTCGGAGTTCGCCAGCATGAAGCGCACGCTGCCGCCGGGATCCTTGGCGCGGGCGACGGCAAGCATCTCCCGCGAGAGGTCCGTGCCGGTGACCCGTCCCCCCGGGGCCACCTCCCGGGCCATCATCAGGGCCAGGGTTCCCGTGCCGCAGCCCACGTCCAGCACCTGCTGGCCGGGAGCGATTCCTGCCGCCGCGATGATCGCCCGCCTGAATTCGCCCTCGCCGCCCACGAAGCGGAAGGCCAGGCCCAGGACGCGATCGTAAAAGGGTGCCAGGCGACCAAGCTCGTCGCGGTAGTAACCGGAAGTGCGCCTGCCGGAGCCGGAAGCCAAGCCGTTTACCCCGTCACCCGGTATTCGCGCCGGCCGGCGGCGGCCCGCCGGGCGCACAGGAGGGGGCCGCTGCCCGGGCGGCCGTCACGCGCCTGCGGGGGCGATTCCCTGGTCATGCTGCTGGCTGACCTGGAACAGCTTGCGGTAGATGGAACCGTTGCGGCCGAAGACAAACGAGCGGTACGGGTTCTTCAGGTACTTGAGTGACCTGACGCTGCGCTTGATCGTGGCCGACACGGAGTAGACGCGCCTGCAGGCCCAGTTGTAACCGGCCTGCAGCTCCTCCGGCGTCATGCGCTTGGGCTCGAACACGACGTTGCCCACGTCGTACTTCTCCCACTGCGAATGCAGGATGCGCCCCTGGGCTTCCATCTCGGCCCTGACGGCGGTGCCGGGATAGGGCGTGAGCACGGTGAGCTGCGGCGTGTCGATGTTGTTGCGCTCGATGAATTCCACCGTCTTCCGAAAGACCCCGGGATCATCGCCGTCGAAGCCGAAGACGAAGCAGCCGATGAGGCCGATCTGGTGCTGGTGGAAAATGCGTATCTTTTCCTCGTACTCGTCGACCCGGTTGGAAGCACCCTTGCCCATGCCGGCGATGTTCTCCTCGGAGAGCGACTCGAACCCCACCAGCATGCCGGCGCAGCCGCTGCGCCGGGCCAGGTCCATCAGCTCCGGGTCGTCGGCCATGTCGATCGATCCCTGGCTCAACCAGTAGATCCCCAGCGGCTCCAGGGCGCGAAAGAGCCGCTTGGCGTACTTCTTGTTGGCGGTGATGTTGTTGTCGGTGAAAAAGACGAACCGGTGCCGGGCCGCCTTCACCTCCGCCACCACCTCTTCCACGGGGCGAAAGCGCATGCGCGGCCCGTAGAAAATGGTGGTGGAGCAAAAGGAACAGCGGTAGGGACAGCCCCGGGAGGTCTCCACCTTGGGGATGTTCAGGTAGGCGTCTTCCTTCATCAGGTCCCGCCGCGGCATCGGCAGCCCGGCGAGGTCGGGCTTGGTCTCGGCGACGTACCGTTCCTTTACTCCCCCGCCCTCGGCGTCCGCCAGCAGGCGCGGCCAGCTCTCCTCGGCTTCACCGATCACCACCGCGTCGGCATGCTCCGCCGCCTCGTCGGGCATCAGCGAAGGGTGCACGCCTCCCAGCACCACCGTCTTTCCCCGGCGGCGGAACTCGTCGGCGACCTGGTAGGCACGCGGCGCCGTCGGCGTCAGCGCCGTTATCGCCACCAGGTCCACGGGGCGGTCGAAGTCTATCGGCTCCACGTTCTCGTCCACGGCCCGCACTTCGTGCTCCGCCGGCGTCAGGGCGCCCAGGAGCGGCAGGGTGAGCTGGCTCATGTAGACCCGGCCGCGGGTCTTTACGTTCGACTTGTGATAGGGTTGGATTAACAGGATTTTTATGGGAAACTCCTCTAGTCGGATTCTATTGCACTCTAGCAGCCCGGCGGGCTTCGGACAAGGAACGGCCACGAAGACGCCCCGTGAAACAACGAACGGTGCCGGTCCCCGCGGCAGGCGGCAGCGGGTGCGGCGGCCCTGGAGAAGATTCAATTGCCTGTAACGGGCAGACTGGTGGAATTGACTGAAGTCATCCCCTTTCGCGGCCTCAGGTACAACCGGGGGCGGGTCGAGGACCTATCCCGGGTGGTCGCCCCTCCCTACGACGTCATCGACGAGGAAGGCCAGCAGCGCTTTCACGACCGGCATCCGCTGAACGCCGTGCGCCTGGACCTGGCGATGTCGCGCCCGGGCGACGGCGAGGAGGAGAACCGTTACACCCGCGCCGCCGCCAGGCTGCGGGACTGGATGGCCGACGGCGTGCTCCTCCCCGACGAGCAGCCGTGTTTCTACGTCTGCCGGGAGGATTACCTGCTCCCCGGCGGCGGCAGCGCCACCCGCACCGGCTTCATCGGCGCCGTGGGCCTGGAGGATTTCTCCCGCGGCGTCATCCTCCCGCACGAAAAGACCCACGCCGCGCCCAAGGAGGACCGCCTGCGGCTGATGCAGGCCACCCGGGCCAATCTCAGCCCCGTCTTCAGCCTCTACCCGGATCCTGACGCCAGCGTGGCCTCCCTGCTGGCACGGGCCACCGAGGCCCCGGCCGATGTCGATTTCACCGACGAGGCGGGCACCCGCCAGCGCCTGTGGGCGGTCTCCGACCCGGCATTCACCGCCGCCGTCACGGCGGCGCTGGCGGAGAGGCGTCTCTACATCGCCGACGGCCACCACCGGTACGAAACGGCACTCGCCTACCGCGACGCCGCCGGCGGCGGCAGGGAAAGGCAGCCGCACGACTACATCATGATGTACCTGGCAAGCATGGACGACGAGGGCCACTCGGTGCTGCCGGTACACCGGTTCGTCAGCGGCCTGGATCCCGGCACCATGGCCTCGCTCCCGCGAAGGCTCGAGGAATATTTCCGGTTGGAGCCAGTGGCCGGGGTCGAAGAGATGCTGGGACGGCTGGAAACGGCCGGCGGTGACCGCAATGCCTTCGGCATGGTGCGGGCCGACGATTCCTCCTGCTACCTGCTGACGGCGAGCAACCCACGGCCGATCATCACCGCCGACGAATGCCCCCGTTCGGCGGCCTGGCGCTCGCTGGACGTGGCCGTGCTCGACGAGATCGTCCTGGGACGCATCCTGGGAATAACCACCGCCGACGAGAC
>JAJRWQ010000113.1 GCA_024276735.1 Actinomycetes bacterium
AAGGATTGACTACTACAACCGGGAAAGGAGGCACTCGACACTCGGAAACCAGGCTCCTCTCGTCTATGCGAAGAGCCTCTTGAAATGTAAGTAATCACAAAACCGGAGGTTAAAACTATCTAACTTTTGGGGTGCATTTCCGTGCCTTGTAACATATAGATTTGTTAGGTCGATCATCATCACGCAGAAATCTTCTTCACAGATTCCAAAAGCTGATTTAGAATAGAAGGGTTCAAATAACGTACGGTCGCGTCCACCACTGACGCGGTGGATGCCAAGCCCTCCGCTCTCAAGAGCTCTCTTTTTCTTCCTTCCTCTTCGCCCTCCGCGCCTCGACCTTGGTGCCCCGGGCCTCCAGGTACCGGGCGCCGATCGTCGCCACCGCCGCCAGCATGATGGTCACCCCCAGGATGATGAAGACGGACGTGACCAGGCGCGAGATGTCGCTGCTGGGAACCATGTCGCCGTAGCCCACGGTGGTGAGCGTCACCACCGTGAAGTAGAAGGAGGAGATCCAGCTCCATTTTTCCAGGAAGTGGTAGACGAACGTGCCCAGGACGATGAGAAATGTCATCGCCGTGGCGGCGGCGATGAGCTGGTTCTTGACGCTGGCCAAGTCTACCTCCAATCCTGGTTCCGATGCCTCGCTGCTGCCGGTGCGGCCGGCGACGGCATGAATATCCGGCAGGCGGGAATATATACCTTGATTTCTGAGGCAGGGGCTCTTTCCCTGCCCTCGGTGAACGGGGAAAGGAGGTTCTCATGCCGGTAGAAGCGGCGGGAGAGAGGTACCGCTGCAACATCTGCGGCAACGTGGTGGTGGTGGAAGAGGCAGGCGGCGGCACTCTCGTTTGTTGTGACGAGGAGATGGAACGGATCGCGGGCTGATTCGGAAGGAAAAAGGGGATCATTGCAGAAAATAGCATCGTCGGCCGCCAGGGGTCGACGGTCGACGGGTCGCCCGGGTCGCGGCAACCGGGGAATGGTAGCGTAGCCGTTCACCGATTTGATGGCCGGTGGGCAGGCGCGCCGCCACGCAAGGGGGCCGCCGCCGTGGATGCGGCAGTCGATCCGGGCAGAAGCAAACGAAAGAAGGAGGGCCAGGGTTATGACGAAACCTTTGAAATCCAAGCGCGCCTGGGTAGTGGCGCTGGCGGCGCTGTTGGCGCTGTCACTGCTGCTGGTGGTACTGGGCTGTGGCGAGGAGGAAACCGGCACCACGGCGGCGACGGCGGCGAAGACCACGGCCGCCGGCAAGGGCAAGATTTACGTGGCCGTCACCGGCGAGGGTGAGCTGGAAGCCGGCGGCGGCAACATGGGCCTGGCCGTCGTCGACCTGGCGACCAAGGAAGTGAAGATGGTGAACGCGCCCGACGCGGCGGCACCTCACGGCGTGATGTTCACCACGGATACGGCCACGGCGCCCAACACCAGGGGCCGGACCGCCACCGAGCAGCCCAAGGACGTCTACCTGGCGAACGCCCAGGACGGCGTCATTCACGTGATCGATGTCGAGAGCGGCCAGACGCTGGAAACCATTCCGCCTCCGGACAACGCCAAGCTGGCTCCCTGCGGCATGCAGGAAGGGCCGGACGGCAAGATCTGGATCAGCAGCATGCTGGACGGCAAGGTCTATCCGCTCGACCCCAAGACCAACAAGGTCGGCGAGGCCGGCCCCGGTGGCGGTGACGTCACCTCCAGCATCTGCGGCATCTCCTGGTCTAAGGACGGCAAGTACGCCTACCTCAACAACATGTCGGCCAACCCCGGGTACATCGCCAAGGTCACCTGGCCGGACGGCAAGCTGGTGAGCAAGATCGAGAACATCACCAAGCCCAGCCCTGAGCTGACGGTGCACCAGAGCGAGGTGACGCCGGACGGCAAGTACCTCTACGTCACCGGCGGCGCCGACGATACCCTGATCAAGATCGACATGGAGACCGACCAGGTGGTGAAGAAGATCCCCATCGGCGGTGAGACGCACTCCATCGTCTTCACCCCGGACGGCAAGACGGCGTACATCGCCGTGCGTCACCAGCCCACGGAGAACGAAAGCAGCATCTTCGTCTACGACGTGGAGAAGGACCAGGTGACGGACCGCATCCCGGGGATCAAGGCACCGCTGATCTGCGGTATCGTCCTGGCCGAGGGATAAGGACACCTTGAGCCAGGTGCGGACCTGAAGGCAGCAACCAACGCGGCTCCGCCGCCCCCGGGGGCGGCGGAGCCGCACGAATGTAGGCCGGGCAACGGTCGTGACGCTTTTTGCACCGCCACCAGCTTGCCGCCGGTTGCTCCCGGGTAGTAGAAAGTGCTGACGGGAGCGGGGCAACCGGGCAACCAGAAAGGACGGTGAAGGCATTGGCCACTGGTTTTGGAAGCAGGATGGGTCGGCTGGCAGCCGGCACGCTGCTGGCGGCGGCCCTGGTGCTGGCGCTGCTGTTTTCATCCTGCGGCGGCACGACCATCGTCATCAAGGATTTTCAGTTCGAGCCGGACCGGGTCACCATCAAGGCGGGGGAGACGGTCACCTGGAAGAACGAGGACCGGCGCGACCACCAGGTAATGAGCGGGGCGCCGCCGGTGATGACGGACCAGTTCATGTCCCCGGTGCTCAGCAAGGGCGACAGCTGGTCGTACACCTTCGAGGAGCCCGGCGAGTACCCGTTTCATTCCATGACCGGCGGGTTCATGGGTATCGTGTACGTGGAAGAATAAGGGGAGGAACGATGGTGCTCGATACCAAGGCATCAACGGGAGCGGCAGGGGCGATGCAGGGATGAGCCGCAGGATCGGCATACTCTACCTCGCCAGGCAGAACCTGAAGCACAAGCCTTTCCGCAGCCTGGTGACGGTAGTCGCCGTGGCCGTGGTAGCACTGGTGCTCTTTCCCACCACTATCCTCGGCAAGAGCGTCTCCGACAGCATCGAGCTGGGAGTGGCGCGCCTGGGGGCGGACATGATGGTGATCTCGCCCAGCAACGTCGCCAAGGTCTCTTCCACCCTGATCGCCGGCAATCCCAGTACCTTCGTGATGGACGGCTCCGTCACCGGCCAGGTGGCGGCGATGGAGGGAGTGGAGAAGGTCTCGCCGCAGCTGTACCTGGCGACACTCAGCTCCGGCTGATGTTCCGGCAGCCTGCAGTTGGTAGGCATCGACCCGGAGACAGATTTTACCGTGGGGCCCTGGCTCGAGGAGCACGCCGGCGGCAAGCTGGCCGACGACGAGGTGATTCTCGGCGCCAACGCCCATATCTTCTTCGGCAAGTCTGAGAGCCACGTGGGCGACGTGGAGTTCTTTTACGGCCGCCCCTTCAAGGTGGTAGGGATCCTGGAGGCCACGGGCCTGGGCATCGACGACGACGCCTTCATCACCCTCGATGCCGCGTACGAGCTTTCCAGCGAGTCCAACGTGGACGCGGTGGAGAAGGCCGACATCGAGCCGGGGCAGATCTCCACGGTGATGGTCAAGGTGGATCCCCGTTACGATCGCGCCGACGTGGCCCGCAACATCAGCCTCCAGGTGCCGGGGACGGCGGGGGTCACCTCCAAGGAGCTGATGGCCACCTCGCTTTCGCGGCAGCTGCAAACGCTGACTCCCGGGCTGCTCTTGATCGGCGCCGGTTTCTGGTTCATCTCGGTGCTGATGATCGGCGCCCTTTTCACCATGATCGTCAACGAGCGCCGGCGCGAACTGGGGCTGCTGCAGGCGATGGGGGCCACGCGCGGGTTCATCTTCCGCGAGGTGATGCTGGAAGCAGTGGAGCTGACGCTGCTTGGCGGCGTTACCGGCATCGTTGCCGGCAGCGTGCTGATCCTGGTGCTCAAGGGGCCGGTGGCCGACTCGCTGGGCGTCGAGTTCGTGTGGCCGTCGGCATCGTACCTGGTGGTCTTTACCGTGGGTTACCTGCTGCTGGCGGCGCTCACCGGCGCCCTTGCCGCCCTCTACCCGGCGGTGAGCGCCAGCAGGCTGGAACCGTATCAGGCGATTCGCAGCGGCGAGTAGCAAGGTGATGGAGGAAAGCATGGGGCAGCAAGACAACCGGCCGGTGATGATCACCCTGGAGGACGCCACCAAGGTTTATACCAGCGGTGGCGAGGAGGTGAGTGCCATCGATGGCGTACGCCTGGAAGTGAACCAGGGTGACTACGTGGCGGTGGTGGGGCACTCGGGCAGCGGCAAGACCACCCTGGTGAGCGTCATGGGCGGCCTCACCCGTCCCACCCGCGGCACCGTGAAGGTGGAGGGAACCGACATCTGGTCGCTGGACAACCGGGAGCTGGCCCGCCTGCGCAGCGAGCGCATCGGCTTCTGCTTCCAGTTCCCCAGCCTCATTTCCACCCTCAACTGCATCGACAACGTGCGCCTGCCGGCGAGCTTCGCCGGCGGCGACGGCGGCGTCGATGCCGCCATGGAGCTGCTCGAGCGGGTCTCGGTGGCGGAGAAGGCGCGTGCTTTCCCCAAGGAGCTTTCCGGCGGCCAGCAGCGGCGGGTGGCGATCGCCCGGGCGCTCTTCAACCGCCCCCGCATCATCCTCGCCGACGAGCCCACCGGCGACCTGGACGAGGATACCGAGGAAGATATAATGGAGCTGTTCGACGAGGTCAACGGGGAAGGGGTGACCATCGTGATGGTGACCCACTCGCGGCGGCTGGCGCGCCGGGCCGCGAGGGTCCTCACCATGGAGAACGGTACCCTGGCGGAGAACGGCGCCGGTTCCCGGGAGGCCTGAGCTCCGCCCGAATTTCCATTCCGGAGGTTTCATGTCCATGCTCGTGAAAGAGGTGCTGGCGGTGGTGGACGAGCTGGCTCCTTTCCGCCTGGCCGAGGACTGGGACAACGTGGG
>JAJRWQ010000015.1 GCA_024276735.1 Actinomycetes bacterium
AGGAGACCTCGTTGGTGCCCTGGTAACCGCCGAGGAGCACCGGCGCGTTGATGTTGCTGACGTCGATCACCAGGACGGTGCCGTCGGACGGAGCCGGATCGGGCACCTGGCGCGTGTTCACGTACAGGATGTTCTCGTTCGAGGGCGAGATCTCCGGCCCGTGAGGCTCAGCGGTGGGAATACCGGTGAGCGCCCTCAGGTCGATCGATCCCACCAGCGCCGCGGTGCCGCTGCCGACGTCATAGACGTCGATCACGCCACCGGTGCCACCGGACTGGAACAGCAGGCCGCGGCTCTTGGCCACGGTGTTCTGGTGATACGAGATGCCCGGAGCGTTCGACGAAGCCGTGCGCACCAGGTTGGTGGCGCCGGGCCAGTCCATGGTGGTCTCCGAGGACGGGGCGTCGAACATCAGGCCGGCGTAGCCCTTGGTGCCGTCGGCGTTCCAGGAGACACCGCAGGTGCTGGACTCGCCGTTGCCGTTGGCATCCGTGGAGATGAAGCGGCCCACGGTGCCGGTGCTGATGTCGACCTCCTGCCAGCCACCGACATTGGCAGTAGAGCCCAGCAGGGGCGTGGCCATGTTGGTGGCGTAGACGATGTTGGAGGTCTCGTCGTTGCGGTCGTACTCGAAGCCGCAGTAACCGACGTTGGACTCATGCAGGGGACCGATGGTGCGGATCACCTGCTTGGTCGAGGTGCTGATTTCGTACATGGTGGTATCTGCCGCGGTGCCCGAGAGGGCGCCGACGACATACACCGAGCTGCGATCGTGCGAGGGGATCACGCCGTGCACTTCCCAGGCGTTGCCGCTGGGGTCGGCGTCGGGCACGGGGATCGTGTCCACGACACGCATGGTGTTGGCGTCGATCACCAGCACGTCGCTGGCGTTACCGTTGGCGACGTACAGCAGCTCGTCGCTCAGCCCGTAGTTGGCTCCCGGCGCGGTGTCACAGGCGGGGCAGACATAGCCGCCATAAGCGGCGTCGGCCGCATCCGACATGCCGCCGGTGGCAATGGCCAGCGCCAGGATAAGCACAAGCGGCGCCGCCAGTATGAGGAACTGCCACTTGTTCTCGCTTATAGCTACCTTCATCCTTCATCCTCCTGATATCCGAAAGGACCGTTCCCTGGGGGGAACGCCTCTCATTCCAAGATCGTGTGTATCGTGACGACATCACCTCCTGCGATCCGCCAGCGGCGCTTTCGCGGAGGGTGAGCTCGAGAGAGGAATATCGATGCGATGCTGGTGGAGGAAGCCGGTACGGAGTCGAAGCCTGTCCGGTGGCTGTTTCCAGGGACCCGACTCGCGTGCCGGGCCCAGCAACCCCCTCATTCCCCTATCCCTAGTTGGAGTTTCCCACCCCTGGTCAGAAAGACGCCCGCTAGCACTATAAATAGTAGTTAACCGATTACAATTGTATATGTCACGGGATTAGACATTCAATACGTATTACAATAAAATAAGCGTAACGCATAGCTGGTTCAATCTTCATTAACAGGAGGCGATCGTCCTGCCGGGAGAGATTTTCGACTTCACCTGGTTCGTCCACGAGGGAGGGTACCGGCTGGTCAAGCCGGGAGGCGGCGATGTTATTGGCGGGCACCCGGCCGGGGATGCTGCCGCCGCCGGGATCGAGGGCATGATGGTGGTACCGGCCGGCGAGGGCAGCGAGGCGTTTCGCGTACGCCAGTACAGCCCCCTTCGCGAGGAAAAATGCCTTTTCCGCATCTTGTCCGAGACCGGGGCCGAGCCGGAGGGAGTGCTCGGGTTCGCCGGACGCTTCGGCCTCCTGGGGCTGGGCATGGAAGAGGCTGCCGGGGAAAGGGCTCCCATTCCCGGGGACGCGGAGCCGCTGACGTCGTGGCGGGCGGAGATCGCCGCCATGCGCCGTTCGCTGCGCATCTGGGACATGGTGCAGTCCGAGGATACGTCAGGGCTCAAGGAGTACCTGTCCCCGCTGATGGCCTGGCTGGAGGCGGATCGCGCCGACGGGCGGGATCCGCTTACCGGGGACGAGAGCGCAGACCAGTGGGTAGCGGGTGCCGAGCCGGGTGAATTCCGCTGGTTTCGCACGCACGGCGACGAGTGCCTGGATGCCTACCGGGCCGGTGACCTGGTGACCCCGGCCATGCTGGGGATCCAGTACATCGTCAACCGGCATCTCCGGCACAGGATATCGCCCCGGATACTTTGGGATGATTCGCGTAAACGCGGCTGGAGCCTATACTTCGTCCCCGTGAACCTGGTAGGCGCGATCTGGCTGCAGCTCTCGCAGGCGATGACCCAGGAGAAGGAATACCGGCGCTGCCGCCAGTGCGGCTCCTGGTTCGAAATAGACCACTACACGGCGAGAACCAACCGTTACTTCTGTTCCAACGCCTGCCGCAGCAAGGCCTACCGGGACCGCAAGGCAGAGGCCCGGCGCCTGCACCGGGAAGGCATGGTGCTGGACCAAATCGCCGAGAGGCTGGGTTCCGACGCGGAAACGGTCTCGGGATGGGTGGCGGGTGAAAAGGCGGGGCAGGCACCCCGCTGACGGCCGGCGCCGCCGGCGGCCGTCAGCGCCGCCGCTGCGTGGTCCCCGCGGAAACCGACTGGGCGCAGCCGAACACGTCTACCAGGGTGAGCGTATACTCGTGCGCTGCCTGCGGCGTGATGCCGAATTCCTGAGCCAGCCTCGCGGATATCTCGGAGAGGGGCATGGTATGCTCCAGCATCTCCCACACCCTGGCAGCGATGCGCCCCGCGGGCAGCGAGGTCTCGGCGTTTTCCCTCCGCTGAAATTGCCGGCGCCGCCGCACCCGGCAGATGCCGCCGACTTCCTTTTCGGTAATGCCGTCTCCGTACACGTATCCCACGCTGGTGCTCACTGCCTGCGTCCCCCTGTTTCGTGAATCCTGGAAAGTGGGCTGAGGGACCCGCCCTAAGCGGCCGGCGGGCCCCAAAGTCCACCTAGCCATTTCTCCCAGACCGTTAGAAAGAGGGTGAATTAGTTTGGGAATAATGGCTTTGCCCCGTACAAGGGTGCAAGAAGCTTGCCATGATGAAGAAAAAGATGTTCCCGGAAGGAGGGAAGTGCTCGCGGCCGTATTACCTGCCGGCAGCCTTAAAATACCGCCGCGGGGGTGGCGGATCGCGGCTTGACACGGTTACTGGATGGTTTTGCCGCTGACCGCGTTCGAGCGCAGCCGGCAGGGAGGTCGCGGATGGCATGGCGGAGGTGAACTGGTGGTCTTTTTGCCACAGCCGTCGTGGCAAATGACACAGTGCCCCTGCAACTTCCAGGGGCCCTCCGGGTTGGGCCGGTGTCAGCTCTCGGGGGTGATGCTCTCGTCGTAGGGAGAGACGGTGGTCACTTTCCCGCCCTCGAAGACGACCCTGACGAAGCCCTCGCCGTCGGTCTTGCCGTAGTACCAGAAGACCTGCGGGTTGGCAGCGGCGCCGACGCTGTGGGAACGCTCCGGCTGGCCGGCGATGGCATCGACCTCGTCCATGGTCATGCCGTTTTGAATCTTGGCGTGGGTCTCCCTGTCGATGAAGCCTGCCTTGGTGCCGCCGCAGCCCCAGGCCGGGACCGTGACCAGCACCGCGACCAGCAGGAAAGCGATCACGAACGACGATCTGCGCGACATCGGCACCTCCTGTGTAAAGGGTTGGGGTTAGGGATTGACGGGGGCCTCGGTGAGATGGCCCTTGTGCATCTTGAAGGTAACCTCCGCCTGGGCGGCAACCGACCGCGAGTGGGTGACGATGAGCACGGTCACACCCTCGGCGTTTATCTTCTTGAAGATGTCGAGGATCTCCGCCTCGGTGTCCTCGTCCAGGTCGCCGGTGGGCTCGTCGGCGAGGATCAGCCGCGGCTCGTTCATCAGCGTGCGTGCCAGCGCCACCCGCCGCTGCTCGCCGCCGGAGAGCTGGGATGGGAAGGCGTAGACGCGATCGCCCAGCCCCACGATGTCCAGCAGCTCCTGGGCGCGGTTTTCATCCACGGAACGGGCGCCGTCGAAGGTCGACGGCAGGCGGACGTTGTCGTAGAGGTTCAGCGTGGGGATGAGGCTGGCGAACTGGAACGAGAAGCCGATCATGCGGTTGCGCAGCAGCGACAGCTCGCGGTCCGACAGCGCCCAGATATCGGTGCCATCCAGTTTCACCGTGCCGTCGGTGGGCGTGGTCAGCCCGCCGATGAGGCTCAGCAGCGTGGTCTTGCCGCTGCCGGAGTGACCGACGATGGATACCATGCGGCCGGCATCGATCTCCAGGTCGATATCGGCAACCGCGTTCAGGGTATTGGGCCCCACCTTGTAGGTCTTGGTGACGCCGCTGAGCGATATGATCGGTTCTGCCATGCGGGAATCACTCTCCTTGCCTGATGGCGGCGTAGGGTTCCAGGCGGCTCGAGCTTATCGCCGGGTAGAGCGAGGCAACGACGCCGCTGAGCACGGAAAGCAGCAGCGTGCCCCCGACCAGCAGGGCGAAGTACCACACCGGCGGCCACAGGTATGGTATGCCGAGGCTGGAAGTTATCACCGTGCGGAAGATGAACAGGCCGGCGCCGCCCAGGACGATGCCCACCGCTCCCCCGGCCGCGGTCAGCAGCACCGCCTCGGTGGTCATCAGCCGGAAGATGTAGCCGCGGTTGCCGCCCATCGCCCGCAGGAGGCCGATCTCGCGCCGCCGCTCGTTGACGATCATGGAGAAGATGGCGGCGATGGTGAGCAGCGACATCACCCAGACGATGATGTCCAGGACGATGAAGCCGCGCAGGAAGCCGGAGAGCCTGTCGGTCACCGAACGGCTGATCTCGTTGGCGGTGATGGCCACCATCCCCGGCACCGACGACATGATGCGTTGCGCCACCTGGTCGATGGTGACGCCCGGTTCCACCTTCACCAGCACCGAGGAGATCTGCCCCGGCTCGATGTCCAGTGCCGTCAGTGCTTCCTTCTGGGACTCGGCCGCCATGCGGTAAGCGGCGTCGAGGGTCATGAAGACGCTCTCGTCGGCGCCCATGCCGGTGGCGTCCATCACGCCGACGACGTTGAAGTCGTGCCCGTAGAACTTCACGGTCTCGTTCTTGTTGGCCAGGATCAGCTAGCCGATGACCACGTCGTCCGGCCCCAGGGGATGATCGATGTTCTCTTCCAGCCAGGGCTTGACCACGAAGTCGGTGGCGGGATCGTAGCCCACCAGCTGTACGTGGCCCGTGCAGCAGGAAGAGGAAATGAGCGACTCGATGAAGAGCTGCGGGGAGGCCTGCGCCACGCCCGGGACCGCTTCCACCTGGTCCAGCACCGAGCGGTCGATGTAGAAGCTGGTGGGGGCGCCGGTGATCAGCGCCGATTCGCCCGTCTCCTGGGATCCTTCCGGCACCACCAGGATGTCGGCGCCCAGCCGCTCCATGCCCACCTTCAGGCTCCGCTGGACGCTGCTGATGAGCAGGGTGGCAGAGAAGAGGGTACCGGCGGCGATGGCCACGATGGCCACCGTCACGATGCTGCGGAAGGGCTTGCGCTTCAGGTTCTGTGCTGCGAGATAGAGGAGTCCGAGCCGCTTCATGAGTTGTTTTTCGGCCCCTTCCCGGAAAGTAGCGAACTATTTATGAGATAGTCAAGTCTATTGCTCAGGATAACTCCAAGATACCGAGGTTGCAAGTCTACTCCTTTCCCAGCTGGTACTTTTCCATGCGGTAGAGCAGCGTGTGGCGGCTGATGCCCAGGAGCTCCGCCGCCCGCGTGCGGTTGCCGCCGGTCTGCCTGAGCGCCTGCGAAATCAGCTCCTTTTCCACCTCTTCCAGGGGGATGCCCCCCGGCGGGAGCTTGATGGAGGCGCCGCCACCCACCTGCCCGCGGGTGATCTCCTCGGAGAGGTCGGCCGGGGTGATCTCGTCGCCGGGGCAGAGGATCGCCGCCCGCTCGATGGCGTTCTGCAGCTCGCGCACGTTGCCGGGCCAGGCGTAGTCCTCCAGAACCTTCATGGCCTCGGCGGTGATGGTCTTCTCGGGCGCGTAGCGGTCCAGGAAGTGCTGGGCCAGCAGGGAGATATCCCCGCGGCGCTCCCGCAGCGGCGGCATGTGGATGGGGATCACGTTCAGCCGGTAAAAGAGGTCTTCGCGGAACTCCCCTTCCTGTACCATCGCCGGCAGGTCGCGGTTGGTGGCGCTGATCAGGCGCACGTTGACGCTGATGGTGCGTGATCCTCCCAGCCGCTCGAAGGTCTGCTGTTCCAGCACCCGCAGCAGCTTTACCTGCACCGCCGGGGAGATGTCGCCGATCTCGTCCAGGAAGAGGCTGCCGCCGTCCGCCAGCTCGAAGCGGCCGAGCTTGGAGCCGCTGGCGCCGGTGAAGGCACCCTTCTCGTAGCCGAACAGCTCGCTCTCCAGCAGCGTCTCCGGCAGGGCGGCGCAGCTCAGCTGGATGAAGGCCTTGCCCTTGCGGCTGCTGTTCTCGTGAATGGCCTTGGCGATCAGCTCCTTGCCGGTGCCGCTCTCGCCGTAGATCATCACCGTCGCCTCCGAGGCCGCCACCTTGGCCACCGTTTCCAGCACCTCTTTCATCTGGGGGCTTTCGCCGACGATCCCCGCGGTGTCGTAGTCACGGTCCAGCTCGCTCCTGAGGTATTCCACCTGGCGCGCCAGGTGGCTGACGTCGAGGGCCTTGCGTACCACCAGCTTCAGCTCTTCGACGTCGAAGGGCTTGGTGAGGTAGTCGGCGGCCCCGGCCTTCATGGCCTGGACGGCGCTCTCGATGTTGCCGTGCGCGGTGAGCATGATCACCGGCAGGCGCGGGTTTTCCTGCTTGATGCGCTCCAGGGCGTCGATGCCGTCGAT
>JAJRWQ010000114.1 GCA_024276735.1 Actinomycetes bacterium
GGCGGTAAGCGCGGTCACCGCCTGGCTCGAGGAGCAGGGCAAGGGCAAGGCGGCGGTGAGCTACCGCCTGCGGGACTGGCTGGTGAGCCGCCAGCGGTACTGGGGGGCGCCGATACCCATCGTCTACTGCGACAAGTGCGGTACGGTGCCGGTGCCGGAGGAACAGTTGCCGGTGCTGTTGCCGGAGGTGGACGACTACGCGCCCAGGGGCCGCTCGCCCATCGCTACCAACGAGGAGTTCGTGAACACCGAGTGCCCTGCCTGCGGCGGGCCGGCTGAGCGGGAGACCGACACCATGGATACCTTCGTGGATTCCTCCTGGTATTTTCTCCGCTATACCGACCCCCGCAACGACGACGAGCCCTTCGACAGCGCCGTGACCAACTACTGGATGCCGGTTGACCAGTACATCGGCGGCGTCGAGCACGCCATCCTGCACCTGATGTACGCCCGTTTCTTCACCAAGGTGCTCTACGACATGGGGATGGTGGACTTCCAGGAGCCGTTCACCAACCTCTTCACCCAGGGGATGATTTACTACCGCGGCGCCAAGATGAGCAAGTCCAAGGGCAACGTGATCAATCCCGACGAGCACGTGGAGCGCTACGGGGCGGACACGCTCCGGCTCTACATCCTCTTCATGGGGCCGCCGGAGCTGGACGTGGAATGGCAGGACCAGGGCATCGAGGGCGCCTTCCGCTTCCTGGGGCGCGTCTGGCGCCTGGTGAACGAGGTGGTGGAGAAGGTGGAACCGGGCAGCTACTCCGACTTCGCCAACAACGGCGACGCGGCCAAGCAGCTGGTGCGCAAGGTGAACCGCACCATCGCCAAGGTGACCACCGACATCTCCGAACGCTTCCGTTTCAACACGGCGATCAGCGCCGTGATGGAGCTGGTGAACGACGCCTACCTGGCCAAGGACGAGCTGTACCAGAGCGAAGAGGGCCGGGGCGTTCTGCGGTTCATGGCGGAGACGGTGGTGAAGCTGCTCGATCCTTTTGCTCCCCACATCTGCTCGGAGCTCTGGGAGCGGCTGGGGCACGAGCGGCTTTGGTGCGAGCCCTGGCCCGAGGCCGACGAGCGCTACCTGGAGGAAGAGACCTACGAGCTGGTGGTGCAGGTCAACGGCAAGCTGCGCGATCGGGTACAGGTGCCCGCCGGCGCCGGCGACGAGGAGCTGCTGGCGGCCGCGCGCGCCAGTGAAAAGGTGGCGCGGCACACCGAGGGCAGGGACGTGGTCAAGGAGATCGTCGTTCCCGGTCGGCTGGTGAACTTCGTGGTCAAGTGATGGCGGCGGCGCCCGCCGCTGCCCCGTGAGCCATCTTCCACTCCTGGGCGCTTCCGCCCGGGTTGCAATAACACCACACTAGTGATATCGTTCCACCATGGCCGCCGCGGTTTACCGGCGGTCGCCCACCTCTCACCCGCGGCCGAGCCGCGTTTCTCCCACTCCCTCGAGTCAACGGCGCTCCCCGGCGACGCCTGGCTGTTTCCTGGCCGTTGTCCTTGCCGGTGGCCGGCGACGCGTCCGGCGCCGGCAGCGGCAGACGGCGGGGAGGAGGCCCGCGGCCTGGTTTGCGCCCCGGCACGGACATCGTGGGCGAGGACGAAAAAAACGGCATCGATGAACGACTGGCGGCGCTGGGGTTCACCCGCGGGCAGGCGCTGGCCTGGGCTGCCGTGGCCCTGCTGGTACTGCTCGTTGGCGGCCACTACCTGCGGGGGCAGTGGGGCGGCGGCGCGGGCGAGGCGTCCCGGGCGGTGACGATCGCCGTCGCCGGCCAGGGAGAGACGTTGGCACCCGGGTCGGCTGCGGAAGAAGGTGGGACCGGGAATTCCGAGGGGCAGCCGGCGGTGATCGCGGTGCACGTCGCCGGCTCCGTGGCGGCCCCGGGACTGTACGAGCTCTCCCGGGGGGCCCGCGCGGCGGAAGCCATCGAGCGGGCCGGCGGCGCCCTGCCCGCCGCCGACCTCGACCGGGTGAACCTGGCCGCCAGGCTGGAGGACGGCCAGCAGCTGTTCGTGCCGGCGAAGGGGCAGCCGGCACCGGCGTTACCGGCAGGGACGGGTGCAGGCGGGGACGGCAACGGGGGCGAAAAGATCGACCTGAACACGGCCGGGATCGATGAGCTGGAGCAGCTGGACGGGGTGGGGGAGAAGACGGCGCGGAAGATCATCGCCTACCGCGAGGAGCACGGCGGCTTTCGCAGCATCGAGGAGCTGATGCAGGTGCCGGGCATCGGCCCTGCCAAGTTCGCGGCCATCAGGGACTCGGTCCGGGTATGAGCGGCGGCGCCGGGCTCATGGTAGGTACACCGGCAACCAACATCCTCGCGGCGGTGCAGGGGGGAGGGGGCGGAAGCGGCGGGTGGCAGGCGTGCAGCCGGGGAGCGGCGGGAGCGGAGAAAGCCCCCATAAAAACCCCAGCGGCGCTGACTGTGCCTCAGCGCCGCCGGTTGGTAGAAGTGTCAATGTCACGGCCGTCGCCGCCTGGAACTTCCCCCCCAGCGAGAAGTAGCATGAAACTCCTCGACACAGGAAGATCCTGTTTGCGA
>JAJRWQ010000016.1 GCA_024276735.1 Actinomycetes bacterium
CCCGGCATCCGCTGGTCCATGATCACCAGGTCGGGGGCGGAGCGGCCGATCTTTTCCAGCGCCTCTTCGCCGGATTCGGCCTCGCCGATATCGTAGCCGTCACCGGAGAGGGCGCGGGCGATCACGAAGCGCATGTTGGCCTCGTCGTCGACGATGAGAATCGAGCTAGGCATCGGCCTGCACCTCCGGCCGCGGGCTCTCTTCCAGGAGTGGCAGCACCACGGTGAAGGCGGAGCCCTCGCCCTCGCTGCTGCTGACGTTGATGTAACCGTTGTGGGCGTCGACGATGCGGTGGACGATGGAGAGACCCAGGCCGCTGCCGCCGGCCCTGGTGGTGTAGAAGGGATCGAAGATGCGCCCCAGCTCGTCCTCGGGGATGCCGGTGCCGGTATCGGCGAAGGAGACCTTGAGGAGGCCGCCGTCGGCACGGGCGGAGATGGCGAGGGTGCCCCCGTTCGGCATCGCCTGGATGGCGTTGGAGATCAGGTTGACGAAAACCTGCTTGAGCCGGTCCTCGTCCGCGTGGATCTCGGCCCGGAGACCGTTGAAATCACAGTCGACCTTCACCTGCTGCTGGCGGGCGAACTGCCGCGTAAGCAGGACTACTTCCTCCAGCACCGGCAGCGGGTTCACCCTGCCGAAGCGGTACTCCGACGGCCGCCCGAAATCCAGCAGGGCGTTCACCACGGCGTCCAGGCGGTCGATCTCCTGCAGCATCACCTGGGTGAGCTCCGAGGAGCTGCAGCCATCGGGCAGCTCCTGTTCCATCATCTGCACGCTGGCCCGGATCACCCCCAGGGGATTGCGTACCTCGTGGGCCACGCCCGCCACCAGCTCGCCCAGCCCGGAAAGCTTGTCGGCCCGGTAGAGCTGCTCGGTGAGGTCCCTCACTTCGCTCAGGTCCTCGATGGTGACCACGATTCCCACGGTATGCCCGCGGCTCAGGTGGGGGGTTATCCTGGCGGCGACGGGAATGGATCCGTCGCCGCCCTGGAGGTCGAACTCCATGGTGGCGCGGGACTGGCCGCCGGCAAGGATGCGGCGGGCGGGGGTGACCAGCGCTTCCTGCCCGGGAAACACCTTCTCCAGGGGGAAGCCGTTGAGCTCGTCCTCCCCCGAGGACAGCAGCCGGGCGGCGGCGGGGTTGGCGGTGACCACGTTTCCCTGCTGGTCCACGGAGAGCACGCCGCTGCTGACGCTGTTGAGGATGCTGTCCGTGTAGGCCTTCATGCGGCGCAAGGCGGTTTCGCGCTCCTCGATGTCGCGGTTGAGCCGCAGCACTTCCTGGTAGCGCTGCGTCTGGCGCCGCTTGGCCTCCACCAGCGCCCCGGTGGTGAAGGCAACCACGTTGTAGAGGATCAGGTCGAAAGAGTTGTCGATGGCCGCGCCCTTGACCAGGCCGCCCATGGACTTGATCGCGTGCGGGGCGAAGATGGCGGTGATGGTCAGCGAGGTGGCCAGGCCGCCCTTGAGCCCGAAGCGGATGGCCGCGTAGAGGATGGGCAGGTAGTAGAGGCGGCGGTAGATGATGTGCAGCGTTTCCTGGGGGATGAACGAGAGGTGCACCGGGCGGAAATGGAAGTAGGTGATCACCGCCGTGGCTGCTACCACGATGGTCACGTCCCGCAGCGTCGCCAGGGAGATGTCGCCTCTCTGCCGGTGGCTCGCCGGCTGGAGCCGCGAGAGGCCTGCCAGCCGCTTTACGACACCTTGCGCCGGCATGACGGCGGCACCCCCATTTCCTCGCGGTACTTGGCCACCGTGCGGCGGGAGATTTCGACGTTCTCCCGGCGCAGCTTCTCGGCGAGCATCCTGTCGGAGAGGGGCCGGCTGCGGTCTTCCCCTTCGATTAGCTGCCTGAGCAGGTGTTTTACTGCCGTGGCGGCGAGCCTGCCGCCGTCCGCCGCCGGCGGGCCGGCGTCGAAGAAATACTTGAACTCGAAGACCCCCTGGGGCGTGCTCATGTACTTCTCCCGGGAGGCGCGGCTCACGGTGGAGGCGCTCACTCCCAGCCGGGAGGCGATATCGTCGAGCTTCAGCGGCCGCAGGCGGCTGCTCCCGTGAACGAGGAAATCCGCCTGGGCGGCGGCGATGGCCTCGGCCACCCTGACGATGGTCGTCTGCCGCTGCTCCAGGTCCTTTATCAGGCGCCGGGCCCGCTCGCGCTTCTCGCGGAGGTAGGCGAGGGTCTTTTCGTCTGCCGCTGCCTCGGCCAGCTGCTCGCAGCGCCGGTTCAGCTGCAGCGGTGGCACCAGTTCGCGGTTTGCCAGGGCCTTCCAGCCGTGGCGTGTCCGGCGCACGTAGACGTCGGGGATGACCACCGGCGCCGAGGAGCCGCCGTCGAAGCGGGCACCGGGCTCGGGGTCGAGGCTGCAGATCAGGGCGGTGGCGTGCTCCACCTGGGAGACGTTCAGGGAGAGGCGCCGGGCGATGGTGCAGAGCGAGCCGCGGGCGAGCTCGTGGAGGCACTCGCGGACGATGCGGCCGGGGAGGCCGCAGCGTTGCTGCGGCGACATCTGGTTGAGCAGGCACTCTCCCAGCTCCCTGGCGGCGATGCCGGGAGGATCCATCTGTTGCACCAGCTCCAAGGCCCTGGTGGCAACCGGGAGGGCGACTCCCGCCGCCGCGGCTACCGCCTCCAGAGGCTCCCTGAGGTAACCGGCCTCGTCGAGGCTGTCGATGATCACCAGCGCCGCCCGTTTCTCTTCCCCGGCGGGATCGGCTATCTCCAGCTGCGTGCGCAGGTGATCCGCCAGGGTTTCCCGCCCGGCGATCATCTCGAGCGGGCCGGTGGCGGGGTCGTCGTGCCGCCGCCGGCTGCGACCGCGGTTGGCGGCGAGCAGGTCGCCCCAGAGCTCGCGCTCCACCGATTCCATCCCGGCCTCCGGCCCGGTTTCCGGCAGCTCCAGCAGCGGGTTTTCGCACAGCTCCCGCTGCACCAGCTCCATGACTTCCGCCGCGCCGAGCCCCAGGACGTTCAGGCTTTGGAGCAGCCGCGGTGCCAGCGTGGTCCGCTGGCTCAAAGTGGTAGAAGGTATCAGTTCCATGCGATACTACCGTCCCTCTCCGCTGCCGTACCGGCTCCCGGCCGGAATAAAGCAGCGGCCTTCACGGTGGACCGGTGAAGAAACCTACTTTATCCGGTAGCTTTAGTTAATATTACCTGCTGCCGCCCGATCGATAAATAGCTTCGGTGCCAAAATGAACACTTCTTAACCTGGCGTTACGCTAAATACACGATATCGCCGGCAGCGGTCGTGGCGGCCGGAACCTCCGCCTGCCCGGCTGTTACCTAGTAGTAGGCGAGGCTGCCGTCTTTCTTGGCGCGGCGGACGGCATAGCGGAAGATGACCAGGCTGATGGGGAGGGTGACGATGGAGAAGACGGTCAGCGCCAGCAGGTCGCGGGCGATGCCGGCAAAGCCGTATCCCTGCAGCAGCGACAGCCTGATGGCGTCCAGGGCGTAGGTGATGGGAAAGAAAAGCGACAGCACCTGCAGCCAGTGGGGCAGGATGGAAACGGGATAGTAGACTCCTCCCAGCAGCGTGGAAGAGGTGCTGATCAGCCAGGCGAGGGGGTCGCCGCGCTTGAAGATCATGATGAAGCTGGCGGAGATGATGCCCAGGCTGCTGAAGGCGATGACGGTGAGCACCAGCGCCGTCAGCGCGGGCAACACGCTGGCGTTGCTGAAGTCGACCCCGAAGAAGAGGGCGCCCAGCAGCAGGTAGACGCCCACCCTGATGGAGGTGAAGGCGAAGTTCCATTGCGACGAGGACACGATCACCGTGGACAGGCGCGTGGGCGTCACCAGCATCGCCTCCAGCGTTCCCATCATCTGCTCCCCCCTGATGCTGGTGGAAAAGCTGCCCAGGCCCACGGAGAGGAAGTTGGAAAAGGCGATGCCCACCAGCACGAAGGAAAAGTACTCGCCGCCGTAGCGCGAGAGGCTGCTCTGGACGGTGGGGGCATCGCCGATCAGCTTGGCCACGAAGTAGAACATCACCACCGAGAAGAAGATGCCGCCGAACTGCAGGAAGAAGGCAAAGCGGTAGCTGATCTCCATCAGGAAATCCTTCTTAAGGAAGGCCAGCGGCTTGCGCAGGATCATTGCCGTTCTCCCGTGCTGCTCACCAGGGTGTGGAAGAAGCCTGCCAGTGACTCGTCGCCCGCCAGCTCGCGCACGCCGCCCACGGCCTGCATGCGGCCCCGGTACATGATTCCCACCCGGTCACACAGCTCCTCTGCCTCTGCCAGCTGGTGGGTGGCGATGATCACCGTCTTGCCGGCGGCGATCAGGCGGTCGCGGATGAACTGGTGCAGGTCCCGGCTGGCGAGGGGGTCCAGTCCCTTGGTGGGCTCGTCCATAAAGAAGATCTCCGGGTCGGCCAACAGCCCCCGCGCCAGCGCCATGCGCTGCTTCATGCCCGTGGAGTATTCCTGGAAGCGCCGGTCGGCGGCCTCGGTCATGCCCACCGTCTCCAGTACCTCGGGGATGCGCTCCCTGGCCTGCTTCCGGGAAAGGCCGTAGAGGGCGGCGAAGAACTCCAGGTTGCGCCGGCCGCTGAGACGCCAGTAAAAGCTGCGCTCCTCGCTGGAGATGAGGGCGATGGTCGACTTGACCCTGTCCCCGTTTCGCACCAGGTCATGGCCGCAGATGGTGGCGCTGCCGCTGGTGGGCAGGATGAGGGTGCAGAGCATCTTGGTGAGGGTGGTCTTGCCGGCGCCGTTGGGCCCCAGGAGGCCGAAGATCTCGCCCCGTTCCACCGAGAGGTTGACCTTGTCCACGGCGGTGAACCTGGTCTTGTCATAGAAGCGGCGGGGGGAGGAAAGGCCCCTGAGCCTGGTAAACTCCTTGGTGAGATCCCTGGTTTGCAGAACCGTTTCGGCCATGTGAGTGTATTGTATCACGATGAACTCCAGGTCCGACGCCGCCGATATCCGCAGTCCCTTTGCCATCGCCTCGCTGGCGCTGGCCAACCGCCTCGTGCAGGCGCCGATGGCGGGCGTGGCCACGCGGGCCTTCCGCCTGCAGGCGCGGCGCTTCGGCGTCGGCCTGGTGGTGACGGAGATGATCGGCAGTTACGGCGTATACTACCGGAATCCCCGCACGCTGGCGATGCTGGCGGCGGCGCCGGAGGAGCGCCCGCTGCTGGTGCAGCTCTTCGGCGCCCGCCCGGAGGTGATGGCCGCCGCCGCGGCGCGGGCGGTGGAGGCGGGGGCCGACGCCGTGGACATCAACATGGGCTGCCCGGTGCGGAAGGTGATGAAGACCGGGGCGGGAGCGGCGCTGATGGCCGACGGGCGGCTGGCGGTGAGGGTCACCGCGGCGGTGGTCGCGGCGGCGGCGCCGGTGCCGGTGACGGTGAAGCTGCGCTCGGGGCCCGCCGCGGAGGTGACCGTTCACTCCCTGGCGCCGCGGCTGGTGGAGGCAGGGGCTGCCGCCATCTGCATCCACCCGCGGCTGGCGGTGGAGGGACGCAAGGGGCGGGCGGACCACCGGGTGACGGCGGCGCTGGCGGAGGCGCTGGCGGTGCCGGTGATCGCCAGCGGCGACGTGGACGGCCCGGAGCGGGCGGCATGGCTGCTCTCGGAGTGCGGCGCCGCGGCGGTGATGGTGGGGCGGGCGTCGCTGGGCAACCCCTGGATCTTCGCCGACATCCTGGCCGGCGAGCGGCCCCGGCGGCGGCCGCTGGTGGAGGTGCTGGCGGAGATGGAAGTCTTCGATGGAGACCTGTGCGCGGAGATGGGAGAGGAGCGCGCCGGCAGGTTCATGCGCAAGTTCTACGGCTGGTACCTGCGCCCGTTTCGGCCCGGCAGCGAACTGATGCGGGCGCTGTTTACCGCGGCGGACTTCCAGGAGGCGGCAAGGCTGCTGGTGGAGGCGATGCCGGAGGCAGCGGGTTACCAGCCGCGGGCGTAGAGACCGGCTGCCTCCGCGTCCAGTCGTTCCTGCTGCTCCTGGAGCTGATCGTAGTCGTTCTTGAGCGGCCGCAGCTCCAGCCTGAACCAGAGGTCGAGGTAATCGACGCCGACGCTGGTGCTGAGCAGCTGCTGCTCCAGGGCGCTGGCGGCGTTCTCCACGGCGGCCTGGTCGCCGGCGGCGACGGCGCCCGCCAGCTGGCGGCTGCCTTCCACCATGGCGGCCACCTCGGCGACGTTGTCCGCCATCCGTTTCAGCAGGTCGAACCCCTTTTCTTCGTAGCCGTCACGCAGGCGCTTCTCGATATCGCGCATGGCGACGCTGATCTCGTCCAGCTCGGCAATGGCGTCGCCGGGGTGGGAGCGGCTGTCGCCCATGGCGGTCTCGAAGCGGCCCAGCAGGCGGTCCATCTCCTCCATGGAAGAGAAGATCAGCGGCGCCGAGTCGTAGAGCTCCTCCAGCTTCCCCACGGCTTCCCCCAGGATATCCAGCTGCTCGCGTCTCAGTTGGGCCGACTGGCGTTTTTTCTCCAGGTACCGGCGCTGGTCTTCGGGGAGCAGCGACAGCGATGCCGCCTTGGCCACGGCTGCTTCGGCCGCGTCGATCTCGGCGGCGGCCGCGTCCAGGTCGGCGGCGGTGGCGCTTACGGCCTCGCGGGAGCGGTCGATGGACTCGAGCGAGGTGAAACCGCTCACGTCCAGGATCTCGCTGCCGGCGGCGCCCTGCAGCTCGCCGGCGTTTTCCACGTGGCGGTTGGCGGCGGCGAGCAGGGAATCGGCTCGGTACTGCTGGATGGAAGGAAGCAGCTTCGGCAGGTAGAGCACCAGCAGCGCCGCGAGCAGGATCGCGCCCGCGACCAGGTACTGCCTTGTCCGTGGTGACAGGGTCATCGGCTCTCCAGCACGTAGCGGCGCCAACCGTCTTCGAACTCCTGCCAGCCGATGCCCAGCACCGACTGGAAGACCTCCTCCACCAGCTGGTCCTGGTCCAGCTGGTCGAGCTCGCGCTGCCTGAATTCCCGCAGGAGCGCCATCACCTGCTCGTTGCCGTACTTCTCTTCCAGGTAGGCAACGGCGGTATCGGCCACCTCGTATGCCAGCCAGGCCGACTCGTCGTCCAGCAGCACCTCGAAGCCGCCCGGCCGCGAGAGGTCGCGCAGGCTGGGCACGGGGTCGCCACCGCCGGCGATGATGTTAGCCAGCCGCGGGGAGACCTCGAAGCCGGCCACGTAGTCCGCCAGCCCTTCTTCCAGGAAGGGGGGTGCCCTGGCGCTGCTGACGCCGAAGAGGGCCACGTGCGTGAGTTCGTGCACGATCATCTTGCGGTTGTAGTCGGGATCGTAGGCGGCGATCTCGGTGAAGGTGCCGGCGTCGAGGATGATCTCGCCGCCGCTCGCACCGCCGTAGGAACGCGAGGCGCCGCCCACCCAGTCCTGCCATTCTCCCGGGTAGACGGCGTCGATCTGCTGCTGGTCGTGGTAGATCCACACCGGCACCTTGGGCAGCTCGACGCCGGGAAGCACCGCGGTCAGCTGCGGCCACGCCTGGTCCACGCGGTCGCGGGCGGTCCTGGCGACCGCGTCGTCACCATCCAGGAAGAAGACCAGGGAATGCCCGCCCTCGAGGAAGTTGATCCTGCCGAAGTCCTCCAAGTGAACATTGCGCTGGCGTCCCAGCGCCGCCTCGGTGGCGTCGCCTGCCAGCCGCAGGCCATCGCCGGTGCGCGCGACGTAAAAGGCGGCCCGCTCCGGCTCGGTGTAGGTGCTGAAACTGTTCTCGAGCGTGTAGGAAACCGAGACCTTGGCCACGGTCTGGCCCCCCGAATCCGACACCGAGTCGAGGCGGAGGCGGTAATCGGCGAAGGGCACCTGCTGGACGCGGTCGAAGAACCGGGCCTGGGCTGCCTGGAAATCCGCCGCCGCCGGATCGATGGTGGCGAGGAAGGCATCGCGGTCCTTGCCCACCAGGGCGCTGCCGTAGGCGTCCAGCAGCCGGGTGAGCTCCTCCTCGATTCCCGCCTCGGCGGCTCCCCGGGGCGCCGCCCAGGGAATGTCCCCGGTGCGGCTGCAGCTCGGCGCCGGCAGCAGCACCGCCAGCAGCACCGCCAGCAAGAGGGCGGAAATGATGGCCAGCCGCGAGGGAATGTTCATGCCGGGTTGCCCTGCTTGGGCTTCGACAGTACCGCTGCCAGCTCCCCGGCGGTGAGCGTGTTCAGCACGCTTTCGCGCCGGACCCAGCCACGGCGGGCGGTGGCGACGCCGTAATGGAGGCTGCCGGCGTCCGCGGGCGCATGCGCGTCGCTGTTGATCACCAGCCGGGCGCCTGCCTCCTGGGCGGCGCGGGCGTGGCGGTCGCGGAGGTCCAGCCGCCAGTAATGGGAGTTGATCTCCAGGGCGGTGCCGGTGTGCGCCGCCAGCTCGATCAGCTCTTCCATGTCCACGTCGTAGGCGCCGCGGCGGCCGATCAGGCGCCCGGTGGGATGGCCGATGGCGCGCACGAACGGGTTTTCCGCCGCCGCCCGCAGCCGCGCCATGATGCGATCACGTTCCTGGCCGAAGCCGGAATGAATGGAGGCGGTGACGAAGTCGAGCTCTTCGAGGACGTCGTCGGGCATGTCGAGGAAGCCGTCGGCGAGGATATCGACCTCCATGCCGGAGAAGACGTGGAAACCGTCGAGCTCGTCGTTGAGGGCGGCGATCTCCTCCAGCTGCCGGGAGAGCCGGGCGGGCGTGAGTCCCCGCGCCACCGCCAGCGAACGGGAGTGGTCGGCGACGGCGATGTACTCCAGGCCGCGGGCGCGGGCGGCCTGGGCCATCTCGCGGATGCTGCCGCGGCCGTCGCTCCAGTCGCTGTGCAGGTGCAGGTCCCCCCTGATGTCGGACTCCTCCACCAGCCGCGGCAGGCGGCCGGCAGCGGCGGCCTCGATCTCGCCGGCGTCCTCCCGCAGCTCCGGGGGAATGTAGTCGAGCCCCAGCAGCTGGTAGACCTCCTCCTCGGTGCGGCAGCGGTGCTCGCGGCCGTCGGCGTCCTCGACCCCGTATTCACTCACCTTCATACCCTGCGAAAGCGCCCGCTCGCGCAGGGCGATGTTGTGCTCCCGGGAGCCGGTGAAGTGCTGCAGCAGGTTACCGAAGGCTTCGTCCGGCACCACGCGCAGGTCCACCTGGATGCCGCCGTGGGTCCTGATGGCGCACTTGGTGGGCCCGGAGGCGACGGTTTCGGCGGCGACGTCGATGGTGGCGAAGTACCCGGTGAGCTCCCCGGGATCGTCGGCGGTGGCGATGATGTCCACGTCCTTCACCGTCTCGCGCATGCGGCGGATGCTGCCGGCGATGGTGACATCGTGGGCGCCGGGATGGCGCCGGAGGGCGGCAGCCGCCGCCGCGGCCGCCGGCAGCGCCTCGCCCAGGGGGATGCGGTCGCCCATGGCGCGCAGGCGCTTGACCGCCCGGATGATGTTGGCAGCGGTCTTCTCACCCATTCCCGGCAGCCCGGCGATGCTGCCGTCCCGGGCCGCCTCTTCCAGTTCGTCCAGCGAGGAGATGCCCAGCGCCTCCCAGATCTTGCGCGTGGTCTTGGGGCCGATCCCCTCCACGCGCTGGAGATCGAGCAGCCCCGGGGGGAAGCGCTGCTCGTAGGCCTCCAGCTCGCCGATGCTGCCCTTTTCCACCATCTCCGTGATCTTGGCGGCAATCTTCTCCCCGATGTCGGGCAGCTCGGTGAGGCGCCCCTCGGCAGCCAGCCGTGTCACCGGTTCCCCGCTCTCGACGATACGCCTGGCCGCCTTGCGGTGCGCGGCGATCTTGTAGAAGTTGGCCCCGTCCAGCTCCATCATGTCGGCGAGGCGCTCCAGCGCTGCTGCTGTTTCCTCGTTAGTGGTCATGGGTGGCGATCACCCGGGCATAGATCCGGCGTGTCTCCTCGGCGGTGCGCCGCCAGCTGAAGCGCGCCGCCCGCGCCACGCCCTTCTCCACCAGGTCGCGGCGCAGGTCCTCCGATTCCAGCACCAGCTCCAGGGAGGCCGCCATTTCGGCGGCGTTGCGCGGGTCCACCAGCAGGGCGGCGTCGCCGACGACCTCGGGTATCGAGGTGGAATTGGCGGCGATCACCGGCGTGTGGCAGGCCATTGCCTCCAGCGGCGGCAGCCCGAACCCCTCGTACAGCGAGGGGAACAGCAGCACTGCCGCCATGCTGTAGACCGCGGCCATGTCGCGGTCGCCGACGTAGCCGGTGAAGTGCACTCCCTCCATGTCGAGGCCGGCGAAGGCCTGGGGGGGAGCGACCCGGCGGTAGTTGGTGCCCGTGACCACCAGGGAGACGTCGCGGCGGCTGCGGCGCAGGTGCTGGAAGGCCCTGATGGCGGTGCCCACGTTCTTGCGCGGCTCGGTGGAGCCCAGGCAGAGAATGTAGCGTCGCGGCAGGCGGTAGCGCTCGCGCACCCGCTGCCGTTCCCGGTCGTCGGTGACGGGGCGGAAGCGCTCCGACACCCCGTTGTGGACGACGCTGATCCGGTCGGGATCGATGCCGCTCCAGTCGATGGTGTCTTCCCGGGAGAAGTGCGAGGCGGTGATGACGTGGTCCGCCTGTCGCACCCGGGAGAGCAGGCGCCGCTCGTAGAGGTAGGCGCGGTGGGGAGTGTAATAGTCACGGGCCATGCGCACGAGAATGATGTCGTGCAGGGTCATCACCGCCGGGCAGGGCAGCTGCTCCGGCTGGGGCAGGCCCATGTCCCGCGGCGAGTGATAGATGTCGATGCCGCGGTTCAACAGCTCGCCGGGCAGCCGATACTTCTTGTAGAAGTAGTTGGCAAGGCGCTCCCGGTAGGAGATGTCGTGGTAGGAGGCGCCGGCCATTCTCTGGTTGCGCCCGAAGAGGATCACCCTGTCTCCTTCGCCGAGGCGCCGGAGGTTCTGCACCAGCTCGTGGGTATAGGTGGCGATGCCGGTACGATGGTAGAAGAGGGGCAGGGCTTCGATGCCGATCCTCACCGGTGACCTCCCCGGGAGGCGACGAAAACGGGTGACAGCGTGTCCGGGCGGCGGAAAAAGAGGATTACGCACCCAGCCGGGAAAAGAGTTATTCTTGAGGGTGTCTTCGCCATTTCGTTCCTTTTCAACAAAGTCGGCATCTCGAACCAGGTCCTGGTTACGTAGGTTAACCTACTTCGCATGGATAACGGAAGCAGCCCCCTCGACATGACCGGTAACGGGAAAAGCAGGAAGCGCATCGGCCTGGTGGCGGCGACGACGGTGGTGCTCACCGCCTGCCTGGTGCTGCTGCTGCCCGCGTTCGGCGGCAACGGGGCGCCACCGCGGACGGTGGGCGACGACGTGGTGGTCGCCGGATCGGGCTTCGCCGGCGCCGGCGAGCTCGATAGCGTCCGCGCCGATGCCAGCGGCCTGTCGCTGGCCCCCGGCAGCCGGCAGGGAACCTTCGTTTCCGCGCCGGTCAAGGCCGACTACGATTTCAACGCCCTGGGCCTGCACTGGCTGGCCGACGGCGACGGCGCCTCGGTGAAGGCCGCGGTGCGCTTCAGCCGCGACGGCAAGGAGTGGCAGGACTGGATACCGGTGGTGGCCGACCCCTACGGCGGCCCCGATCGCCGCGGTGACACCCCTTCGGCGGGAGAGACCATCGGCATGCTCGCCTTCGCCGACCGGGCGCGCTACTTCCAGTACCGCCTGGAGTTCGATGCCGGTACTTCCGGTGAAGCGCCCCGCATCGAGCGCCTCACCGCCAGCTATATCGATGCCAAGGGATACCATGAGTCTCCGCTCTCGCCGGCGGCGGTCTGGCGGGGAGTGCAGTGGGCGCTCGAGCCGCCGCAGGCATCGGCGCAGCCGGCGATAATCAGCCGTGCCCAGTGGGGCGCCAACGAGGACTACATGACCTGGGAGCCCGAATACGAGATCCCCAGGAAGATCATCGTGCACCACACCGTCACCAGTAACTATGACCCCGATCCGGCGGCGACGGTGAGGTCGATCTACTACTATCACGCCGTCAGCTTGGGGTGGGGGGACATCGGCTACAACTTCCTGATCGATCGTGACGGCCGCATCTACGAGGGCCGTTACGGCGGCAATGCCGTGGTGGGAGGCCACGCCTACGGCTGGAACTACGGCTCGGTGGGCGTTGCCATCCTGGGCGATTACTCCTCCAGCGACATGACCGCCGCCAGCTACTCGGCGCTGGTGTCGCTGGCGCAGTGGAAGTCGAACCTAAACCGCATCGACCCCCGTGGCAACGACAGCATGAACGGCGTCACTCTGCCCAACTACCTGGGGCACCGTGACGTGGGCTCCACTTCCTGTCCCGGGAACGGTGTCTACCAGCACCTGCCCTCGCTACGGGCGGACGTGGTCTATTCGCCGGTGCCCATCGACGAGCCCATCTACTCCAAGTGGGAGGCGCTTCACGGCGCCCCCGGCGGCGCCGTCAACCTGCAGTACCCGGTAACCGGCGGCGTCGCCCAGGATTTCGCCTTCGGGCGCATCGTCTGGGACAACGATGCCGGTGCGGGTTACTGGCTGCTGGGCGGTATCCTGGCGCGGTACGACGGCCTGGGGGCCTACGACGGCTTCCTGGGCATGCCCACCAGCGACGAGTACGATATCGGCGGCGGCCGCGCCAACAATTTCCAGGGCGGCAGGATCTACTGGTCCCCCGACACGGACGTGCACGTGGTCTACGGCGGCATCCTGGCCAAGTACGTGGCCGAGGGCGAGGTGGGACGGATCGGCTTCCCCGTCACCGACGAGTACGATGCCCCCGGGGCCGCCGGTGCGCGGGAGACCGACTTCCAGTACGGGCGCATCTACTGGTCGCAGGATGCCGGCGCCCACATCATGTACGGGGCGATCCTCGGCAAGTACCTGGCCCTGGGCGGGCCGGGGCTCCTGGGCGTGCCCACCAGCGACGAGTACGACATGCCGGGAGTCGCCGGCGGCCGCCAGACCGACTTCGCCGGCGGGCGTATCTACTGGACGGCGGCCACCGACGCCCGTGCCGTCTACGGCAGCATCTACGACAAGTACCTGGACGAGGGGGGTCCCACCGGCGCCTTCGGCCTGCCGGTGTCGGATGTCTACTCCGCGGGGCCCAACGGCAGCGCCCAGGACTTCCAGGGCGCGGTATTCACCGACCACACCACGGCCGGCGCCCACGTGGTCTACGGCGCCATCAAGTCCAAGTACCTGGAGATGGGCGGCCCGGCGGGGGTATTCGGGCCGGCGCTCACCGACGAGCGTGACGCCGACGGCGTCGCCGGCGCCCGCGAGAGCGATTTCGAGCACGGGCGGGTCTACTGGTCGGCGGCCACCGGCGCCCACGCCGTCTACGGCGCCATCCTGCAGACCTACCTCGCCGGCGGCGGCAGCGCCACCTACGGCCTGCCGCTGGGCGACGAGTTCTCCATCGAGGGCGTGCCCGACGGGCGGGAGAGCGATTTCCAGCTTGCCCGTATCTACTATCATCCCGCCACCGGCGCCCACGAGGTGTACGGTGCCATCTACAGCAAGTGGATGGAGTTCGGCGGGCCGGCCGGCGGCCTGGGCATGCCCATGACCGGCGAGTACGATGCTCCCGGCGGCGGCCGTGAGAACGACTTCCAGTACGGGCGCGTCTACTGGTCGGCGGCCACCGGCGCCCACGCCGTCTACGGCGCCATCCTGCAGAAGTACCTGGAGATCGGGGCCTCCGCCTCCTCGCTGGGCCTGCCCACCAGCGACGAGTACGCCTACGGCGCCGGCAGGCGCAGCGACTTCCAGGGCGGTTATATCTACTGGGACGCGGCCACCGGCGCCCACGTGGTCGGCAACGGCGCGGTCACGGTGACCGCCGATTCCGCGTACGAGGTAAGCAGCGGCTCCGGGGCGCTGCTGGGAACCGTCGCCGCCGGCCAGGAGGTCTCGGTGAGCTACAGCGGCGGCGTCTACACGGTGCTGGGCCCGGGGGTGAGCTACAGCGGCGGCGATTACGTGCGCCTGTCGCCGGCGACGGCGGGCGGCATCATGCAGGTGACCTCGTACCACGACGTTCCCGCCTGGAACCCCAGCCTCGACGACAACCGCTTCCGCGGCACCATCGAGGTGCGTTACTCGCCGGTATCGGACCGCGTCTGGGTGATCAACGAGCTGCCGCTGGAGCTCTACCTGCGGGGAGTGGCGGAGACCAGCTCCGGCTCGCCGGCGGAGTTCCTGAAGGCGATGAGCGTCGCCGCCCGCGGTTACGCCCTCTACCACGTGAACAACGGCGGCAAGTACTACGAGCACGGTCAGGACATCTTCCACCTGAAGAACAGCCGTAACGGCAACGGCGACGACCAGGTCTACAAGGGCTACGGCCTGGAGGCGCGCTTTCCCGATCTCACCGCCGCCGTCGACGCCACCAGCGGCCAGGTGGTCACCTACGGGGGGGCGCTGGCGATCACCACTTATTTTTCCAACAGCGACGGCCGCACCCGCTCGGCGCAGGAGGCTTGGGGCGTGGACTACTGGCCCTGGCTGCAGAGCGTGCCCGATCCCGACTGCGAGGGCATGACCCTGAACGGGCACGGGGTGGGACTCAGCGGTTACGGCGCCCTCAAGCGGGCGGAGCGGGGCGACGGCTACCAGGCGATCCTCACCTACTACTACACCGGCACCGCCGTGCAGGCGATGGACACCAACAAGAACATCCGGGTGGCCATCTACAGTCCCTGACCTGTCCCGCGGCAGTGCCAGCCGCCGCCGCTGTTGTTCTTCACCCCTGTTGCCGCTGTGGTAGAATTGCACCCGTCCATCCGGCAACGGCAACCCTGGAGCTTTCACGACCTGTTGATGTTTTCCAACCTGAAAGAGCTGGGAGAGTACCATGAGCTCCTGCGCACGCTGGTATCAAAGGATATCAGGGCCCGCTACAAGGGCTCGGTGCTGGGATTCCTCTGGAACTTCGCCATTCCCCTGCTGCAACTGCTGGTCTTCTGGATCCTGTTCGGCATCATCGTCCGCGTGCAGCTCGATTCCGACTACCCCTTTGCCATCTTTCTCTTCACCGGGTTGCTGCCCTGGAACTTTCTCGCCAACTCGCTGATGGTGGGGTCGCTCTGCATCGTCAGCAACGCCAACCTGGTGAAGAAGATCTACTTCCCCCTGCAGATCCTGCCCACCACGGTAGTGATCTCGCAGCTGATCAGCCTGCTGCTGGGAATGGTGGTGCTGGCGCTGATCGTGCTCGTCTTCGGCGTCGGCTTCAGCACCTACCTGCTGCTGCTGCCGCTGCCGCTGGTGGTGGAGTTCGTCTTCCTGCTGGGATTGACTTATGCTCTCTCTTGTGCCAACGTTTTTTTCCGCGACGTGGAGCACATCATCGGCATCGTGGTGATGGCCTGGATGTACGTCACGCCCATTCTCTATCCCATCAGCTACCTCGACGACAAGCCGGCGTGGGCGCAGGCGGCGATACACCTGAACCCCATGACCGGCGTGATCACCGCCTTCCAGGACATCATTCTCGATCACCGGCCGCCGGACTGGAAGTGGCTGGGGTACGCGGCGCTGGCGGCGCTGGTGACCTATTTCGTGGGATCATACATCTTCAACCGTTACAAGTTCCGTTTCGAGGAGGAGGTGTAACCGGTGGCGACGCCGGCGATCGCGATCCGGGACGTGGTCAAGCAGTACCGGGTCAAGCACGAAAAGGGGCGGACGCTCAAGGAGCTCTTCCTGCGGCACCGCATCTACCAGGAAACCATCCGTGCCCTCGACCACGTCGACCTGGAGATTCCCGAGGGCCGCACCATGGGCGTCATCGGCAGCAACGGCTCCGGCAAGAGCACCCTGCTGAAGCTGATCGCCCGCACCTCCATGCCCACCAGCGGCAGCGTCGAGGTCAACGGGCGCGTCTCGGCGCTGCTGGAGCTGGGAGCGGGCTTTCACCCGGACTTCACCGGCCGCGAGAACGTCTACCTGGACGGCGCCATCATGGGGCTGCCGCGGCGGGTGGTGGCCGAGCGCTTCGACGAGATCGTCCGCTTCGCGGAGATGGAGCAGTTCATCGACGCCCCCGCCAAGACCTACTCCTCGGGGATGTACCTGCGGTTGGCCTTCTCGGTGGCGGTGAGCATCGATCCCGACATCATCCTCATCGACGAGGTCTTCGCCGTGGGCGACGAGTCGTTCCAGCGCAAGTGCATGGAGCGCATGGACGACTTCAAGCGCGAGGGCAAGACCATCGTCTTCGTCTCCCACAGCCTGGACGCGGTGCGCAGCCTCTGCGACGAGGCCGTCTGGCTGGACCGGGGCAAGGTGATGTGCACCGGCTCCACCACCGAGGTGATCGACCGATACCTGGACTCGGTGAACGAGGAGGAGGAAAAGCGGCTGGCGCGGGAGCAGGGAGTCTTCCGCGACGAGGGCCGCTGGGGATCCTACCGCGCCGAGATCACCTCGGTATCGCTGGAGGACGGTGAAGGCAATCCCAAGCATATCTTCCGCACCGGCGACCGGCTGCGGGCGCGCATCGCCTGGAAGGCGAACGTGCCCGTCGATGACCCGGTCTTCGGCATGGCCATCCACCGTGGCGACGGCGTGCTCTGCTTCGGCACCAATACCTCGGGGTGTGATTACAAGCCGGAGAAGCTCGAGGGAGAGGGGGAGCTCAGTTTCGAGCTGGACTCGCTGGCGCTGCTCCCCGGCAGTTATTTCTTCTCTTTCTCCTGCCATAGCCGTGACGACTCGGAGATATACGATTACCACGACCGGCGTTATCCCTTCCGGGTGGTGGACGGCCCCCGGCGCGAGGTGGGCCTGGTCCACATGGAACACCGCTGGCGGGGATGGGGCCCCGGGACGGGAAAGGCATAGGTGGGCGGCGTGCGCAAGCTGGGGATACTGAGTTACCAGGCGGTGGGCGACGCCATGGCCGGGCCGGCCATCCGTGCCTGGGAACTGGCGCGGGCGCTGTCGGCGGACCTGGAAGTGGTGCTCTTCGCCCCCGAGGATCACAGCCGGGGCGATCCCGGGTTCCGCATCGAGGAGTTCGGCGACGGCCCCCTGGAGGAGCGGCTCGAGCGCTGCGACGCCCTGCTGGTCCAGGGCTCCACCCTGGAGCGCCGCCCGGACCTGGGTGCCCTGGACTGCTTCCTGGTGATCGACCTCTACGTTCCCCTGATGCTGGAGGCGCTGGTCAAGTATGCCGGTGCCGCGGAGAAGGAGCAGGAGCAGGTGCAGGGGCACGTGCTGATGGCGACCTGGGACCGGCTGGCGGCGGGGGATTATTTCCTCTGTGCCTCGGAACGGCAGAAGAATTTCTGGCTGGGCTGGCTGGCGGCGGCGGGCCGCCTCTCGCCGGCCGCCTTCGCGGCGGATCCCACCTTCGACAGCCTGGTGGGCGTGGTGCCGTTCGGCATCGCCGACGAGCCGCCGGAGAAGAAAAAGGACGTGGTCAAGGGCGTGCTGCCGGGCATCGGCGCCGACGACGAGCTGCTGCTCTGGGGCGGTGGCATCTACGACTGGCTGGATCCGCTGACGCCGATTCGGGCGATGGCGCTCCTGCGGCAGCGGCGCCCGCGGGCGCGGCTCCTCTTCCTGGGGGCCCGGCACCCGGATCCCAAGGTGCCGGCGATGCAGGCGTACACCGAGGCGGAGGAGCTGAGCCGCGAGCTGGGACTGCTGAACGAGAACGTTTTCTTCAACGACAGCTGGGTTCCCTACGACCAGCGGGGCGACTACCTGTTGGAAGCGGACCTGGGTGTCTGCGCCGGCCGGGCGCACGTGGAGAACCGCTTTGCCTTCCGCACGCGGATCCTCGATTGCATGTGGGCGCAGCTGCCGGTGGTGACCACCGCCGGCGACTCGCTGAGCGCGCTGGTGGAGCGGCGGCAGCTGGGGCTCACGGTTCCCGCCGGCGACGCGGAAGCCTTCGCCGCCGCCGTGGAGAGGCTGCTCGACGACGACGGGTTCCGGCGCGATTGCCGCCGGCGGCTCGGGGAGGAAGCCGGGAATTTTCGCTGGTCCCGGCTGGCAGCGCCGCTGCGGCGGCGGCTGGCCGCGGTGGACGCGCCGGCGGCGCCCGCCGACCACCACGCCCGCCTGGACCGGGAGAAACTCTGGAACATCGTCCGGGAAAAGGACGCGGCGATCGAGGAGCTGCAGTCGCTGGCGGCGGAGAAGGACGGGCACATCGCCAACCTGCAGGCAATGGTGCGGGAGAAGGACGGGCACATCGAGAACCTGCTCCAGGTGACGCGGGAGCTGGAGGAGCGCCTGGAGAGATCCCTGGGCAGGCGCCTGTCGTCGCGCCTGCGCCGGCTGCGGGGACGTGCGCGGGGGGACGAGCGGCACCAGCAGCACGGGGGTGACGACCGGCGATGAGGGTCGGCTTCATCACCGAGCGCATGCTCAGGGGCTTCGGCGTCGACCTGGTGATCGACCGGGTGGCGAAGGGACTGGCCGCCCGCGGGCACGAGGTGACGGTCTATGCCAGTGTCACCGATGAGACCCTGGGCGACGGGGACTACCGCCTGGAGCTGATTCCCACGCCGGCCCATGCCTTCTTCCCCCGCTACGACGCGTCGGCGCAGCGCCACTTGGAGCAGCTGAACCAGGCCGGCAACGATGTCTACCTGGTGGAGACCTTTCCCTTCTTCTCGCTGCTGCCGCGCCTGGCGCCGCCGGCGGTGGCGGTGGACCACGGCGTCTGTTCCACCGAGGGCTTTCCCGCCAGGCTGCGGGCCAATTTCGCCTACATGCGCTACGCACAGCAGCACGGCTACTTCCGCTTCGCCGACACGGTGGTCACCGTCTCCGGGTACCTGAAGCGGGAGTTGCCTTCCTTCCTCCAGGGGCGCACCCGGGTGATCTACAACGGGGCCGACCATTACCAGGGCGGCGACGGGAAGGCGCTGCGCCGCGAGCTGGGCGTGCAGCCGGAGGAAGTGCTGCTGCTCTACGTGGGGCGCCTCAATCCCCGGCACCAGCCTTACAAGGGAACGAGCGAGCTGGTGCAGGTGTTCAGGGTGCTCCGGCGAACCAGGCCGGAGGTACGATTACTGATGGTGGGGTTCGGCAGTGACGAGGACCGGCGCTGGCTGGAGGGCGAAGGGGTGCTGGTGATGGCCAACGCTCCCGCCGAGCAGATGCCCTCCATCTTCGCTGCCTGCGACATCTACGTCACTGCCTCCCGCTGGGAAGGGTTCGACCTGCCGCTGGTGGAGGCCCAGTCCTTCGGCAAGCCGGTGGTGGCGCTCGACATCGGCGCCCATCCCGAGGTGGTGGGACGCAATCGCTCCGGTTTTCTGGTAGAAAATACCGGTGAACTGGGCGGCGCCATTGCGCTCCTGGCCGCGGACCGCCGCCTGCGGGCGGCGATGGGCGCCGCCGCGCGCGAAAACGCCGCCCGTTTCACCTGGGCGGCGGCGGTGGCCGCCTACGAGGAATTACTGCAGGAGGTGACGGCATGAACGACGGTAGCGCGGGGCCGGGTGACCGGCCGGCGGTTACCACCGTCCTCCTCAACTACAACGCTCCCCCGGAGACGCTGAGGCGTTGCCTCGACTCCCTCGAGCGGCAGACGTATCCCAATCACCACGTCCTCCTGGTGGACAACGCTTCGGCGGGAGAGATGGTCGCCGGGATCGAGAAGGAACATCGCGGGGTGGAAGTGCTCAAGCTGGACCGCAACTACGGCTTCTCCGGCGGCATCAACCGCGGCGTGGCGGCGGCGACGGGAAAATACGTCTTCCTGCTCAACTTCGATACCGTGGTGGAGCCGGAGTGCGTGGCGGCGATGGTGGGGGTGGCCGAAGAGGACGAGAATATCGCCGGCGTCGCCCCAAAGATCATGCTCGCCAGCCATCCCCACGTCTTCGACAGCATCGGCACCGCCCTGGGCGACGACGCCGGCGCCTTCAACCAGGGAATCGGCCAGCCCGACATCGGCCAGTACGACGTCAGCGAGCGGGTGTTCGGCAGCTGCTTCGGCGCCACCCTGCTCCGGCGCGAGGCGTTTGCCGAGGCGGCGGTGGGCCCCCTGGACGAGAGCTACTTCATGTACTTCGAGGATTTCGACTGGTGTTACCGTGCCAACCTGCTGGGATACTCGTTCCGCACCGCCCCGGCGGCGGTGGTGCACCACGAGCATTCCGCGAGCGTGCGGGACCGCGACTACGAGTACAAGTACCGGCTGATCGAGCGCCACCTGCTGCGGACGGTGGTGAAGAACTACCAGCGCCGCCAGATGGTGAAGATACCGGTGCGGCGGCTGCGGACGCACCTGGTGAACGGGCTCGACTTCCGTTCCGGCCGCGCCGCCGTCAGCTGGAAGATCGTCGGCGGCTTCCTGGCCGATTTCCCGCGGCTGCTGCCACGGCGCTGGCAGGTACAGAGGCGCCGGCGCGCCGGTGACCTGGATATCCTCAAGTTCTCGTACGGCGAGCAACCCCATTTCGACCCCACCACCTACAGCCCCATCTACAACCTCGATACCCTCATCGCCGCCTACCGGCGGCTCTACGTCGTCTCTGGTGACGAAAGGGCGCTGGAGATCTGGCGGGCGCTGGAAGGCCTCAACGGCAGCAAGCTCCGCTTCGAGCAGCAGCTGTTGCGCCAGCGGCTGGAGGAGGTCCTCCGGGGGCAGCCGGAACACGTAATCGAGTTCGCCGCCAGGATCGGCGCCCAGCCCTGAGCCCGGCGCCGCGTGCCCTGATGGAATCCCGGCAGACAAGGGGGCGGAGGGCAGAGAGACACGGGGACGCGGGCGGGGCGGAAGCGGCCCGCGGCACCGGCCCCCTGATCGCCTTCGACCGCCGGGTGATCACCTTCCTGGCCCTGCTCGCCTGCTGTTTCACGCTCTTCGTCGCCCTCGACCTCAACATGTCCTCCATCGGCCGCTGGGACCTGGTGGTGCCGCCCCCGGGCGGCTGCTACCCGGGGTTGCTCCTGGGAGAGCCGCGGGAGATCCGCAGGGACGAGTGGCTGGTGACGGTGCCGTTCGTCTTCTCGCAGGCGGAGCACGGCTACCCGCTGGAGAACCGCAGCATCGGTGCCCACGCGGACCCGCTGCTGATCAGCGTTCCCGTGCGCCACTTCTCCGCGCTCTTCCGGCCGCAGAACTGGGGGTACTTCGTCCTCGGCGTGGAGCGGGGTTTTTCCTTCTACTGGGGGTTCAAGATCTTCGCGCTCACCGCCTCGTTCTTCCTGCTGCTGCTGATGATCACGCGCAACCGTTTCTGGATCGCCCTCGGCGGCACCGCCTGGCTGCTGTTCTCGAGCTACATCCAGTGGTGGTTCTCCACCACCATCCCGGAGATGCTCACCGCCTTCAGCGTGCTCGCCATCGCCCTGGCCTACCTCCTGGTCTCGCGGCGGCCGGCGACCATGGCGGCGGCGGCGCTGGTTTCCGTTTTTTTCGCCGTGGACTTCGTGCTCTTCTTCTACCCGCCCTTCCAGGTTCTCCTGGGCTACCTGCTGCTGGCGGTGCTGGCGGGAATTATCGCCGGTGGCTACCTGCCCGCCGTCCGGGAAAACCTGGCCCGGCGCCTGGGGTTCATGGCCGGGGCGCTGCTGCTGGTGGTGCTGGCGCTGGCGCTCTTCTACCGCGACGCCGCTGCCACCATCGCGGCCATCTCCGCCACCGTCTACCCGGGCAGGCGCGTCGCCGCCGGCGGCACCGTCGGCCTGGTGCGCCTGTTTTCCGGTTTCACCCTGGTTCCCTACGGCGAAGGCGGTTTTCCCCCGGCATGGAGCAATGCCAGCGAGGCCAGCGGCTTTGTCTTCCTGTTTCCGGCGGTACTGGCGGCGCTGGCGGGTGACGTGGTTCGCCGCCGGAGGGTAGGGCCGCTGGTGGCGGCGCTGGCGGCCTTCACGGTGATCGTGGGCGTATGGATACTGTGGGGCCTGCCCGCCCCGCTGGCGAAACTCACCCTGCTGGACCTGGTGCCGGCCGACCGGGCGATCTTCGGCTTGGGCGTGGGCAACATCATGCTGGTGGTGGCCTACCTGGGAGCCGGCAGGCCCGCCCGCGCCCGCGACCGCCTCTTCCAGGTACTGCTGGCGATGGTTTCCTTCCTGCTGCTGTTGTCACTGGGGAGCTCGCTGAAGCACGCGGCGCCCGACCTGTTCCATCCCTACCTGCTGGTGGCCATGGCACCATTTTTCGCAATCGTTGTCTACCTGCTGCTGCGGCGGCGCAGCACTGCTTTCTTTGTCCTGCTGCTGGCGGTGAGCGTGGCCTTCACCGCCGGGGTCAACCCCCTCTACCGCGGGGTGGCGGCGCTGCGCGACAAGGAGGAGGCGCGGGTGGCGGCGTCGCTGGCGGCCGCCGACCCCGGCGCCCGCTGGGTCGCCTACGGCAACAACACCCTGGCTTCTTTCCTGAAGGCCAACGGCCTGGAGGTGGTCAACGGTTACCAGTACACCCCCGACCTGGATTTCTTCGCCGCCCTGGATCCCTCCGGGGGTTACGCGGAGATCTACAACCGTTATGCCAACATCTCCTTCCAGCAGCCGGCGGCCGCGAATACCGGCGAGCGTTTCACCCTCATCTACCGCGACGCTTTCAGCGTCAACATCGACCCCTGTGCCCCGGAGCTGGCGGCGCTGGGCATCGATTACTTCGCCTTTTCCTACCGGCCGGATCCCGGCACCATCGGCTGCCTGGAGCCGGTGGGGGATTACCGCGGGGACACCATCGGTTTTTACCGGCGGCGGCAATGAGGCGCCCGGGTCGCGGGCCCGGGGAGCCGCCGGGCTCAGGCGCGGCCGGGTTTTGCCAGCGACTGCAGCCGCGCGCGCACGCACTCGGGCTGGGACCGGGCCAGCCGTTCCAGATCGCTATCGATCACGGGCGGCGCTCCCCTTTCGACGTCGGCCAGCAGCCGTTCCAGCCGCTCGAGGAAAGCGCGGGACGCTGCGTCCTGCCGCCGCGTGAGTAGCCTGCGGTAGGCGGCCACCAGCGATTCCAGGCAGCGGTGGGGCTGGTAGGCCACGGTGTCGAAGTAGGCATCCTCGCCGGCGGCAAGGGCGAAGACGTGCCGGTCGCTCACCGTGCGCCGGCGGCGGATCCGCCGCCGCTCGGCGAGCAGCGCCGGCAACGCCGCCAGGAAGGACCCCAGCACCTGCAGGTTGGCGGCGACGAAGCGGCGGCGAATGAAGGTACGCGCCAGCAGGCGCAGGCAGCGGGAGAGGACGATGCGCCACGCCCGCAGGGGGCTCTCGAAGGTGCGCACCACGATCTCCAGGGTGTTGAGCTCGATGAGGCGGTACTTGAACTCCAGCGTCTCGTGGCGGGTGATGCCGGAGTGGAGGTGCAGCACCACCGCCTCCGGAACGGTGACGAAGGTATAGCCGCGACTGCGGGCGCGCATGCACCAGTCGGAGTCCTCGAAGTAGAGGAAGTAGCGCTCGCAGAGAGGGCCGACGGCGGCGGGCGCGAAGAGGCGGCGCCGGAGCAGGGCGGCGCCGAAGCAGACGCCGAAGACCTCTTCCCTGGCGTCGTACTGGCCCAGGTCGCACTGGCCGATGCCGCGGTTGAAGCTGGCGCCGTCGGGGGGCATCACCGTGCCGATGGCGTCGATGATCCCCTCGTGGCTGCTGGACATCATCTTGGGAGCGACGCCGGCGCAACGTTCGCCGGCCTCGTCCAGGGCACGGGCCATGGCCTCCAGGGCGCCGGGGGTGAGCACGGCGTCGGTGTTGAGCAACATCACCAGGGGGGTGCTCAGCTCCACCAGCCCCCGGTTGACGGCGGCGGCGAAGCCGGCGTTTTCCGGCATGAAGACGACCTCGAGGCCCGGGTAGTCGCGCTCCATCTCCGCGGCGACACCGTCGCCGGAGGCGTTGTCGACGATCACCGTCGCCGGGATCACGCCGGCGGCGGCGAGCGAATCCAGGCAGCGGCGAAGCATCTGCCGCGGCGTGCGGTAGTTGACCAGGATGCAGCCGATGGCAGGCTGGTCCTGGGAACGCGCATCGGAACGTGTAGGGTGATCGTTCATCTTGTCGGGCGGCCCCGCCTTGCCGGGGCGTTAAGATCATACCCCAGCGGTGGAGCGGCTGGGAAGGAGCACCCTGCTTTTTTGGAGAAAAGCATCACTTTCCGCGGCGCCGATATCTATAATGGGAACATGGCGGTACGGGAATGAAAAAGCCGGTGTTGGTCATAATCGCGGTGACGGCGGCCGTGGCCGCCGCGGGCGGCCTGTGGGCCGCGGGCGCCGCCGGGGCGGATCCTCCCCGGGCCGCCGCCAAGGCGGCGGGGGGAATCGAGCAGATACCGGCAGGGGCCGCCACGGCAGCGAAGCAGTCGCCGGCGGCGAAGGATGCGAAGCTGAACCCGAGCCTGGAAGCGCTGGCGGCGGCAGCGGGCAGGGGAGACGCCGCCGCCGCGGCGTTCGCGGGAGAGCACGGAATGGATCTCGCCGGCGGCCGGGTGCGGGTGATCATCGATGCGGCCGGCGACACCGGCGCCGCGTCCGCGGCCGCGGCGGCGGCCGGCGGCACGGTGGAGGCGGTTCACGGCAACATGGTGCAGGCGCGGGTGCCCACGGGCTCGCTGGCGAAGCTGGCCGGCTCGCCCGCTGTCTCCCGGTTGCGTCCGCCCGCGAAGGCGATTCCCGCCGTGGTGAGCGAGGGGGTGGCCGACACCGGCGCCGATGCCTGGCAGGCGGTTCCCCAAGCGGGCGCCGGCATCAGGGTGGCGGTGCTCGACGGCGGCTTCCAGGGTTACCAGTCGCTGGTCGCCACCGGCGAATTGCCCGCCAACGTCACCGCCGTCTCCTTCCGGGCCGACGGTGACATCACCGGCGGCGGCCAGGCCCACGGCACCGCCTGCGCGGAGATCGTCCACGACATGGCGCCCGAGTCGCGGCTCTACCTGCTGAACTTCGAGACCGAGGTGGAGCTGGGCAACGCCATCGACTACCTGGTGAGCGAAGGCGTGGACGTGGTCTCCGCCTCGTGGACCTGGCCCGCGGATTTTCCCGGTGACGGCACCGGTGACATCAATGACATGGTTTCGAGCGCCGCCGCCGCCGGGGTGCTCTGGGTGAACGCCGCCGGCAACGCGGCGCAGAACCACTGGAGCGGCAGCTTCAGCGACGCCGACAGCGACGGCTGGAACGAGTTCTCGGGGAGCGACGAGGGCAACGGCTTCTACGTCGCCGGCGGCAACGATATCTACGTCTTCCTTGCCTGGAACGACTGGCCGTTGTCCGACCAGGATTACGACCTCTACCTCTTCCGGAACAGTGACCCGGTGAACCCGGTGGCCTGGTCCACCGGTCCCCAGAACGGTAGCCAAAAGCCTTCCGAGTCCCTCTACTACCACGTGCCGCCGGGTGGCGACGATACCTACTACGTGGCGATCAAGAACGAGGGCGCCGCCGGCGACGCCAGCTTCGAGCTGTTTGCCTACTACCAGCCGCTGGAGTACCAGACCGCCGCCGGCAGCATCGCCGGGCAGCCGGCGGACAACGCCGACGTGCTCACGGTGGGAGCCGTGAACGTGGGCACCGGGAACCTTGCCTACTACAGCTCCCAGGGGCCCACGCTCGACGGCAGGACCAAGCCCGACATCGCCGCGCCCACCGGGGTCTCCACCGTCACTTACGGGAACATGGGCTTTGCCGGCACCTCGGCCTCCACGCCCCACGTCGCCGGCGCCGCGGCGCTGGTGGAGGGCGCCCATCCCGACTATTCCTGGTCCACTGCCCGCGCCTTCCTGGAGAACGGCGCCGTGGACCTGGGCGACCCCGGCAAGGACAACCTCTACGGCAGCGGCAAGCTGGCCATGGGGACGGCGCCGCCGGCGGGGAGCTCGCTGCTCTTCGGCTGGTACGACGAGGTGACCCCGGGAATGCGCGACTGGGTGCTCCTGGCGAACGTATCCGCCGCCGCCGACATCGGCCAGCTGCGGCTGGGAGGCTCCCTGGAGGACGCGTGGCGACTGCCGGTGCTAGCCGGGGAGACACCGGAGCTGCCGGGGACGATAGGCGGCCCCGTGGAGGTGCGCGCGTCCGGGAGCACGCCGCTCCTGGCCAGCCAGCGCGTCGTCTACAACGGGGCCTTCACCGAGCTGCCGGCGGTGCCCCGGGACCGGCTGGACTCGGCTTATTACTTCACCTGGTACGACCAGGCGACCGCGGGCATGCAGGACTGGATCCTGGTGGCCAACGAGGATACGCAGGCGGCCACGGTGGAGATCTACATCGGCGATCTCTCCACGCCGCGGGGCACGTACGCGCTGGCGCCCGGCGAGGTGATCGCGCCCACCTTCCCCGGCGTGCAGGCGGGCCCGGTGTACGTGCGCTCCACCGGCGGGCAGCTGCTGCTGGTGAGCCAGCGGGTGCTGTACCAGGGTTTCTTCAGCGAGGTGACCGGGATGCCCGCCGGCTCCCTGGTGAGCGAGTACCGTTTCAACTGGTACGACAGCCAGAGCCCCGGGTACCGGACCTGGATCCTCGCCGCCAACCCCGGGACCAGCGCCGCGGACGTGGAGATAACCATCGCCGGCGGCCCCGCCCGCCACCTGCAGGTGGATCCCGGCAGCGTGGGCGTGGTGCTCTACCAGGGCGAGATGGGCGGGCCGGTGACGGTGAAGTCCTCCGGCGGCAACCTGGTGGTGAGCGAGCGGACGCTGGCGGGCGATTCCTTCGAGGAACTCCAGGGGGCGGACCCGGCTGCGCTGGCGTCTTCCGCCTGGTTCAGCTGGTACGATTTCTCCACCCCGGGGATGGTCACCTGGCTGCTGGTGTCCAACCAGGGTACCGCCGGCACCGACGTCAGCGTCTACTCGGGGGGACAGCAGGTGGGCGGCTCTTTCACGCTGGCCCCGGGAGAGGTGGCGGCGCGCACCTACGCGGGGGTGATCGGCGGCCCGCTGAAGGTGGTCTCCACCGGCCAGCCGCTGCTGGCCAGCGAACGCACCGTCTACGGCATCTCCTTCAACGAGATCGACGGCACGGTGATACCCTAGGCCGCGGGCGCCGGCGCTGCTAGAGCAGCCGGCGGGCCAGCCGCCAGTAGGCGTGGGAAACCGGGTTGGCCAGGCGCGCCAGCGGGGATTCCCGGAAGCCGGGAAACTCCATGCGGTCGGTCCAGTTCGCGGCGATGCTGCGGTCGGGAACGCGGCGTGTCGCCTGCACGCGCCGGCGCTTGGCGGCGATGCGGCGGCGCTGGCGCCAGAGGTCGCGGTAGCCGGCCAGCTTGCGCGGCCCCCAGCCGCTGGCGAAGGCATATCCCACCATGGCCAGCTCGGCGCCCAGGAAGGCGGGCGCCAGCACCACCAGGCTGCGGGGGGCGTAGTTCTTGATGCTCACCAGCAGGCGGTTTCGTTCCAGGTAGTAGAACTTCTCGCGGTTGCGGTCGAAGTGGTAGTGGTGGTGGATGCGCGAACGCGGCGCCAGCACCACCCGCCAGCCGGCCAGCCGCGCCCGCCAGCTGAGGTCCAGGTCCTCCTGGTAGAGGAAGAGGTCTTCGTCCATCAGCCCCACCTCTTCCAGCATGCGCCGGCGGGCGAGCACGGCGGTGCCGCTGGCGAAGGGGATTTCCCGCACCCCTCCCGGGACGCCGCGGTCTTCCTCCAGGTAGCGGCCGCAGTAACCGAAGGCGAGGTAATGGGACTCGTTGCCGGCGGTGTTGATGACGTTGGGGCGGCTTGCCAGCAGGATCAGTGACTGGCAGAGGCCGATGCACGGGTCGGTGTCGGCGGCCGCCACCAGCTCCTCCAGCCAGTCCGGCTCCGCCCGGGTGTCGCTGTTCACGAGCACCAGGTACTCGGCGCCCTGCTCCAGCCCGCGGCGCAGGCCGGTGTTGCAGCCGCCGGCGAAACCGGTGTTGACAGGGTTGCGCACCAGGTCCACCTGGGGGAAGCGCCGCTCCACCATCTCCGCGGAACCGTCGCTGGAGGCGTTGTCCACCACGATCACCCGACGGTCGCGGTAGCCCTGCGCCAGCAGCGACGACAGGCACTCTTCCAGGTAGCGGGCGCCGTTGTAGTTGGGCACGATGACGGCTACGCGCGGCGTGGTCCCGATGCTCATCGCTACTCCTCTCAGCGCCGTGGTGACGCCACCAGCAGCACGTCTCTTTGCAGGTACATCCAGCCGCGGTAGAGGAGATCCCGGCGCCCGCGGTCGCGGGTGGCGGCCAGGGCGCCGCGCAGGAAGAGGGGGCGGGAGGCCACCCGGGCGAGCATGCGGCCGGCGCCGGTATAGTGGCCGTGCAGGTGGTGGGCGGCGATCACTTCCAGCCCGGCGTCGGTCATCGCCTGGGCCACCCGCCGTTCCGTGGTGGGATAGCAATGGGTATAGTCACAGTTCCAGAACTCGCTGCCGAGGGCGGCGGCGTCGGGGAACAGGGCCGCCACCACGCCGTCTTCGCTGATGACGGCGGCGCACTGCTCCAGCAGCTGGTGTACCTCGCGGCTGCTGGGAAGGTGTTCCAGCAGGTGGGCGCTGTAAACCAGCCCGTAGCCGTTCCCCAGCTCCTCCGGCAGCGGCGGCACCAGGGCGGCGGTGACCTCCAGCCCCCGGGAACGAAGCCGTGAACACTGCTCCTCGCTGGCCTCCACTCCCCGGTAGGCGTGGCCGCGTTCGCGGCAGAGCCGGGCGAAGAAGCCCTTGCCCACGCCCAGTTCCAGCACCGCCGCCCCGGGCGGCAGGTGCGGCTGGAGGTACGAGTACACCAGCTCGTTCTTGGCGCGGATGCGCTCGGTGCTGCCCTCGATCTCGTTGCCCTCGAAGTAATAGCTGTAGTAGTTCTTCCGGCTCATTCCCACTCCCGTGACGTCAGCCCGCCCGCGGGCCCGGCGCTCATGGCTGCGGCGCCCGGCGGCGCGAGTAGCCCACCAGCAGCGCCAGCAGCACCTTTACCATGTAGTAGGCGGAGCGAAAGAGGTTGATGGAAGAGCGGCCGCCGCTGCGGGTGCGCATCTCCACCGGCACCTCGCGCACCGCCAGGCGCGCCAGGTGCACCTGCAGCAGCGCTTCCACCTCGGGATAGTCGCGGGGATAGTCGCGGGCGAAGATCTCGATCAGCTGCCGGTCGATGGCGCGAAAGCCGGAGGTGGCGTCGGTGAACTTCTGGCCCAGCATCAGCGACAGCACCCGGGAGAAGAGCGCCGTGCCCGCCTTGCGGGAGAGCGCTCCCCGGTAGTTGCCCTGCTCCCGGTAGCGGGAGCCTACCGCCATGTTGCATTCCCCCGCCAGCAGCGGCTCCAGCAGCGCCGGGATGAAGGCGGCGTCGTGCTGGCCGTCGCCGTCGACCTGGATGGCGACGTCGTAGCCGCCGCGGGCGGCGAAGATGAAGCCGGTCTGCATGGCGCTGCCGATGCCCAGGTTGAAGGGCAGCTGCAACAGCTCCACGCCGGCTTCCAGGGCGATGGCGGCGGTATCGTCGGTGGAGCCGTCGTCCACCACCACGATGTCGGCATCGCAGTGCCGGCGGACGTCCGCCACCACCGCGGCCAAACTGTGGGCCTCGTTGTGCGCCGGGATGATCACCAGGATCCTAGGGGTGCCCACGCTCGCCCTCCCCTGCGGCCGAAGGGTCGCCGCCGGGCATCGGCGCCGCCCCCTCCAGCATGTAGAAGACACCGCCGGCGAGGCTGACCACCGTCATCACCAGCAGGCTGAGGATGGACATGGAGAACGCCGCCGCCGCCGGCACGCCCACGCGGCTGAAGAGCAGCACCCAGGCGCCCTCGCGCACGCCGAGGCCGTTGAGGGAGACGGGGATCATGCTCACTGCCAGTACCACGGGGATGAAGATGAAGTAGTAAACGGGGGCCGTCTCGATGCCCAGCGACAGCGCCAGCACCCACACGGTGACGATCTGCAGCCCCTGGTATGCCAGCGAGACCAGCAGCAGCGCCGCCAGCATGCGCTTGTGATCACGGAAGGAATGTAGCGAATAGTAGAAGCTCTTCAGGTGCCTGCGGGTGCCGAAGGGATCGAAGTGCGCCGGCAACAGCCTGCCCAGCCGGCGCGCCACCCGGTCGTTCGCCGCCACCAGCACCAGCAGCAGGAAGCAGCCGATCATCGCCGGCACCACGATCGCCACCGTGGTTCCCAGCAGCCGCAGCTCCAGCAGCGCCGGCGGCAGGGCGATCAGCAGCAGGGCGAAGATGGAGCCGGCCCGGTCCAGCGCCACCGAGCCGGCGGCATCGGCGCCGTGGCCGGTCTCCCGCGCCAGCTTGAAAGCCTTGATCACGTCGCCGCCGAAGTTGGTGGGCAGGAAGTTGTTGAAGAAGAGGCCGATGTAGAAGATCCTGGTCAGGCGGAAGAACGAGACCCGGTCTCCCTGGGCGTCGATGACCAGGCGCCACTTGTAGATGCTCACCAGGTTCGCCACCAGGAATACCAGGGTGCCCAGGAGCAGCAGCCCCGGCCGCACGTGGGCCAGGGTGGAGGCCAGCTGGCCGCGGTCCAGGCGCGAGAGCAGCACCGCCAGCAGCAGGAAGCTGACGGCGAAGCGGAACGCCCGCGAGCCGAGCAGCCGCGAGAGGCGTCCCCGGTGGCCGTCGCCTTCAGCTGGCGCCATCATCGGCGTCGCCCTCCCGGCGAGCGACCTGCTGCCGGCACTTGCGCAGCTCGTGCTCGGTGAGCGCCAGCCGCTGGGCCAGCATCTTGCTCTGGTCCGTGAGCCGGGACACCAGCAGCGAGAAATGAAGCGCCATGGCGAACAGGAAGGCCAGCGCCATCAGGAAGAGGGCGTTGGAGGGCAGGGCGATTCCCAGCAGCGAGGCCAGCCACTCCAGCAGCGGGCTCCAGGCGGCGAGGGCGACGATGACGGCGATGGTGGCGAACCACAGCAGCGAGTACTGTGCCTTGAGTTTCTTCTTGCGGATCAGCTGCAGGAGGGCCAGTATCATCAGCGCGGCGAAGACCAGGGCGATGATCTGGATGCGGCTCATCGTGTCTCCTCCCGTGGTGTAGTGGACGCCTCAGATTTCGCCGCCGGGCTCCCGCCACCTCCAGCAGGTGTTAGTAAGCCGCGGCAAAATGTGAGAGTATATTTTACAGCAAGGCAGGGGGGCCGTGGAAACGCCGCGGCGCCGCCGGCGCCTGCAACCGGGAGAGGAGGAACTCTTGACGGCAGAGCGGCCAAAGGTTTCAGTGGTGACGGGTGCGGCCGGCTTCATCGGCTCCCACCTGTGTGATTACCTGCTGGGGAAGGGACACCGGGTCATCGGCCTGGACAACCTCAACACCGGTACCCTGAGGAACCTGGAGCACATCGACAGCCCCGGCTTCGAGTACCGGAACGTGGACATCACCGAGTTCATCGACATCCCCGGCGAGGTGGATTTCGTCTTTCACCTGGCGAGCCCGGCGAGCCCCATCGACTACCTGCAGATGGCGCTGCACACGCTGAAGGTGGGTGCCGTGGGCACCCGCAACGCCATCGGCCTCGCCAAGTGGAAGCGGGCGCGCTTCCTGCTCACCTCCACCTCCGAGGTCTACGGCGACCCGGAGGTGCACCCCCAGAAGGAAGATTACTGGGGCCACGTCAATCCCATCGGGCCCCGCAGCGTCTACGACGAGGCCAAGCGGTACGCCGAGACCACCACCATGGCCTACCGGCGCGAGCAGGGCGTAGACACCCGCATCGTGCGCATTTTCAATACCTACGGGCCGCGCATGCGCCCCTACGACGGCCGCGCAGTGCCCACCTTCATCCGCCAGGCGCTGGGCGACAAGCACCTCACCGTGTTCGGCGACGGCAGCCAGACGCGCAGTTTCTGCTACGTCTCCGACCTGGTGGAGGGCATCTACCGGGTGATGATGAGCGACTACTTCCTGCCCATCAACCTGGGCAACCCGGCGGAATACACCATCAAGCAGCTGGCGGAGATGATCATCGAGCTCACCGGCAGCAAGAGCGAGATCGTCTACCAGGCGCTGCCCACCGACGACCCCAAGCGGCGCCGCCCCGACATCTCGCTGGCCAAGGAGATCATCGACTGGGAGCCGCGGGTGCCGGTGGAGGAAGGGTTGAAGCAGACCATCGACTGGTTCCGCCGCTTTCTCGCCGAGGAGAAGCTTTCGCCGTCCAAGTGAGCCCGGTTCCGGCCGCGGCGTAACGTCCCTGCCTGCCGGCTCCCGCCCGGCAGCTGCCACCGCGGGACTTTTTTTGTAAAATTGGTGCCGACCGGTCTTCTGCACGGGCGGATGTAGCGTAGTTGGTAACGCGTCGGCTTCCCAAGCCGAAGATCGCGGGTTCGAGTCCCGTCATCCGCTCCAATAAACTCCTACTGATAGTGGGATTTCTAGCAGCTTTACTTCCCCTGAGAAAAAAGGCCTTTTCTCTTTCACAACATAATTCACAACATGCAAGGCCAAAATCAGGGGGTTTTCATGAGGATTCCGAAGGAAGTAAAGACTGCTATCGAGGGCTGGCCGGGGCGCTGGAGAGCGCTGAGGATCACCGAGGCGGGGTTACAGGTCAGGTATTACCGGAAGGGGGAGGCCGTTGCCGTTCACACCAGAAGCGGACCCGGCGATTACTACTACTTGTGGGACGTTACCAGGCAGTAGCGGCTGAAGACGTGGAAGAGGGCGGGAGAGTTATGGAAGCACGCCCTGGCGGTCATCGATCGCGGGCCGGACCGGTTCGGGCTGGTGCGCTTAAGCGACTAGCATAGCAGCCGGGGCGGACAGAAGGCCTCGAGGCGCTACCAGGGTCGCAGGAGAGAGGCAGGCATCGGCGTCAATGAATCCTGGAAGAAAAACGAAGAGGCGTTAGGCTGGTTCAACCTCTTAACGTGTATGCTTGAATGGTTGAAAGAGGGGCGGGCAGGCCCGCTATGGGATCTGTACGGAAACCCCCGATGCACTAGGGAAGGGGAAATATGGCTCTACCCAAGGGGCAGCGGAGAAGACTTCCCCTTTTTTCCTTTTTTCGGTATACGTTCGATGACGAAGAGCTATCTGTCTTCTGAAGCTATGGCCTCCGAATTCGGGCATCATGTAATCCCCACAAACGAACGTGAGTTATTTCAAAACGCCTGGCGGACAGTAACAGGAGAGGTGCAAAAGCTCCTGAATAAAATCTCGATAGCCTCGGTGACAATCGGCGAATATGACACTCGCGGCATGACGTGGCTTTTCCACGCCAAAGGGGCTTTTGAGGCCGCCTTCCTTCGTATTTCCAGGAGTTTACAGGAGTAGATTTCATGACTTGTGCCAAAGAGGGCTGCGAATCGGTTTTCCCACGTGGGCGCAGAGGGAAAAAGTATTGCAGCCCTCGATGTAGAATGGCGGCAGAAAAAGCACGGCAGCGAAAACGCAAATCAGGTTCTTAACTCCACCACGGCGGCACCCCTATTCAGCGTAAAAGTACGGCTCCAGTTCTTCTTCCGGTACGTAGCGGGAGACCTGCCTGATAATGGCCTTGAGCGTGCCCCGGTCCAGCTCCTTGTGCAGGGGGATGACCAGCACCTGGCGTGAACCGCCCGAATGACGGACAAGCTTCACGTGACTGCCCTTCTGTGAGGCATGCGTAAAGCCGAAGCGGCCAAGGATGGATATTCCTGCTTGCCCGACAGCCGCTTTAACTTACCCGGCATGGGCAAGCGGTTCCACTTCGAAGGTAACGATAAGCGAGGGGTTGGGCTCCAGGTCCAGCGCCGCCAGGTCTTCCCCCTCCAGGTAAAGGGCTACCGCTTCCTGGAGATTGGTTATCGTTTCGTCCAGCGTGCCGCCCTGGGTAACAACGGACAACCCGGCGCATTCCGCCACGTATCCCGATTCCCCCGGATAAACAAATGCTTTGATGGTTCGCTGCATGGGTTAATCTTAACCTTTCTGCTCCAGCTTTACCACGTTCTCAGCCTCCACTTCCGCCACCAGCGCCCCCGCCAGCTCCGCTGCTGCCCTCAGGGCGTCATCGCGGATATGGGCGTAGCGGTTCGTCACCGGATGGCCGCGCCTCCAGGCAGGAAGGCGGGGGCCGGCGTTGAACGCAGAAGGCGGCGCCGCGGCAGCCGCTGGCGGCTGCCGGAAAAACCGGCCCGTACCGAACCATGTCGTCTCTTCACGACCAGGAAACCAGGGTCCTGCGCCCGCAGGCGCAGGCGTCCCCGGCCGGCGGCGGCCGGCGGGCGGACTTCAAGTGGCTGGCAGGCGTGCTGCTGGTGCCGGCGCTGGTTTTCCTGCTTGCTTCCCTGGCGTTCTACCGGCAGACGCAGCCGGCGCCGGCAAGAGCGGTGATCACCGAGATGTCGCTGCCGTTTCTTTCCGATCCCCGGGCGGCGGCAACGCTGGAGCGGCTGGCGCCCGACATGCTGGCGTTCCTGGAGAGCCCCGCCTTCGCCACCGCCGTTTACGAAGATCCTTCCAGGTTACAGCGCCTGGCCGGGGACCTGCCGGACCTGCCGGGGGACGAAGGGCGGGAGCTGGACGCGGCCCTCACCGTGGCGACCAGGGGGGTGGCGCTCACCAGCAGCGGTGCTCACGAGAGGGCGGCCAGGGCCGTCCTCTTCTCGGCGGCGGCGGTGCTGCTGCTGACGGCGGCGATGGCGGCGGCGGGCCGCCGGCTGGGCCGGCTGGCCGGGCCCGGAACCTGCTTGCTGGTAGCCTCCCTGTTCTTGTTGCTGCCGGCGCTGTTCCTGCGTTCCCGGCTGCTGGACGGCCTGTTGTCCAGCGTCGGCGAGGAAGCGGGCGGCATGGTGGCGGCGGTGGCGCGACCGCTGCTGGAGGCCTTCATCGAGGCAGCAGTATCGGTCTCCGGGCTGGCCCTGCTGCTGGCATTGCTGCTGCTGGCGGGCGCGGCCCTGGGGGCACTGGTCGCCAGGCTGCGCGCCTGACCGCCGGCCGGCCCTTCAGCGGCGGCGCCGTGCCCTGGCCCGGGAAAGCAGCACGGCCAGGCCGAAGCGTGGCAGCGCCACCATGCGCCGGGCCCGGTGCGGCTCCAGCCAGAGACGGAACAGCCACTCCAGGCCGGCGCGGCGCATGGCGCGCGGCGCCCGTGGCACCTGCCCGGAGATGAAATCGAAGGCGCCGCCGACGCCGATGGCCACGCGCACGTGCTGCAGGCGGCGGCGGTTGCGGTCGATCCAGAAGTCCTGCTTGGGGCAGCCGTAGGCCACCGCCAGCAGGCGGGCTCCCGAGCGGTTGATCTCCCCGACGATGGCGTCGTCCAGCGCCGGGTCGGGATCGCGGTCGCTGGTGCCGGCGACCTCCAGGTCCGGCCGCCGCCGTTGCAGCCGGGCCGCTGTCTCCTCGGCGACACCGTGGCGGCCGCCCAGCAGGAATACCGGCATCCGCTTCTCGGCGCAGACGTCGCAGATGCGCGGCAGCAGGTCGGTGCCGGTGATGCGGCCCGGCAGCGGTTCGCCCAGCAGCCGCGAGGCCCAGACGATGCCCATGCCGTCGGGCACCGCCAGCTCGGCGGCGTTGATGATCCACCGCAGCTCCGGGTCCCTGCCGGCGCGCATCACGTACTCGGGGTTGAGCGTGACCACCTGCTTGCAGCCGTCGCCGTCGAGCAGGGACGATATGCGGCGGAGCACTGCTTCCTCGTCGTACCGGTCCACCCCGACGCCCAGGATGTCGAGCCGCTGCGGTTCAGCTGGCGCCGGCATGATGCGCGAGCACCTCCCGGTAGATGTCGATGATCCGGGCGTTCGCCGATCGCTGGTCGAAATCGGCCGCGCGCCGCCGTGCTGCCTCGCCCAGGCGCCGGTAGCGGTCCCCGTCGGCCGCCAGCGCCTCGCCGATGACCGCGGCGGCGGCGCGGGCGTCGGCGAAGTCGGCGAGAAATCCGTTGACCCCGTGCTCTATCAGTGATGACGTTGCCGGAATGCGCTGCACCACCGGCACCACGCCGGCGGCCATGGCCTCGACGGTCGCGAGGCCGAAGGCCTCGTACTCGGAGGCGCTCACGAAAAGGTACGCCCGCCCCAGCGCCGCCAGCAGGTCCGCTGCCGGCAGCTCGCCGGAAAAGACGACCGCGGCGGCGATTCCCAGCGCTGCCGCCTGCGCCTCCAGCTCCGGGCCGATGCCTCCCCAGTCCGGCCCCACGATCTCCAGGACGGCGTCCGGGTGGTCGGCGCGCACCTGGGCAAAGGCTTCCAGCAGGCGGTCCAGGCGCTTGTTGGTGGAAAGCCGTCCCACGTAGAGCAGCCGCCCCCGTTGCGGCCGCCGCCTGCAGCCGGCAAACCGTTGCCAGTCGATACCGTTTTCCACCAGGCTGACGTTGCCCGTGATGCGGGTGAATATCTCCGCGTCGGTGCTGCTGACGGCGATCACCCGGTCGACGCCGCGGATGGTGTTGCGGGTGACGCAATGGAAGTAAGCATGCTTCAGTGCCGGCATCCAGCGGGTGTGAAAGAAGCCCCCGTGGGTGGAGAGCACCAGCGGCACCCCGTGCTGCCGCCGGAGCCCGCCCAGCAGGTCGAGAAAGAAGTCGGTGCCGTGAACGTGCACCAGGTCGTAGCGGGGAAGCAGCTGCATGACGGCGGGCGCCCAGAAGAAGCGGGCGTTTCCCCGGTAGGGCACCCTGATCACGTCGATGCCCGCCTCGCGGGAATAGGGCGGCAGCCGCTCGCCGCTGCCGAAAAGGTGGTCCAGGGTGAGCACGTCGGCGCCGTGGCCACGGTCCGCCAGGTGCCGGCAGAGGCCGGCGACGTGGGTTTCCATGCCGCCGGTGCCGGGTAGGAACTGGCGTACTACCTGCAGTGTCTTCATCGGCGAAGTGATTGCGTGAGCCCGGGTGCCGTTTCGTGTTCCGGCCGGCGGCGTGGCCTTGATGCCGGCGCCCGTGCATTATAGGATGTTTCGCCGGCAACGGCTAGAGAGAGGAGAAACCGGCATGAAAAGGTACCTGTACATGGTGATGGTGATTGCCGTGGCGGCGGGCCTGGGGTTGGCCCTGGGCGGCTGCGGCGGCGGAGGCGGCGGCGATCCCGCGGCGGCGATGGACGAAGCCTTCAGCAAGAGTTCCGACATCAAGAGCCTGCACGCGGAATTCGACATGCAGATGGAGATCAACGCCGAGGCGGAGGACGTCGACCCGGAGGTGGCAAAGATGCTGCCCCTGGAGCTCAAGGTCTCCGGCAACGGTGACTTCGACAACAACGATCCGCAGGACCCCCAGATGAAGATGACGCTCTCGGTGAGCGGCCTGGATGGTGTCGCCAAGAGCCTGGCAGAGTCTGCCGCCGGCCCGGCCGCGGCCTTCATCGACCCCTCGATGCTGACCGACTACCTGAGCGGGATCGAAATGGTGCAGACCGGCGGCAAGATGTACGTGAAGCTCGCCGGTGACTGGTACGACCTGGGCAGCGCCCAGCAGGCGGAGTCGTATGGCGGCGACGTCAACTGCATGCGTGATGCGGCGGCGGTAAAGCTGGTGCCCTCCCAGGTCTTCTCCGATATCGAGGAGGTTTCCCAGGAGGAAATCGACGGCGTGAGCACCCGCCACTACAAGGCCAAGGTGAACACGGCCAACCTGGTAAACGCGCTGACGGAGATGTCCTCCCAGTGCGGGCAGGCGGATACCACGGGGCAGCTGGAGAGCGGCACCGCCTCCGTGGAGGATTCCGTGAAGGCGGCCGACGTCGAGGCCTGGATCGATGACGACGGTTACCTGCGGCGGCTGAAGGTGGACATGGAGCTGGACACCTCCTCGCTCACCGTCATGGCGGAATCGCTGGGCACCACCACCACGCAGTCTCCGGGCTAGATGACGGTGAAGATCACCATGACCGTCAACCAGTCGAAGTTCAACGAGACGGTGGACATCAGCGCTCCCCAGAACGCGGCCCCCATCACCGACCTCTTCTCCGGCATGGGAGGTGCCTTCGGCGGCCTGGATGAGCTCCAGGGCATCGAGGGACTGGAGGAGCTCGAGGATATCGGTGGCGCCGTGGGCACGGCTACCACCATGAGCGGGCTCTCGACCTAGGCCCACCGGCTGACACCGGCCGCAGGGCCGGTCCTGGCTACCAAACGGGGCGCCCCGCGGGGCGCCCCGTCCGTATCCTTGGTCGGCCCCCGGCCGCCGCCCGCCTTTTTACTTCCTTTTTACGAAAACCTGATCTCCGCCTGACGGCGCTGCCGGAAAATACTCCTGCAGGCAACGTCTGGAGAGGAGGTGCAGGCAATGAAAAAGAGCTACAAGGTCTTGGCGGCGGCGCTGGTGTTGCTGGTGGCCCTGGCGGCAGGCACCGGCCTGGCGCTGGCCGAGGGTGACGGCGCCCCCGCCGCCGGGCAGCAGGCGCTCGGCCCCGGAGGGCCCGGCGGGCCGGGAGGACCGGGAGGACCGGGAGGCGGGCCGGGACGGCACGGCCGCCTGGCCGGGGGCGAGGTGGTGAGCGTCGAGGACGGCGTGATCACCTTCAAGAACCCGGCGGGCGAGGAAAGGCAGGTGCGCGTCGATGACGCCACGGTGTACCGTCGCCAGGGAGGCGAGGCCTCGCTGGAGGACGTGCAGCCCGGCGTCAAGATAGGCGTGGTCCTGGCCGGCAAGCCCGCGGAAGGGGAGACGCCGCTGGCCAAGGTGGTCATCGTCGACTTCCAGGGCCGCGGGCACCAGCGTCCCGTGATCGGCGAGGTGACCGCCGTCGACGGGGACCAGGTGACGGTGAATACGCCCGGCGGCGAGCGCAGCTTCACGATCCCGGCGATCGAGACGGGATCGCGGCTGGGAGTAGTGGCCGGCGAGGACGGCACGGCGAAGGTGCTGATCTTCGACCCGCCCCAGCGGCAGGCGCCACCCGACGAGGGCGAATGAGCCCCGGTGACGCGCGAAGGTGAAGACGATGCAACCGGCGGCCCCGGCGCCCACACGGGCGCCGGGGCCGCCGTCACCCGGCCGGGCCGCCCCTGCCGCGGCGCGGGGAGGCGGGAGCGATACGGTATAATGGCGGCGAATGGCGGCGGCGACAAGCATGGAGACGTCGATGGCGGCAAGGTCGATCGTGCTGGTGGAAGACGAGGACAGCATCGCCTCCTTCGTGGCCATGTACCTGGAGAAGGAGGGCTTCACCGTGCAGGTGGCGGCGGACGGCGAGACGGGCCTGGACCTGGTGCGCAGCCAGCGCCCCCAGCTGGTGATCCTGGACGTGATGCTGCCCGACATCGACGGCTTCGAGGTATGCCGGCGCCTGCGGCGCGAATCGGACGTGCCGGTGATCATGCTCACCGCCCGCGATGCTCCCACGGACAAGGTGGTGGGGCTGGAGATCGGTGCCGACGACTACGTCACCAAGCCCTTCGATCCCCGCGAGCTGGTGGCGCGGGTGCGCTCGGTGCTGAGGCGGTATGCGCGCGATGACCGGGACCGGGAACGCCCCCTGCAGGTGGGCGGGGTAGCCCTCGACCCGGGAAGCCGCGAGGTGGAGGCCGCCGGCGATCCCGTGCGCCTGACGGCAAAGGAATTCGACCTGCTCCACTACCTGATGCTGAACGCCGGCCTGGCGCTCAGCCGTAACCAGCTGCTGGAGGAGGTCTGGGGTTTCCAGTTCGCCGGGGATACCCGCACCGTGGACGTCCACGTCAACCAGCTGCGCAAGAAGCTCGGCGGCGCGGTGACCATCGAGACGGTGCGGGGCGTAGGCTACAAGCTGCGGCGGTGAACGGGGCGCCGGACACCGCCTGCCGGTCATGAGCGCCGGGCGAAAAGGGGAGCCGCCGCCGCGGCCGCCGCGCTCGCTCAAGGGGCGGCTGATTCTCTACTTTTCCGTCACCATTGTCTTCTCGCTGCTGGTTTCGGGGTTGCTGGCGGTGGGCCTGGTGCAGCGCTACCTGCGGCAGCGGACCGTCGCCGAGCTGGCGGCGCTCTCGGAGTCGATCGCCGCCCGCGTGGGGGACGAGGGGTTGCCGCTCAGGCGCTACGTCCAGGACCTCGAGCATGACCGGGGAGTCAAGGTTTTCGTGGTGCCGCGGAACCGGGGGGCCGCCCTGGAGGACCTGCGGCCGCCGGGGGCGGGGCCGCGGGTCGATGTTTCAGCCCAGCTGGAGTTCATCGACTGGGACGCCCTCGACCGGGGGGAGACCCAGGTGCTGGTGACCGACCTTCCCGGGGTGGACCGGGAGGCGGTGGCCGCCGCCCACGGTTTCGAAGTCGGGGGCGAGCCCGCCGGCGCCGTC
>JAJRWQ010000115.1 GCA_024276735.1 Actinomycetes bacterium
GGGCGCGGGGGCTGGTGTCGGAGGGGGGACTTGAACCCCCATGAGCCAACGGCTCACTAGGCCCTCAACCTAGCGCGTCTACCGAGTTCCGCCACTCCGACCCCTGGTGCGGCACAGCCCCGCCGGCAGCGGGCGCCGCCGCCCGCGGAATGCGGGCTTTCAAGCTGGATTATAACAGAGCCGCCCGGTGGGGCAACCTTGACAGCCCCTCCCGCCGGTGATAGCTTCTCGTGTTACCGGGCGGGCGCCCGCAGGCGGGCCCTTCCCGGGAGCGGGGTAGGGTGGTGATTCACTTCTCTTCGCGGGGGTCTCCGAGGATCGGAACTCGCGGCCGCGCGGCCGCGACTGCCCGGTGGAGCCGGATTCGACGCAGGGGGTGATGTTCTTCTTTCCCGGGCGGCGGCCGATCCCGGCGGACACGCCGCGCGCGGGGCGCCCCGGCAGGCGGCGGACGCCGCCGCGACGCCCCACCGCCCACGGTTTTCAAAGCGAGCAAAGGAGCAGGACAATGAGCGCAAGACGCAAGCATCGGCTCGGCCTGGTGGTGATCGTGGCCCTGGCGCTGGCCCTGGCCGCGGCGGGGGTCGCCGCCTCGCTGTCGCTGGCCAGCGGCGGCATGGACGCCATCGACCAGACCGACTGGCAGAAGGTGGCCGGTTACCTGGACAGCTACATCGACAGCCAGTACAACGCCAACGACGACGGCGAGGCCGGCTTCCTGGTAACCGCCGCCGAGCTGAAGAACCGCATCGACTCCAACGGTGACAACACCTTCCTGGGCGAGGGCGACGACGCCGCCAACGCCCCCATCCTGGTGGACGTGCTGAACACGTGGAGCACGTGGCTGCCGGCCACCTCGCTGCGGGTGGCATGGAACAGCGATGCCGCCAGCCAGGTCAACATCGACAAGATCAAGACCAAGGTGGCCAACCACGAGGCGGCGGGCTTCAGCACCGACATCATCGACTACTGCCTCACCGGCCACACCGAGAGCGTGGTCACCGGCGCCTACGGCGCCATCGCCCAGGCGGGCGGTTTCGGCAGCACCCCGCCCAAGGTCTACGACCTCAAGTGGGGCCGCTACGGCTGGAACAGCGGCGCGCACTCGTACACGAACACCAAGAGCATCGTCGGCGACACGCTGGCCGGGAGCACCCACACCGCGGCCACCAACGGCGTCGACTGCAGCGGCGAGACCACCGACGCCGGCATGACCCGCTGCGTGGCCGCCGACGCCCTGGCCAAGGTGGGAGCGGGCACCACGCCCTGGGACGCCGCCAGCGACGGCAATTACCAGCCGGTGGACATCCGCAGCGCCACCATCGACAACAGCAACAAGACCATGGCCAACCAGACTTCGGGGAGCGCCTACGTCACGCAGGTTCCGCTGCCGGACCTGTTCGATGCCACGGCCGCGGGTTACCAGTACATCGATCCCGCCGGCCAGAAGGTGTTCGTCACCAACCGCACCCAGCACACCGCCGGCATCGCCGCCGTGGGCCTCACCATGCTGGGCTACGACACCACCTTCGCCAAGTGGGGCCTGCCCGAGTGGAACAACACCATCGGCGAGCAGTTCACCGGCGGCGCCGGCTATCCCGTGGGCACGTATGCCATCGACGAAACGGCGCCCACCATCACCAACGGCCCCACGGTGACGCCCACCAACGACGGCGCCGTCATCACCTGGACCACCGACGAGCCCGCCACCACCATGCTGGAATGGAGCACCAGCCAGGGCGGGCCCTACAACAAGGTGAACGACACCGTGCTGCACGCCAACCACACGGCGACGCTCACCGGCCAGGCGGCGGGGACCACCATCTACTACCGGGTGAGCTCCTACGACGGCCAGGCCAACGGCGTCACCACCAGCGAGGGCAGCTTCACCACCCTGCGCCAGGTGAACCATACCACCGACATGGTCTACTACATGCCCTGGTACGACTCCGCCACCATCGCCGGCTGGCAGGGCGACTGGCTGGTGATCGACCATATCGCCGGCGCCGGCGGCGTGGACGTGGAGGTGCGTATCAACGGCGCCCAGAAGGCCACCAATACCCTGCAGGCGGGCGAGAGCTGGACCCCCAGCTTCGCCGACGTCACCGACGGCATGGTGGAGGTGATCTGCTGGGATTGCAAATCCAGCAGTGACGTACTGGCGGTATCCCAGCGGACGCTGTTCAAGGACACCTTCAACGAGACCCTGGCCCTGGAGTGGTCGGACCTGGGCAGCTCCTGGGCTTTCCCCTGGTATGACAACAACGCCGCCGGCGGCATGATGGGCGACTGGATCCTGATCGCCAACCCCGACAGCAGCGACGCCACCGTCGACATCACCGTCGGCGGCAGCGCCGTGGCCGAGTCGCCGGTCACCGTGGCCGCCGGCTCGGTGGAGGCGGTGCGCGTGGCCGCCAGCACCACCAGCGGGCCGGTGAAGGTGACGGCCCAGGGCTCGCAGATGCTGATGGTCACCCAGCGGGTGATCTTCAGGAACAGCTTCAACGAGGTCAACGGCATGATGACCAGCTGA
>JAJRWQ010000116.1 GCA_024276735.1 Actinomycetes bacterium
GCCGCTGAAGCTGAAATCCAGGTTGCCCCGCTCCCGGAGCCCCACCGGGAAATCGTAGCGGCCGGGATCGCCGCCGGCGGCCAGGCGGTCCAGCTCGGCGCCGCCGGGGTAGCCCAGGCCCAGCAGGCGCGCCCCCTTGTCCAGCGCCTCGCCTGCGGCATCGTCGAGGGTCCGCCCCAGCAGGCGGTAATCGGCGTAGTCGGCGGCGTGCAGCAGCGAGGTGTGCCCCCCGGAGGCCACCAGGCAGACGAACGGCGGCGCCGCGGGGTGTTCGCCCAGGAAATTGGCCGCCACGTGGCCGTGCAGGTGGTCCACGGGGACCAGCTCGGCGCCGGTGCCCGCGGCCAGCGACTTGGCGGTGGCCACCCCCACCAGCAGGGCGCCGATCAGGCCCGGGTGGGTGGTGACGGCGAGGCGGTCACAGTCGCCCAGGCCGATGCCGGCATCCGCGAGGGCGGCATCCACCACCTGGTTCACCAGCAGCAGGTGTTGGCGCGAGGCCACCTCGGGGACCACGCCGCCGTAGCGGGCATGGAACTCCGCCTGCGAGGAGACCACGTTCGCCAGCAGGCGGTCGCCGCCGAGCACGGCGGCGCAGGTATCGTCGCAGGAGGTTTCGATGGCCAGGATCATGCCCGGGAACTCACGCCAGCATGTCCTCGGAGTCGCGCCACATGATCAGGGCGTCCTCGCCGTTGTCGCTGTAGTAACCCTTGCGGATCCCCGAGCAGATGAAGCCGAAGCTCTCGTACATCTTGATGGCGCCGCGGTTGGACTTGCGCACCTCCAGCGTGTAGCCGCGGTGCGGCTTGCGGCCGCTTTCCTCGAAGAAGTTTTCCAAGAGCTCGGTGGCCACGTAGCGGCGGCGGTAATCCTGGTGCACGGCCAGGTCCAGCAGGTGCCAGACGCCCACGAACTGGGTGACCACCAGGTAGCCGATGACCCGCCCGTCCTCCTCAGCGACGTAGTTGAGGCTGTTCTCGTTGGCCAGCTGGCCGAGGAAGGCATTCAGGGACCAGGGCTTGGGGAACGATTCCTGCTCGATGGCCACCACCGCTCCCAGGTCGGCCAGTCGCATTGCTCTTATCTTTGCCACGGCAATCTCTTTCTGCGCAGGATTGTCTTGTCGGCGTCGGGCTGGCGCACGTACTCCGGCACCAGCGCCGCCAGGTCCTTCACGCCAGTGTACGGGCGGAAGGCAGCGGCCTCGAAGTGCCGGGCGGCGCTCACCCGGTGGGCGTCCTCCTCCCGGGGAAGCAGCTCGATGTCACCGCCGATCTCCCCCGCGTACGCCAGGGCGCCGTCACCGCCGGCCAGCAGCCTGCCCGCCAGCGTCTCGCGGCCGAAGCCGGCCACCGCCTCCGGGTCGATGCAGGCAACCGCCGACATCGGCCGCGGTTTCCTGTCATCACCTATACGGTAGAGGCGCGTGAAAACCTGTCGCCGGCGGGCATCGATCAGCGGCATCACCCCCTGGTAGTTACTATCGGCGCGCGCGGCCAGGGCGGCCGCCAGTGCGTCCAGGGTACTGCAGGCCGCCACCGGCACCTTGAGCGACTGGGCCAGGGCGCGGGCGGTAGCCACGCCCACCCGCAGGCCGCTGAAGGTGCCGGGGCCGATGCCGCAGGCGATGCCCTCCAGGTCTGGGAAGCCCACGCCGCAGGTTTCCATCAGTTCCACAACCGTGGGCAGCAGCAGTTCCAGGTGCTTCCTGCCGGCGGCGAGGCGCTTCTCCCTCACCGGCCCCTCCGCCGGCGCCAGGGCTACGCTCAGGGTTTCAGTGGCGGTGTCCAGGGCCAGGATCGCCAAGCATCGCCTCCAGTCTCGCCGTGATCTCGCCTTCCACTTCGATCTTTCTCCTGTCGGGGCCGGCATGTTCCAGCCGGATGGTCACCGTCGGCCGCGCCTGTCCTTCCAGCAGCTCCGGCCACTCCACGAAGGTGATGCCGTCGCCGTAGAGGTAGGTTTCGAATTCCGCCAGGTCGTCGGCATCGAGGCGTTCCAGCCGGTAGAGGTCGAGGTGGTTGACCGTGATCCTGCCGTGGTAGCTCTGCGCCAGCGTGAAGCTGGGGCTGGTCACGGGATCTTCGACGCCCAGCGCTGCCGCTGCCTCGCGCACCAGGGTGGTCTTGCCGGCCCCGAGGGGGCCGTAGACGAAGACCAGGTCGCCGACGTCCAGGCACGCCGCCAGCGCCTTTCCCAGACTGGCGGTGTCCGTGGGGGCGGCATCGTGCAGCAGCAGCTTCATCGGTCAAAAGAGGCCCAGCTGAACGCCCTCTTCATCGCCGTCGGCCGGCCCGGTTTCTTTCGTATCGCGGGTCTCGAGCAGCTTCGCCAGGCGGTCGAAATCGTGCTCCAGGACCTCCAGGTTGGCGGGCGTGTAGAGCGCCGCCGCCGGGTGGAAGACCGGGAACAGCAGCGCCCTGCCGCCGGGCATTTCCTGCGGCGCCCCGTGCACGCGCGTGATGCCGTCGTTCTTCCCGGACAGCAGCCTGGTGGCGAAGTTTCCCAGGGAGCAGATCACTGCCGGCTCGATGATCTCCACCTGCCGCTCCAGCCAGCCGCGGCAGGCCGAAACCTCGTCGGGAAGCGGGTCTCGGTTGTCGGGGGGCCGGCACTTGAGCACGTTGGTGATGTAGACCTCTTCACGCTCCAGGCCGATCCGCGCCAGCAGCCCGGAGAGCAGCTTGCCGGCGCGCCCCACGAAGGGCTTGCCCTCGCGGTCCTCGTGGTAGCCGGGCGCCTCGCCCACCAGCATCAGCCGCGCCGAGGCGCTGCCGTCGCCGGCCACGACGTTGGTGCGCAGCTCGCCGAGGTCACAACGGCGGCAGGAACGTACCTGCGCCACCAGGCCCTGGAGATCGGTGTTGCTGGCGGCCGTCTCAGCCACAGGTGGAACAGGAGGTCTGGGAACAGGAGCTGCAGCCGCTGCCGGCCGCCGCGCCGACGCCCGAGTCGGACTTGAAGGCAAAGCTGGAGAATACCCTGGTCACCTCCGCGCAGCCGCAGGCGGGGCAGGTCACGCCCCCGGCTTCCGAGGCGCTCACCAGCTCTTCGAAGCGCTCCTGGCATTGATCGCAAGTAAACTCGTATATGGGCATGGTTCCTGCCGGAATGTATGGCCGGCTCCGGGCCGGAATGCTCGCCGGGGTAGACTCTAGTCTACGACCCCGTTCTTTGCAAGGCAAAGCCGCGATTGCTATCCTCTAAATTGCGAGCGGCCCGGTGCTCTTTTTACCGTGAAGGCACCGGGGCCGGGAACCGATGTCTGGTATCCCCAGCGGGAACCGGAACGGAGGTTGAGATGGCAACCGGCAGCAGCACGGCGGCCCAGCGCTTGGCGGAGACCATCGCCTCGGCACGAGAGATGGTGGACGCCGCCCGGAAAGATGGTGCCATGGTCGGCCTGGTGCCCACCATGGGCTTTTTTCATGAAGGCCACCTGAGCCTGATGCGTGCCGCCCGCTCCGAGTGCGATTTCGTCGCTGTCACCATCTTCGTCAACCCCCGCCAGTTCGGCGAGGGCGAGGACCTGGAGCGTTATCCCCGGGACCCGGAGAGAGACCTGGAGCTGGCGGCAGCGGCGGGCGTCGACCTGGTCTTCATGCCCGGCGGCGAGGAGATGTACCCGCCCGGATTCGAAACCGCGGTGACGCCGGGCGCCACTGCCTCCGGGCTCTGCGGTGCCTCCCGGCCGGGGCATTTCAGCGGCGTGCTCACGGTGGTCGCCAAGCTGCTGAACATCTTTACCCCCGGCCGCGCCTACTTCGGCTGGAAGGACGCCCAGCAGGCAGCGGTGGTGGCGCGGATGATCGACGACCTGAACTTTCCCGTCACCCTGCGGGTGCTTCCCACCGTGCGCGAGGACGACGGCCTGGCCATGAGCTCGCGCAACGCCTACCTGGGGCCGGAGGAGCGGCGCCAGGCAGCGGTGATCTACGCGGCGCTCGAGGCGGCCCGCGAGGCGGTGCTGGCGGGAGAGAGCGACGTAGCCACCGTGCGGCAGCTGATCGCCGACAGGATAGGCAGGATGCCGCTGGTGGAGCCGGAATACATCGAGATCGTCGACGCCCGCACCATGCAGCCGGCGGCGCGCGCCGGCGAGGGCACGCTGGCGGCGGTGGCGGCCCGGGTGGGCGCGGCCCGCCTGATCGACAACATCCATCTCGGCAGGGAGGAGCCGAAATGAGAACGATCATGATGAAGAGCAAGATTCACCGGGCGCGGGTGACCGCGGCCGACGTCGACTACGAGGGCAGCATCACCATCGACGCCGCCCTGATGGAGGCCGCCGGCATCCGCCGCTACGAGCAGGTGCACGTCTTTGACGTCACCAACGGCGAGCGCCTGGTAACCTACGCCCTGCCCGGCAACGACGGCGAGATCTGCATCAACGGCGCCGCCGCCCGCCGCGTGCGGGTGGGCGACGAGGTGATCATCCTCAGCTTCGGCGGCTTTGCAGCGCGCGAGCTCGAGGGCTTCCAGCCGCGGCTGGTGAAGGTGGACGCGGAGAACCGCCTGCTGGAGGTCGACGAGGGCCACGTCCCCCCCGCCGCTTCGCCGCACGGTCACCACGGCCAGGGGGCAGCCGATGAGCACTGAGGCCAGGCACGGGCGGGAAGGGGCGGCGCCGGTCTTCCGGCGCGAGCTCGAGTTCCCCATGCGCGAGGAGATGGACATCGTCGACATCACCGGCGAGCTGGCGCGGGTGATCGCCGAGTCCGGCATGGGAGAAGGGGTGGCCACCGTGTTCGTTCCCGGCGCCACCGGGGCGGTCACCTGCCTGGAGTACGAGCCGGGTGTGGTAGCCGATTTCCAGGCGGCCGTGGAGCGGCTGGCTCCCCGGGAGATCGATTACGAGCACAACCGGCTGCAGGCCGACGGCAACGGCCACGCCCACGTGCGGGCGGGCCGGATCGGCCCCTCCCTGTCGATTCCCTTCACCGGCGGCGAGCCCACCCTTGGTGTCTGGCAGCAGGTGGTGGTGGTGAACTGCGACAACCGCAGCCGCCGGCGGCGGGTCGTGGTGCAACTGGTGGGAGCTTGAGCGGCCTGGCATGGCACCGCTGCTGCAGATAGCCCTCGATTTTCTCGACCTCCCCCGGGCGCTGGCAGTGGCGGCCGAGGCGGTCGCCGGCGGCGCCGACTGGCTGGAGGCCGGGACGCCCCTGATCAAGAGCGAGGGACTGGATTCCGTCCGCCAGCTGAAAAAGCGCTGGCCGGACAAGGTGATCGTCGCCGACCTCAAGACCATGGACGCCGGGCGCTTCGAAATGGAGTCGGCGGCAAAGGCCGGCGCCTCGGTGGCCGGGGTGCTGGGCGCGGCGGACGACGCCACCATCGCCGAGTGCATCGAGGTAGCCGGCAACTACGGGCTGCAGGTGGTGGTAGACATGATCGCCGTGGACGATCCCGTGGAGCGGGCCAGGCAGGTCGAGGAGATGGGAGCCGACTTCATCGGCATCCACACCGCCATCGACCAGCAGATGCAGGGCAAGGATCCCTTCGACCTGCTGGCGCGGGTGCGGGAGGCGGTGGAAGTGCCCGTCACCGTGGCCGGGGGGATCAACTCGGAGACCGCCGCTGCCGCTGCCGCTGCCGGCGCCGACATCGTCATCGTCAGCGGCGCCGTCATCAAGTCGGCCGACGCCGAGGCCGCCACCCGCGACATCAGGCAGGCCCTGGAAAGCTCCCGACCGGTACCCACCCGCCTCTACAAGCGGGTGGGCGACGCCGACGTGCGCGAGGCGCTGCTCCAGGTCTCCACCGCCAACCTATCCGACGCCATGCACCGGCGCGGCGAGCTGCCGGGCCTGAGGCCGCTGGTGCGCGGTTGCAAGATGGCGGGGCCGGCGGTCACCGTCCGCACCGCCCCCGGCGACTGGGCCAAGTCCGTGGAGGTGATCGACCGGGCGGAAGCAGGAGACGTGGTGGTGATCGACGCCGGCGGTACCGGGCCTGCCGTCTGGGGCGAGCTGGCCACGCACAGCGCCTGCGAGCGCGGCCTGGCCGGCGTGGTGGTTCACGGCGCCGTGCGCGACGTGAGCGAGATCACCGACCTGGGGTTTCCCGTCTTTTCCACCCTGGTGACCCCCACCGCCGGCGAGCCCCGCGGCTTCGGCGAGATCGGCGTGCCGATTACCGTCTCCCGGGTACGCATCCACCCAGGTGACTGGATCCTGGGTGACGACGACGGCGTGGTGGTGGTGCCGCGCCGCAAGGCAGCGGAGGCGGCGAACCGGGCCATGGACGTGATGGAGAGGGAGAACCGCCTGCGGCGGGAGATCAGGGACGGCAGCACCCTCAGCCAGGTGGCGTACCTGGAAAAGTGGGAGAAGACCTGAGTAACGCTAGCGCTTCTTGTCGTATTCCAGGTGAATCACCCGGTGCAGCCGCATCCGCGTCTCACCTGGAACCTCCTCGCGGGGCAGGGAGTGGTAGAGCGTCACCGTTTTCCGCAGCGTGTTCACCACTATCCGGCAGTTGCGGCAGCCATCGAGATGTTTCTCGATCTCGCGGCAGGCGTCATCGGAGCGCTCGGCGTCGATGAAGTCGGATAGCGATTCGAAGATCTCGTTGCAGTTCATGAAGCTGCCCCCTCGGTCTGGTAGCTGTCGAAGTAGCCCGACAGCTGGTTCC
>JAJRWQ010000117.1 GCA_024276735.1 Actinomycetes bacterium
CGGCTGCCGCTCACCTACATCGTGCGCCGGGCGCAGGCGAAGACGGTGGCGGCGATCACCGCCGAGATCCGCGCCGCCCGCGGCGAGGCGGTGGCTCCCGGTGAGACCACGCTGGGAGAGAAGAAGAGCCGCCTGCTGGAGAGCCTCTTCCTTTCCGCGCCCCACCTGCTCCGGCGGCTGGTGTGGCGGCGGCTGGAGCGCAACCCTTTCTTTGCTAAGAAGCAGATGGGGACGGTGCTGGTCACCTCGGTGGGTATGTACGGCAAGGTGGACGGCTGGCCGGTGCCGGCGGCGCTGCACCCGCTCTGCTTCGCCCTGGGGCCGGTGGTGGAGAAGCCGGCGGTGCGCGACGGCGCCGTCGTCCCCCGGGAGATGCTGAAGATGACCGTGCTGGTGGACCACGACGTGATCGACGGCGCCCCCGCGGCCCGCTTCGTGAACCGGCTGGCAGAGATCGTCGAGGGGGCCGGCTGCCTGGACGAGGGAGAGGTTACCGCGGGGGCGGACGCTGGGCCCTGAGCCTAGCTGTCAGAGTGATCCGGCGATGTTTCCCTGGAGCCGCCCCGGGTGGCCACGGTTTTGCCACGCTCGTGGGGGTGCGCGGAAACGGGGCCGCTACCGGTCCGCGGGCTGGCCGGGCTGTCACCGGCCGCCTGGGGGACGCGGCGGGTATCGCCGCGGTGCCGGGTGGTCCAGGGCTCGCCCCGCGAAGGTTCATCCCCGCCGGCGGCGAATCTATTGCCAGGTAAGGTGCCCGTGGAGAGAAGGAGCGAAAAGAGGGTAACGCCGCCGCCGGTCGTCTGGGCCCGGCGGCTGCTGATCATCGCCGACGACGTCATCCACATCGCGGTGGCGGCACTGCTGGTGGTGGCGGGGGCGATGATGCTGGTCTACGCGGTGAAGAACTTCGCCGGCATGGACGTGGTCTCCATCCTGCTGGTGGTGAACGATGCCCTGTTCGTGCTCATCATCGCCGAGGTGCTCTGGACCATCATCCGTTACCTGCGGCGGGAGAAGTTCTCGCTGCTGCCCTTCCTCTTCATCGGCATCATCTCCAGCCTGCGGCGCATCCTGGTGATCGACGCCCAGATGTCGCTGGGCGAGAGTGAGCGCAGCTTCAACCAGAGCCTGATGGAGCTGGGGGCGCACGTGGCGATCATCTTCATGCTGGTGGTGGCCTACTACCTGGTGAAGAAGGCCAAGAGCCTGGAGCTGCTGGCGGACAGGGAATGGCGCCGGGGAGGGAGAGGCCAGGAACCGCGCCGGCGACGCCCGGGGGCGGGAGGTAACCGGAGCTGAAGGACGGCGACCGACAGCTCCGGTGCCCCAACGGCGACGGACGGCTGCGACGGGTGACCGCCGGCGACCGCTTCGGGGCACCCCTGGCGCTGGACCAGTGCCCCGCCTGCGGCGGCATCTGGTTCGACCGCTACGAGCTCTTCCGCATCGGCGAGGAGGGAGCGCGGCGGCTGGAGGGGATCGACGAGGAAAGTTTCCGCCAGCCCGCCGGCACCGCCGAGAACCCCCTGTGCCCGGTCTGCAGGGTGAAGCTGCGGGTCTTCCGGGACGCCAACGTTCCCGCCAACATCCAGCTGTTCTTCTGCTCCCGCTGCGAGGGTTTCTGGGTCAACCACGGTATGCTGGCCGAGTACGCCTCTTTCCGCGCTTCGCGGGGAAGGAAACGGCCGGACCCCCGGATGGCCGAGGACTACGAACGCATGCTGCGTTCTGCCAGCGACGCCGAGCTGATGGAGGGAATCGCCGCCTTCGCCCACGAGATCGGCGGCCCCCGCGACTTCCTCACCGGCCTGCCCCTGGACGGAACGCCGGAGCAGGCAGCCCGCATCGACCGCGCACAGGACTTCTTCTACGCCGCCATGGGGGTGGCGGTGCGCCTGCTTTTCTGGTGGCTGTGACCCCGCGGCCATTATTTGCAAGCAATTCCCTCTTCAGCTAGCCTAGGACTACGTGACCTGGAAAAGAACGAATGGAGCCGACATGTCTGTTGTACTGGAAAAGGCCCGTGAGCTGGCGGAGGCGATATCCGTCTGCGACGAGCTCGCCGACCTGCGCGAGGCCGCCCGTATCGTGGAGGGGGACGAGCTCGCCACCTCCATGATAGACAGGCTGCGGGAGAAGCAGGAAGTGGTACGGCGCGCGGCCAGCTCCGGCCTGGAGCTGCCGGAGGAGCAGATCACCGAGCTCAGGGAGCTGCAGGGGCAGATCAGCGATATCGAGAGCGTGCGCCGCTTCAACATCGCCCAGGGCAAGTTCAACTCGCTGATGGAGCAGGTGAACGATATCATCGCCCACGCCCTGTCGGGCGAGGAAGAGGGCTCTGAACCGGATTGACGTGATGAGCGGACCGGCCGGCCGCCGCGGCGGCCGGCCGGTCCGCATGAATACCAGTCATCTCGAGTAAAGGTGGTGATTGTGATTGGCTGAACGACCGGTGATCGACAGGGACGAGTGTACCGGCTGCGGCATCTGCGTCGATGAATGCCCGCAGGAATGCCTGGAGCTCGACGACGAGGACATCTGCGTCCTGGCCCGTCCCGACGATTGTGACAGTTGCGCCACCTGCGAGGAATCGTGTCCCACCGAGGCCATTACCATGCAGGAAGAATAGCGTGACGGCGTCCCGGCGCCGCCGCGGCACGTTCAAGGCAAGACAGGGAAAAACTCCTCCCGCGGGAGGAGGTTTTCACGTTGAACGGCGCCGTGTTCAGCACGAAGAGCAGCACTTGCAGGTGCTCGACTTCTGCTTGCGCGCCTTGCGAATCTTCATCGAGACCACCTCCTTTCCTGCAGCGGCCGTCGTCCCGGGGCACCGGCGGCCGGTGGTCAACGGGACGTTTTGGCTTCCAGCACCCCGTAGCGGTAACACTGGCAGAGGTCGCGGCCCCCGGGATCATCATACCCGCCGGCGCGGAACCTGCACCCGCCGCGGCAATCCTCCAGGAAGCGGCAGTCGCAGTCCAGCGCCGCCAGGGGTGTTTTCGGGGAGCGTTGCCAGAGCTCCTCCAGGCCCTCCCCGGTTTCGCCCAGGGGCTCGTCGGCGTAGAAACCACAGCGCGCCGCCGTGCCGTCGGCCATTACCGCCATCAGGTGCGTGCCGCAGGCGAAGCCGGGGAAGGGCTCGTGCACCGCGCCGCCGAACGACAGGTCCATCAGCGGCGCCGCCGCGGCAGGCTCCACGGCCAGGTCGGCGTTCTCCTGCATCCGCCCCTGCATCACCGGCAGGTCCACGTTCCACTCGCGCACCCCCAGCTCGCGCACCAGCTCCGCCAGCCGGGGAAAATCGTCCACGGCGTCGCCGTGGATCATCGTGGCCACCGAGGTGTCGATGCCCGCCTCGGCCAGCAGCCTGAGCGCTGCCACCGCGCGGTCGAAACAGCCCTCGCCGCGCAGGGCGTCGTGGGCCCGGCGCATGCCGTCGAGGCTCACCTGCACCTCGTCCGCGTGCAGGCGCTCCACGGCCGCCTCGTCCAGCAGGGTGCCGTTGGTGAGCAGGATCACCCTCAGCTCCTTTTCCGCCAGGCAGGCGTCGATCTCGAAGAAGCGCTCGTGCAGCAGCGGCTCGCCGCCGGAAATGATCAGCCTCAGTCCCTGCATGCTTTCGCACTCGTCCGCCAGGCGGCAGATCTCCTCCACCGGCAGCTCCCGTCCGCCGGCCTCGCCGAGAAAGCAGTGGCGGCAGCGCAGGTTACAGCGCTCGGTGATGTGCAGCAGCAGGTACCTCAGTGAGGGAATCGGGCCCTGCTCGAGGGGGAGCCGGCGCGCCGTTCCCGCGCCGGGGATGAGAATGCCGTGCTCCCGGCAGAACTTCACCAGATCGGGGTCGCCGGCTGCCGCCGGCGCGCCCCCTTGGCTGCACTGGTGCAGGAAATCGAAGGCCTCCTCGTCGACGAAGTACAGCTCGTCGGACGCGCGGTCGTAGACGGCCGGCTCCTCCAGGAGTTTCAGGGAGCAGTCCCGGGAGAGGGAGAGCGTGCCGCCGCCGTCCTCCGGGTAGAGACCCGCCGCGCCCCCGCTCACTTCTTCTCCCCCCCGCCGCCGGCCACTGCCGCCGAGAGCCCTGCCGGCGTGATCAGGCCCCTCTCCAGCATGCGGGCGAGGATGGAGAAACAGGAGCACTCGAGGTTCTCCTCGTGGTCCGGGGTGTAGAAATTGCAGTCGTGGCAGAGCAGGGCGCGCAGCTCCTGCCGTTCGAGGCCGGGGCCGCCGCCGAGCCTGCGGGCCGTGGCATGGAGATGGGGGAATTCGCTTTCCGTCATCCCGCCCCTTCGTTGAATCCTGGCCCCACGATATCAAAGACGGCGCCCTTCGGCCAGGGGCCGGCAGGGAGGCGGCCGCCGCTGACCGGGAAGGCCCCCTGGCCAGTTACCAACATGTGTAATACTTGTAGTTAATAGGCGCGCTCGCTGTTGCGTCCCGGGAAAGGGGTTTATGGCGCCCAATGCAGGTACTTTGGTTCTGTTTGGAGGCCGGTAGACACGTGGGCGCCATCACGCTTTTTTTGACCTTGACAAACAATTTCCGGTTTTATTTAATACCCCATAGGGTAATTTACCCGGTGAGCGAAGCTCACGGTGCGACGTGGCTGGGCTCGACCCGAAAAGCAGCCAAGGGAGGCCGAGATGAGGGTTCGAGAGAGCGCGGTTCGCGGGGGTACCCATTCAGGCCGCGAAGCCGGTGACGAAGAAGGCGGGCGGCCATGAAGCGGCTGGTGGACTGGCTGAAGGCGCTGGCGACAAGGGCGATGCGTCTGCCTATGCCCCTGAAGGCCGCCCTGGCTGCAGTGCTGGTGGTAGTGATATTCGGTGGCAGTTTCGCAAGCTACCGGATATACGACTACACCCAGAATGACCCCAGCTTCTGTCGTTCCTGCCACACGATGGAGAAGGCATGGGAACGATGGTCGCAAAGTGAGCACAGCCAGGTCAGTTGCCACAGCTGTCACGAGGTGAGCCCGGTGCAGGGCGCGGAGCTGGTGGTGAACTACCTGCTGGAGCGGCCGGACCAGAACACCACCCACGCCAGGGTGAAGGACGAGTCTTGCGAGGCTTGTCATTACAGCGGCAACCCGACCTGGGTGCAGGTGGCACAGACGGCGGGCCACAAGACGCACGCCGAGGAGCAGAACATAGCCTGCCAGACCTGCCACGGCCTGAGGTTGCACGAGTTCATGCCGGCGATCGAGATTTGCGCCGCCTGCCACGCCGACCACGTGGCCGGCGAGGCGATGGCGATAAAGGTGCCGCAGATGCAGAACATGCACTGCGTGGAGTGTCATCCGTTCCTGCGGGAGGATAGCCCGCTGAGGCCGACACGGGAGACGTGCCTCAGCTGTCACCAGAAGATAGAGGACGGTGTGACCTTCCCCGAAGATGGGCCGATGAAGTGGGACTGCAAGGAGTGCCACAAGCCCCACGAGAAGGACATGCCGGTGGTGAACTGCCTCTCCTGCCACACGGATGCGCGGCAGCAGGGGCTGCACGCGGCGGCGACGCACTCGCAGACGGCCTGCCAGGCCTGTCACCTGCCGCACGAGTGGAAGGTGAGCAGGCGCGACCAGTGCCTGGGCTGCCACGCGGACAAGGCGGGGCACAACGCCGGCGGGCTTTGCAGCGACTGCCACGGCTTTGGCACCGTGGCGGGGGTTCGCGAACAGCAGCCGGCCGAGAGCGCGCCGCAGGCGGACTTGAACCTGCTGGGCATGCTGGGCATCAGCGGGGAGAGCGTGGGCGGCTGACGACTCTCGACAGCGGGCCCGCCACGGTGTAGGGTTTTGAATGCTTCCGGCCCCGGGGCCGGTACGTAGCAGGAGAACGGAGCGAGGATTGTCGATCACAGTCGATGCGCCCCCAGGGCGCCGGGAAAGGTGAGAGGGTATCCATGTGGTACATAATGGAAGTCCCGTGGTTCTTCCTGTTCAACGTGTTTGCGACCACGTTGATTCTCACTGTGCTGTGCTTCAGCGTCCCCCCCTTAATCAACTGGCTCGAGGACAAGATGAACAAGGAGTAGCGCCTTTGCTGCTCCTTTCTCGTTGGTCCCCGGGAAGCGGCGGTTGCCCGCGCGTGTAGCAAGGGACTGCCGCGGGAGCGGCGGGAGCCGGCACCGACGCAGGTGGCGGAGGATCGCATACGGGCCGAAGGCGCGGCCGCGGCCCGCAAGACAAGGAGGGTATGAAAGTGGCTGAAAAACGCTACGCGATGGTGATCGACGTGCGCCGGTGCATATCCTGCTTCGCCTGCAGCGTCGCCTGCAAGGCGGAGATGAAGGTGCCGCTGGAAGTCTTCGCCACCTGGCTGAAGATCGTGGAAAAGGGCCAGGACCCCAACGCGCAGCGGTTCGTGCTGCCGCGCCTCTGCAACAACTGCGGCAATCCCATCTGCACCCGCAACTGTCCCACCCGCGCCACCTGGCAGCGTGAGGACGGCATCGTGCTGGTGGACCAGCACCGCTGCATCGGCTGCAAGTACTGCATTGCTTCCTGCCCTTACGACGTGCGCTACGTCAATCCCCTGAAGAACCTCGTCCAGAAGTGCTACTGGTGTCACCACCGCCTCGACGCCGGGCTGGTTCCCGCCTGCGTGGAGACCTGTCCCACCCGGGCGCTGACCTTCGGCGACGTAAACGATCCCAAGAGCGAGGTTTCGAAGCTGCTCGCCACCAGCGCCACCCAGGTGCTGAAGAAGGAGATGCAGACCGAGCCGTTCGTCTACTACATCGGCGCCGACGAGGTGGCGATGAGCAACGTCGAGGAGGAGATCAACTACTACACCGAGAGTACGTTGATCAAGATCAGGATCTAGCTGCACTGGAAGCCGCTCAACCAGAAAAGAGGAGCATTTCAGCATGGAGCAACCAGACATCAACGTAGTTTACAACGTCAAGCACCAGCTGCCGCTGATCATCTACATCGGCCAGTACTTCTTCTTCACCGGCTTGAGCGCCGGCTCCTTCGTCATCTCGGTGATCGCCACCCTGCTGGGTCGCAAGGAGTTCAAGCCCATCGGCAAGATCACCGCCATCCTGGCGCCGATCCTGCTGATCATCGCTCCCCTGAACCTGATCGCCGACCTGGAGCAGCCGCTGCGGTTCTGGCACCTGTTCCTCTACTACAACTGGACCTCGCCCATCACCTACGGGTCCTTCCTGCTCACCGCCTACCCGATCATGGGCATCATCTACGCCATCATGGTCTACACCAACCGGCAGACGGCGGCGAAGATCCTGGGTATCCTGGGTATTCCCCTGGCGATTTCGGTCCACGGTTACACCGGCTTCATCCTGGCGCTGGCCAAGGCGCGGGCGCTGTGGAACACCGCCGCCATGCCCACCATCTTCCTGGTGTCGGCGATGGTGTCCGGCATCGGCCTGGTGGTGATCGTGGCCGCCATCCGCTGGAAGTGGTTCGACAAGAAGGCCACCCCGGAGCAGCGGGAGCAGGACAAGCGCCTGATCCTGCAGCTGGCGCAGTTCATGGCCTACACCATCATGCTGGACCTGTTCCTGGTGGTGTCCGACATCCTGGTGCTGCTCACCGCCCACTCCGACGCCCTGGAGGCCGGCATGCTGATCCTCACCGGGAACTTCGCGCCGCTGTTCGTGGGGGTGGAGATCATCCTGGGGGCGCTGATCCCAATGGTGCTGGTGCTGGGGCCCACGCGCAAGTCGCTCACCGCGGCGGTGGTGGCCTCGATCCTGGTAAATATCGGTGTGTACGCAATGCGCTTCGTGATGGTCATCGGTGGCCAGACGATTCCTCTCAGCTAGGACGCAAGGAGCGATAGATGGGTAACATCAGCCGTAGAGATTTTCTCAAGCTGGGCGCCGCCAGCGCCGCGGTGCTGGCACTGGAGAGCCAGTTTCGCCCCATAGCCTACGCCGCCGAGCAGTTGCTGGAGGGCGGCAGGTCGGTGAACCGGACCTCGGGCCTGCCGCGGTCCTTCCTGCCCAGCACCTGCATGCAGTGCCCCGCCGGTTGCGGCATCATCGGTTACGTGGAGGAGAGCCGCCTGGTGAAGATCGGCGGCAACTCCAAGCACATCAGCAACCTGGGGACGCTCTGCGCCCGCGGCCAGGCGGGCATCAACGCCATCTACGACCCCCAGCGGCTGCTGGAGCCGCTGAAGCGGGTGGGCCCCCGTGGCTCGGGCTCGTGGGAGCCGGTATCCTGGGATGACGCCCTGGACGAGGTGGCCTCCACCCTGGGCACGCTCAAGAGCGGCGGCGACCCGCGCGAGTTCGTCTTTCTCACCGGCAACCCGGACGCCGATTACCTGGGCCGGCGCTTCACCCATGCCTTTGGTTCGCCGAACTTCATCGGCTCCACGAGCGATTTCGACGCCAACAAGCGCGTGGCCGACCGCCTCACCTGGGGAGCAGCCGGCGACATGCCCGACGTGGCCCACAGCAAGTACATCCTGGTGCTGGGCGCCAACCCCCTGGAGACCGGCCCCAACTACGTGGGCTTCGCCCAGCGCATGATCCAGGGCATCCGCGACAACCAGGCCAAGCTGGTGGTCTTCGACGTGCGCCTCACCAACACCTCGGCGATGAGCAACGAGATGTACTACGTGAACCCGGGGACCATCGGGCTGGTAACCCTGGCGATGGCCAACGTGATCATGCAGGAGGGGCTCTACCGCGACGAGTTCATCCGCCGCTGGACCAACGTCACCCCCGAGGAGCTGGCGGGCCACCTGGCCCAGTACACGCCGGAGCGCGCCGCGGCCGAGGCGGGCGTGGACGCGGCGGTGATCAGGACCATCGCCACCGAGTTCGCCACCACCCGGCCGGCCACCACGGTGACCGACGCGTCCCTCTCCAACTTCGCTGCCGGCGTCCAGAACGAGCGGGCGGCGATGCTGCTCTCGATCATCACCGGGAACATCGATACCCGCGGCGGCCTCTGCCTGCCGCGGTCCTACGACCTTGCCCCGGTGAACCCCGAGCCGCCGCAGCCGCCGCCGTCGGTGCTCTCCAACCCGCCGGCGCTGCCGCTCGCCTACGAGCAGGCCGCCGCGGGCACCTTCGAGCAGATTCGCAACCGGGAGCAGAAGGTGAGCGCGCTGATGACCCACAACGTGGACCCCGCCTATTCCAACCCGGACCTGGCGCGGGTGGAAGAGGTGCTGGCGGACGAGACGCTCATTCCTTACCACGTGGCCGTGACCCCGTTCATGACCGAGACGGCGCGCTTCGCTGACATCATCCTTCCCGAGACCACCTACCTGGAGGACAGCGACATCATCGTCCGCTCCTCGCCGGAGCTGGTGCCCTTCGTGGCGCTGCGGCAGCCGGTGGTGCCGCCGCTGGAGAAGTCACGCCCGTTCTTCGACATCGCCAGCAGCCTGGCCGGGGCCGTCAAGGGAGGCATGGAACAGTACTTCGCCTTTGGTTCCGTGAGCGACTACCTGGAGGCGCGTGTCGCCGGTATCGGCGGGCTGCAGCGCGTGGGCGGGCTCGATTACCTGCGCCAGCACGGCGTCTGGTACGACCCCAAGAGCCAGCCCGATTACGGTGCCTTCCGTGCCGGCGGCTTCAGGACCCCGTCGGGCAAGCTGGAAGTGAGATCTGCGCTGATGGCCGAGGCCGGCCAGCCGGCGCTGCCGTCATACGAGACGTCGGCTTCCCTCAGCCGCCTGGGTGACCGGGACATGGCGATGTGCATCTTCGATACGGCCCTGCATTCCGACTGGAAGACCGGCAACTGCATGTGGCTGGACGAGATCGAGCATCACAACCCGGTCTGGATCAACCCCCGGACCGCCGAGAGCCTGGGCATCGAGGACGGTGACACCATCAAGCTCACCCGGCCCAACATCGCCGGCGACGCCAAGGAGCGCTCCATCACCGCCACCGCCTACCTCACCGAGGGAATTCACCCGCGGGTGGTGGCGATGGCCAACGGCGTCGGCCATACCGCCATGGGCAACATCGCCCAAGCGGAGAAGATTCCCTACAAGGAGCCGCCCGAGGTGCTGCGCGATCCCAACACCGAGCTGGTCTGGTGGGGCGAGGAAGACGGTAGCGGCGTAAACCCCAAGCGGATCGTGCCGGTGAAGCTCGACCCGGTGGGCGGCGGCGAGGCCTGGGGCGAGATGGTAGTGACCGTGGCCAAGGTATAAGGGCGGGTGGCGCCCCATGCCGGCGGCATCGCGGGGCGAAGGGGCGGGCACCCAGGCCCTGGAGGCGGCCCGGGCACGGGCAGCCGTCTACGGGTTGCTGGCGCGGGTCTTCGCCGGGGCGCCGGCGCCGGAGCTGCTGGCGGGAGTGAGGCAGCCGCAGATGCGGGAAGCACTGGCGGCGGCGGGGATCGAGCTGGGAGAGGATTTTTTCGCCGGCGACGCGGAGCAGCTGGCGCGCCGGCTGGCAGTGGAGTACGCGCGGCTGTTTATCGGCCCCGGGGCACAGGTGGCGCTGTACGAGTCGTTTTTCGTGCGCGGCGAGGGCGAGGAAAGGCCCCAGCTCTGGGGTGAGGCGGCAGTGGCGGTGGCGGCTTTCTGCCGCGAGGTGGGCCTGGAGACGGCCCCGGGGCGGGTGCCGGACCACGTCAGCCACGAGCTGGAAGTGATGGCGGTGCTGTCACAGGCGGAAGCGGAGTCGCTGGCGGCGTCAGCGGGCGACGAGGCCCGGCGGTGGCGCCGGTTGCAGGTTCGCTTCTGCCAGGAGCACCTGGGGCGCTGGCTGCCGGATTTCAGCCGGGCGGTGGCGAGGGCCACCGGCGGCTTCTACCGGGGCATGGCGCTGCTGGCGGAGGAACAGGTACGGGCGGATTGCGAGGCCCGCTGCTGATGGACCCCGACAGGGGTAGCCGACAAGGCAGGAACATCAAGGGAGGATGCGAGACCAAATGAAGATTCCCAAGCTTTCCAAGCCGGTATGGGCCCTGGTGATCGTGGGCGTACTGATCATCGCCACCCTGCCCCTGCTGGGCCTGGCCCACTTCACCACCACCAATCCCAGCTTCTGCATGACCTGCCACGGCACCGGCGAGACCGCCGACGTGGGCCAGCCCTCGCTGGTACACCCGGATTACGGCAAGGTCGGCTGCCTCGACTGCCACGCCGAGGACGGCGGCCACTTCGTTACCAACGGTTACAAGGGTGGTTACAAGGCGGAGCCGGAACGCGTCAGCAGCAACTGCGAGCGCTGCCACGAGGAGATGAAGCAGAAGACCGACACCGAGGGCTTCAAGTTCAACGAGTACGGCATCAACTTCTCGCACCAGAAGCACTTCAGCTTCGACGTGCAGTGTGCCGACTGTCACCGCAATATCGCCCACGACCTCAACATCAACAAGACCAACCGGCCGCGGATGAGCTACTGTTTCCAGTGTCACCCCAGCACTGATCCCTGCCAGAAGTGCCATCCCAACGGTCCGCCCGAGGGCGAGGCCTACATCCCGCCGCCGGCGCTGATGCCGGAGACGCCGTCCGCGGACGTGGAACAGGCCACCTACGAGATCAAGTGCTCCAAGTGCCACGCGCTCTATCCGCCCAGCTTCTACGACCGTGGCCAGTGGGCGGCCACCGTGGAGGAGATGGCGGGCCTCACCGGCGCCGATATCAGCGCCGAGGACAAGGCACGGATCATCTCTTACCTGGACTCGGTGGCGCAGCCCTAGGCCGCCGGGGAAAGGCGGGGCCGGCAGTCGAAGCAGGGGGCTCGCGGTAGCAGAGCCTGCTCCCGGTGGCTCTCCCGCGGTTGCGGCTGCCGCCGGCCGAGCGCCTCAGGCGCCTTCCGGGCCGCTGCCATCCTCTTCCCTGCCGCCGGCACCGCCGCGGGCCTGGTCCAGCCAGCCGGTGCGGGCCTTGCCGGGGTCGTCCAGGCCCGGCACGTACGGCTTGATGTCCAAAAGCGGCGTGCCGTCGAGCATGTCCACGCCCCGTACCTGCAGGCGCCCGCCCGTGACGGACACCAGCTCCACCGTGGAGATGCCGATGGGATTCGGCCGCCGGGGTGAGCGGGTGGCGAAGAGCCCGTGGGGCCGGTCGTCCATCGGCGGCACCACTTCCAGGGCAAAGCCCTGGCTTCGGTGGAAAAGGTAGACCAGCCCCACGTGGGAGAAGCCGTCCAGGTCCTCGAGGCCGCGGCGGTACTCCGGGAACACTTCCACCTCCGCCTCGACGTCCGCGGCCGCGCTCGCTTGGCGCGGCACCTCCTCCAGCCGCTCGAAGGGGGTATGGATGACGCCTATCGGCTTGCACTCCATGGCCTTCGGCTCCTGTATCATTGATCGGGACGGCTTGCACTGGTGGCCATCATTGCCGCTCGCCGGCCGCCTGTCAATACGTCACCGGTCCCGGCGACAGGAAAGCAGGGCGCCGCCGGCGAAGGTTTAGTCATGTCCAGGCAGAATGGTTTCACCGGCGACCGCAAGGTCCCGCTCAGATCACCCACGGCCGCGCTCGAGCGCCGGGTCATCGACTTTCTCGTTCCCCGCGTGCCCGCGTGGATCGAGGGCTACCAGCTCACCCTCACCACCGTCCCCTGGAGCGTCGGCGCCCTGGCGGCCGGTTACCTGGCGCGGGGGAACATCGCCTGGCTGTGGCTGTCCTCGGCGATGCTCTTCCTGCAGTGGTTCACCGATTCCCTCGACGGTGCCCTGGGCAAGTACCGCGACTTCGGCATTCCCCGCTGGGGTTACTACATGGACCACCTGCTGGACTACGTGTTCATGGCCGCGGTGCTCGGCGGCTACGCCCTGCTCTTCGAAGGCCGCGAGCGCGTTCTCTGGCTGGTGCTGATAGCGGTGTTCGGTGCCTTCATGGTCAACTCGTACCTGGCCTTCGCCGCCAGCGGCGACTTCAAGATTACCTTTGCCGGCGCCGGCCCCACCGAGTCGCGGCTGGCCCTGATCATCCTCAATACCGGCATCATCGTCTTCGGCACCGGCTTCGTGGCGGCGGCGCTGCCCTACGCCCCGGTGCTGCTGGCGCTGGTGCTGGTGCCGGTGGTCTGGCGCACCGGGCGCCGCATCTGGCGGCTGGACATGGAGGAGAAGCAGCGGCGGCAGGAAACGTCGTGAGCCGCCGGTAGGGCAAAGGAAACGCTGCGCTTTTCCGCCGCCGCTTCCTGGCTTCCGGCCCCGCGCGAACGGCCGGTCGCTCAGGGGCGTTTCCGGAATCCGTGGTCCGGGCCGCCGCCGTCCGCCTTTTTTCGCAGCCGTTTCTCGGCACCCACCACCACCGCCACCAGCACCGCGGCGGCCATGATCCGCCCCCAGCTGGCGAGGCCGATGGGGGCGCTGCCGAAGGCGGTGTTCATCAGCGGCAGGTAGGTGAAGAGCGCCTGCAGCACCAGCATGATGGCCACCCCTCCCAGCACCCAGCGGTTGGAGAAGAATCCCAGCTCCCGCGCCGACCGCGTCAGGGAACGGCAGTTGAAGAGGTAGAAGATCTCCGTCATCACGAAGACGTTGACCGCGACGGTGCGCGCCTCGGCCTCGCTCGCTCCCCACGCCAGCTCCAGCTCGAAGAGCCCGAAGGCACCCGCCAGCAGCAGCGCCCCCACCACCAGGATCCGGTAGATCAGCACCCGGGTGAGCAGGGGCGTGTCGGGGTCCCGCGGCGGCCGCGACATGATCCCCGGCTCACGGGGCTCGAACGCCAGCATCAGCCCCAGCAGCACCGCCGTGGTCATGTTGATCCACAGGATCTGCAGCGGCAGGATCGGCAACGCCAGGCCCGCCAGCACCGCCGCCAGGATCACCAGGCCCTCGCCCAGGTTGGTGGGCAGCGTCCAGACGATGAACTTGTTGAGGTTGTCGAAGACGCCGCGGCCCTCCTCCACGGCGGCGACGATGGAGGCGAAGTTGTCATCGGTGAGCACCATGTTGGCGGCCTCCTTGGAAACGTCGGTGCCGGTGATTCCCATCGCCACCCCGATGTCCGCCCGCTTCAGCGCCGGGGCATCGTTGACGCCGTCGCCGGTCATGGCCACCACGTTCCCCTCCGCCTGCAGCGCTTCCACCAGCTTGAGCTTCTGCTCGGGCGTCACCCGGGCGAAGATCGACCTGCCGGAGACTAGCTGCCGCAGCCGCCCGGCGTCGGCCTGCTCCAGCTCGCCGCCGGTGGCGGGAACGGCGTCGTCCAGCCCCACCTTGGCAGCGATAGCCCTGGCGGTGAGGGCATGGTCGCCGGTGATCATCTTCACCTCGATACCCGCCTCCCGGCACTTGGCCACGGCCTTGACCGCCTGGGGGCGCGGAGGGTCGATCATTCCCTGCAGGCCGAGGAAGGTCATGCCGCCATCGACGTCCGCGCGGTCGAGCACCGGCAGGTCCTCCGCCTTCCTGACGGCGAGGGCCAGCACCCGCATCCCCGACGCCGCCATCGCCTCGGCCTCGGACTTCACCCGGGAGGCATCGAGGGCGGCCGGCTCGCCGCCGGCGCCCAGGAGGGAGTCGCACCGCTCGAGCACCGCCTCCACCGACCCCTTCATGTAGATCACCGCCTCCTCTCCCTCCACCTGGTTGAGGGTGGCCATGAACTGGTGGCGGGAATCGAAGGGGATGGAATCCCGGCGCGGAGAGCGCCGGCGCTCCCGGCGGGGATCGATGCCGCCCTTGCGCGC
>JAJRWQ010000017.1 GCA_024276735.1 Actinomycetes bacterium
CACTGTCGGCGGCGATGGCGAGCTTGAACTTGAGATCGTTGCTCGTGGAGGGGTTGGCCATCAGGATCCAGTTGCGCATGTAAACGTTGTCGTACCAGCTCCAGTAGTAGCTGCGGGCGGGGTAGCGGTAGAGGCCGCCGTCGCTGCCGGCGACGATGGTGCCGTCGCTCGTGTACAGCGGCGATACATCCAGTGCATTCACGTAGCCGCTGCATAGCCGCGACCCGAGGGCGCTCCAGGTGACGCCGTAATCCGTGGAGCGGTACACTACGCCCTTGGCCGAGGCGAAAACGGTATGATCGCTGGTGTACGAAGGGGATATCACTATCGAGCGCATCCACTTGTTGTCCAGCCCGCTGTTTACCTGGGTCCAGTTGGCGCCGCCGTCGGTGGACCTGAAGATGCCGCTGGTTGAAGAACAGGTGAAAACGGTATGATCAATGGCATAGTTCGGCGATATGGCGAGATCCATGATCGCAATACTGGTGAGACCGTTGTTCACCTGGGTCCAGTTGGCACCGCCGTCGGTGGACTTGTAGACGCCGTCGTTGAACACCCCCACGAAAACGGTGTTGTCGCTCGCAAAGGCAGGAGAGATGACTACGGCTTCGATGTTCAGCTTGGTGAGTCCGTTGTTGACGGCGGTCCAGTTGGCGCCGCCGTCGGTTGACTTGTAGACGCCGCCCCAGGTGGCGGCGAACACCGTTTGATCGCTGGCAAACGCCGGTGAGAAAGCCAGGTCGTAGACTATCTGCGACATGCCGCCGCTCGAAGCAGTCCAGCTGGCGCCCCCGTTGGTGGACTTGGCGACACCGGCACCGGTGCCGGCCAGTATCAGGCCGTCGTTCGCATAATTCGGCGAGTACGCGAGAGCGCGCACTTGTCTGTTCGACAACCCCGAGCTGGCGGCGCTCCAGGTGGCGCCGCCGTCGGTGGAGCGGTAAATGCCGCTACCGAACGTGCCGGTGAGAATGGTATGGTCGTTGCCGAAGTCGGCAGACACGGCCGCCGAGTAGATGGTCGAGCCTATCAAACCCGTATTCGCCGCGCTCCAGTTGGTGCCGCCGGCGGTGGACTTGTAGACTCCCATGTCGCGGGTTCCCGCAAAAAGAGTATGGTCCGAGTCGAAACCCGGTGAGAGCGCCAGGGTCAGCGGATTGGTGCTCTCCATGCCGCTGTTCACCAGGTTCCAGTTGGTACCGCCGTCGGTGGTCTTGAAGACGCCGGCGGCGGAATTGGCGGAGTAAGCCGTCGTATCGGAAGCGTAATCGGGGGAAAGCACGACTGCATTTATCGTAAGGCTGGTCATGCCGTTGCTCGCGGCGCTCCAGTTGGTACCGCCGTTGGTGGTCTTGAAGACACCGCCTTTGGTGCCGGCGAAGACGGTGTGGTCGCTGGCGTAGGCAGGCGAGATCGCCAGCGAATAGACGTAGTTGTTGGTGATGCCGTTACCGGCGGCGCTCCAGTTGGCGCCGCCGTCGGTGGTCTTGAAGACATTGCTGTTGGTGCCGGCGAAGACGGTGTGGTCGCTGGCGAAAGCAGGCGAGATCGCCAGCGCATGAATGTAGTTGTTGATGATGCCGTTACCGGCGGCGCTCCAGTTGGCGCCGCCGTCGGTGGACTTGTAGACGCCGCCGCCGCTGGTGCCGGCGAAGACGGTCTGGTCGGTGGGGTAGTTAGGCGAAACCGCCAACGAATATATCGCGGAAGTGGAAAAACCGGAATCGATCCTGCTCCAGGTGACGCCGCCGTCGGTGGACTTGAACACGCCGCCGCTGGTGCCGGCGAAGACGGTCTGGTCGGTGGCGAAGCCGGGTGAGAAGGCGATGGCGTACAGGTAGTCGTTGCTCATCCCCAGGCTTACGTCCTTCCAGGTGGCGCCGCCGTCGGTGGACCTGTAGAGGCCGCCGCCGTAGGTACCGGCGAAAACGGTCTGGTCGATGGCGAAACCGGGTGAGACCGCCATCACCTCGACATACCCCCCAAACGGACCGCTGGAATACCACTCACCCTCGTCGGCGGCGGCGGTAGAAACGAACACCGACGTAAACAAAACCGCCAACGCCGACGCCAGGGCCAGAAATCCTCCCCGGGATTTACCCCTGCAAGACCGGTCTCCACTCGCGGCCGACCCGCCTGTAAACGTCCTGCCCCGGTCACGGCCCTTTGGCTTCTCCATCTTCCATATTCCTCTCGCAGTTGGGAAAAGTCGTTTACGTGCCTGCCATCGACGATCACCTCACGGAATGCCCTGGTCCAATCAGGATTGGTGACATCCATCGAAACGGTGACTCGCTACGACCCATTATTACCCAGATCCGGCATGAAAGACTCGCCTATTCCCCACTCGTCATTTACCAAGGGGAAGAAAGGCGGGAAGCGCCGACATCGATTCGTGAAAGACGGACTTTTTTCCAGGGCCTTTCCTCGTGTGTCCATTGCCTCCCGATTGCAACCCGCTACTCACAATATCCACGTGAGGCAACCCTACACGGTTGAAACGGGCCGATCCCTTTCACGCTCAACGCCAACCCTGTCCGGAGCTCCCGCTCCCGAAAGTAATGCCATCACCCGCTCTGGCTTTTTCCAGGACCGAACTCCATTACCATTTCCATCCCTCCCGGGATTTCTCCTGCCTGGATATTCTGCATTCCCCTTGTTCCCGACCAAGCAGCCCTCCGTCACGGGCGCCGGCGCAGGGCCTCGTAGAGGATGACCGTACCCGCCATGGCCACGTTCAGCGAGTCGGTGGCGCGCAGCTGGGGGATGCGCAGGCGCAGGCGGGAAGCTTCCAGGAGCTCGGGCGGCACCCCTTTCCGCTCCGAGCCCAGTACCAGCACGAAGGCTCCTGCCAGCAGCTGCCCGCCCCCGCCGTCCGCCTCCCAGAGGAGTTGCCCCCCGCCGGGATCGCCGGTGACGATAGGCAAACCTTGCGACTGGGCCCAGGCGATCAGCTCGCCGGTGGAGACGTCCAAGTATAGCGGCAGGCGAAAGACGGCACCCATCGCCGCCCGCTGGCACTTGGAGCTGTAAGGATCCACGGCGCCCGGCGAGAAGGCGACGCCGCCGGCGCCCAGCGCCGCCGCGGAGCGGATGATGGACCCGGCGTTACCCGGATCACCCACGCCGGCCAGGTATACGAAAGGTGCCGCCCCCGGCCCAGCACCGTCGCCGGCCACGCCGGGGTCCCCGGCCGCGGCCTCGTCTTCCGGCGGCTCACCCCCGAACCGGCGGTCAATGAACTCGCAGACTGCCACCACCCGCGAGCCGCCGGCCAGGCGGGACAGCTTTTCCATCACCGCCTCGCTGCAGATGAATACATCCAGCGGCAGCTCCGAAGCCGCCTCGTCACCGCCGGCGAAGCGGCCGATGGCCTCCATGGTGTCGGCGACGGCCCCTTCCAGCACGAAGACCTGCCGGGGCAGGCGGCCGCTCTCCAGGGCCGCCGCCAGCAGGTCCTCTCCTTCGACCAGGAAAAGGTGCCGGTCGTAGCGGTTTCGCTTGCGCCTGAGCCGTACCGCCTCCTTGACGGCGGTGTTGCCGGGGCTGGTGATCTCCTTGATCTTCACCCTGGCCGGGCTCTCAGTCGGCCAGCGCCGCCTTCGCCTGTTCGGCGAGCGCCGAGAAGGTCTCGGGATCGCTCACGGCCAGGTCGGCGAGCATGCGCCGGTTGAGGCCGATCTCCGCCTGCTTGAGACCGTGCATGAACTGGTTGTAGGAAAGCCCGTTGCGGCGGGCGGCGGCGTTGATGCGGGTGATCCACAGCCGCCGGAAGTCCCGCTTGCGCCGGCGCCGGTCACGGTAGGCGTAGTTGAGTGAGCGCTGTACCTGTTCCTTGGCCCGCTTGTAGCTCGCGTGCTTGCTGCCACGGTAACCCCGGGCCTGGCCCAGGACCTTGCGCCGCTTCTTGCGCGCGTGGACGCTTCTCTTTACTCTCGGCATGGTGCCTCAACTCCCCGCTTACTTCTTGCCCAGCAACCGCTTGACGTTGCCGCAGTCGGAATCGGCGACGGCGACGTTCTTCCGGAAGCTGCGCTTGCGCTTGGGACTCTTCTTCTCGAGGATATGACTCTTGAAGGCGCGCCGCCTCAACAGCTTGCCGCCGGATGTGAAACGGAAGCGCTTGGCAGCGGCGCGATGTGTCTTCATCTTGGGCATTGCCTTTTCCTTTCCTGCTTGCCGCTCTTACTTGACCGGACTGAGGACCATTACCATGTTCCTGCCATCCAGGTTCGGCTCCGACTCGATCACGCCCAGTTCGGCCACGTCCTCGGCCAGCCGGCGTAACAGCTCTTCACCCTTGCTGGGATGTACCACCTCGCGCCCGCGGAACATGATGGTCACCTTCACCTTGTCCTTCTTGCGCAGGAACCGCTCCACGTGGCTGCGCTTGGTGCGGTAATCGTGCTCCCCGATCTTGGGCCTGAGCTTGATCTCCTTGACGACGATCGTCGACTGGTGCTTGCGGGCCTGCTTGGCCTTCTGCTCCTGGAGATACTTGTACTTGCCGTAATCCAGCAGGCGGCAGACCGGCGGATCGGCGTTCGGTGCAATCTCCACCAGGTCCAGGTTGCTCTTCTCGGCGATTTCACGGGCCTCCCTGATGCCCTTGATGCCGAGCTGCTCCCCGTCCGCCCCGATGAGCCTCACCTTGTCGGCCCTGATAGCTTCGTTGATGCGGGTCCTGTCCCGGACCCGGCCCCTTTTATACTTGACCGACGACACCTCCTCCCTTGCTCGCTTCACGCACCGCCCGCATCCCGCGGCCGGAAACGCCGCGGCGGGTGGTGGTATCTTCCCTAACAAAAAAGGGCACCATGCAGCACCCTTTGTCTCCCGGTTTCGGGATGCTTGATCGTATCGACCAGGCGTAGTATTGCTTTACCTGCAAGCTCATCGAAGCTCACGGCTCTTCCACCGAGGCCGTGCCGGCAGGTGAGAAGCGGGTGCTCCTTCTTTATCCACGTGTTGGAGTATAACCAATACGGTAGCCGATTTCTAGTTGACGGGAACCGGCCTCGGCCATGAATATCTTCATCCTGCGGCGGGAAACGCGGCCGCCGCCGACTTGCCTATATCCGGAAACGGTTGGTGATGGGAAAGCGGCGGTCCTTGCCGAAGGCGCGGGCGGTGACCTTGATCCCCGGCGGCGCCTGGCGTCGCTTGTACTCGTTGCGGTCGATCATCCGCACCACCCGGCGCACCGTCTCCTCGTCCAGGCCCATCGCCACCATCTCCCGCAGGCTGAGGTCGCGTTCCACGTAGGCCTCGATGATGCGGTCCAGCACCTCGTACGGCGGCAGGGTGTCGCTGTCCTTCTGCCCCGGCGCCAGCTCGGCGCTGGGCGGGCGCTCGATGACGCTGGCGGGGATCAGCTCCTCTCCCAGCGAGTTGCGGTAGCGGCAGAGCTCGTAGACCATGGTCTTGGGCACGTCCTTGAGCACGGCGAAGCCGCCGGCCATGTCGCCGTAGAGGGTGCAGTACCCGACGCTGGTCTCGCTCTTGTTGCCGGTGGTGAGCACCAGCCAGCCGAACTTGTTGGAGAGGGCCATCACCAGGTTGCCGCGGATGCGGGCCTGGATGTTCTCCTCGGTGACGTCCGGCTCCCGGCCGGCGAACTCGGGGGCCAGCGTCTCCAGGTAGCGCTCGAAGATGGGCTCGATGGAGATGGTGCGCAGCTCGATGCCCAGCCGTTCCGCCAACACCACGGCGTCGTCGCGGGTCTCCGCCGACGAGTACCGCGAGGGCATGGTGACCCCCACCACCTTTTCCTTGCCGAGCGCGTCCACCGCCAGCACCGCCGTGAGCGAGGAGTCTACGCCGCCGGAGAGGCCGATCACCGTGCGCTCGAAGCCGTTCTTGCGCACGTAGTCGCCCAGCCCCACCAGCAGCGCCCGGTACACTTCCGCGGTTCCGGAAAGCGGCTCCCGGGTGCTTTCCGGAAGCGGCGGCCGCTGCTTCTCCGCCGGCGGCGGCTTCACGGCGAAGCTGCTCACCGGTCCCGGGTGCCGGTCGACGATCCCCTGGAGGCGACGCTCGGGGTCGCTGCGCCGCGATTCCTGCACCGCGTCGAGGTCGATGTCCACCAGTACCAGGTCCTCCTCCAGGCTCGCCCCCCGCGCCAGCAGCCCGCCGAACTCGTCGTAGACCAGGCTGTTGCCGTCGAAAACCAGCTCGTCCTGCCCGCCCACCATGTTCACCAGCGCCATCGGTGTCACGTAGTCGCGGGCCCGCTGCGACAGCATCTCCTCCCGCGCCCGCGTGCGTCCCACCCGGTAGGGCGAGGAAGAGAGGTTGACGACCAGCGAGGCGCCGGCGGCCACCTGCGAGCCCACCGGCTCGTCCGGGTACCAGATGTCCTCGCAGATGCTGACGCCGATGAGCTTGCGCTCCATGGCGAAGACGGTGGCCCGCTCGCCGGGCACGAAGTAACGGAACTCGTCGAAGACGCCGTAGTTGGGCAGCCGCATTTTGCGGCAGACGCCCGCCACCTCGCCGCCGGCGAGCACCGCGGCGGCGTTGCTCACGCGCCCCACCCCGTCCAGGAAGCCCACGACGGCGGTCACCCGCCGCGAGTACGGCAGCAGCTCCCGCAGGGCGGCGGCGTTTGCGCGCACGAAGTCGGGGTTGAAGGTCATGTCCTCGGGGGGATAGCCGGTGAGTGCCAGCTAGGGAAACACCACCAGGTCGGCGCCGGCGTCGGCCGCCTTCTCCATCCAGCCGGCGATGGCGGCGACGTTGCCGTCCAGGTCACCGACGGTGGTATCTATCTGTGCGAGGGCAAGCCTGATGCTCTTCATGGTCCCGGTATGCCCGCGGGCGGCCGGCGGCGGCTGGCATCGGCCGCGGCGGTCAGGATCTCTCCTCGACCTCTTTGCACATGGCGGCAGCCAGCTCGTCCAGCTACTGCGCTCCCAGGTCGCCCCGGGTGCGGGAGCGCACGGAAACCGTGCCGCCCTCCTCCTCCCGGTCGCCCACCACCAGCATGTAGGGAACCTTCTCCATCTCCGCGTCGCGGATCTTTTTTCCCACCGATTCCCGGCGGGTATCGATGCTCACCCGCAGCCGTTCCCGCCGCAGCCGCTCCGCCACCCGGCCGGCGTAATCGTTGTGGCGGTCGGCGACGGGAAGGATCGTCGCCTGGACCGGCGCCAGCCACAGGGGAAAGGCGCCGGCGTAGTGCTCGATCAGGCAGCCCATGAAGCGCTCCAGCGATCCCAGGAGCGCCCGGTGGATCATGATCGGCCGGTGGTCGGCGTTGTCCTCGCCCACGTAGGTGACGTCGAAGCGCTCCGGCAGGTTGAAATCCACCTGGATGGTGGTGCACTGCCAGGCACGGCCCAGGGCGTCGCGGATCTTCATGTCGATCTTGGGGCCGTAGAAGACTCCCTCCCCCGGGTCGATGTCGTATTCCAGGCCCACCGACTCCAGGGCGTGCCTGAGTGCCGCCGTCGCCTGCTCCCAGTGCTCGTCGCTGCCCACCGATTTCTCGGGGCGCGTCGACAGGTAGACCTCGTACTGATCGAAGCCGAAGGTCTTGAGCATGTAGAGCACGAACTCGATCACGCCCACGATCTCGTCCTGGAGCTGGTCGGGGCGGCAGAAGATGTGGGCGTCGTCCTGGGTGAAGCCCCGTACCCGCAAGAGGCCGTGCAGCACGCCGCTGCGCTCGTAGCGGTAGACGGTGCCCAGCTCCGCCCAGCGGATTGGCAGCTCGCGGTAGGAGCGGGTGCGTGACTTGTAGATCTTGATGTGGCCGGGGCAGTTCATGGGCTTGACGATGTATTCCTGCCCCTCGATGTCCATGGGCGAGTACATGTTCTCGCGGTAGAAATCCCAGTGGCCCGAAGTCTTCCAGAGCTCGACGCTGGCGATGTGGGGAATCATCACCATCTCGTAGCCGGCGTCGAGATGGGCGTCGCGCCAGAAATCCTCGATGATCTTGCGGATCAGCGCTCCCTTGGGATGCCACAGCGGCAGGCCCGCCCCCACTTCCTCGTCGATGTGGAAGAGATCCAGCTGCCGGCCCAGGAGCCGGTGGTCGCGCCGCTCGGCCTCCTGGAGCCGCTCCAGGTGCTCGTCCAGCTCCTTGCGGGACGGAAAGGCGGTGCCGTAGATGCGGGTGAGCATTTGGTTGTTCTCGTCGCCGCGCCAGTAGGCACCGGCCACCGAGAGCAGCTTGAAAGCCTTGATCCTGCCGGTGTCGGGGAGATGGGGGCCGCGGCAGAGATCGGTGAAATCACCATCGCTGTAGACGGAGGCGCCCTCGCCGCCGGGGAGCTCCTCCAGCAGTTCCAGCTTGAAGGGCTGCCCGGTGAACATCCGCGCCGCCTCTTCGCGGCTCACCTCCCGGCGCTCGAACGGCACCGCGGCGTCGATGATCTCCTGCATCTTCGCCTCGATCGCCGGCAGGTCGGCATCGGAGATGGGCCCGGGGAGCAGAAAATCGTAATAGAAGCCGTCCTCGATCGCCGGCCCGATACCCAGCCGGGTGCCGGGATAGAGCTCCATCACCGCTCCCGCCAGCACGTGGGCGGCGCTGTGGCGCAGGATCGAGAGCCCCTCGGGGGAATCGGCGGTGACGACCTTCACCTCGTCACCGTCTGCCAGCGGCGCCGAGAGGTCGACCGTCTCTCCATTTATCGCCGCCGCCACTGCCGCCGCCGCCAGGCGCGGGCCTATCTCCCGGGCGGCGTCCATCGCCGTGGCGCCGTCTGGCAGGTCCAGGGTGCTGTCGTCCGGTAACCTGATCTTCATGCTCGTCTCCGTCCGCCAAGTCTTCGGCCGTTACCGCCGCCAAGTTTAACACAACGGCAGCCGGGGCCGGCACGATCAGTCATTGGCGGAGCAGGCCGCTAGCATGGGAATCACTGCAGTTTACGGTAGCCCGGTCCGCCCCGCGGGCCCCGTTTCTGCGCCATGCGGGCATAAAAAAAGGGCCCGCGGCCCTGGCACCGGCTCCCAGGTAAAAAAAATGGTGGGCGATAGCGGGTTCGAACCACTGACCCCCAGCTTGTCGAGCTGGTGCTCTCCCAACTGAGCTAATCGCCCACTACGAAGCAACGTTTGGCTGGTAGCAAATTCATTTTATCCAGAGGTGGGGTGCAAGGCAAGAGAGCGGACGCTGGACTCTGGACTCTGGATGCTGGAC
>JAJRWQ010000018.1 GCA_024276735.1 Actinomycetes bacterium
CCGGCGCAGCGCTTCCCAGCACCCAGACGTCTCCCGGGGAGCCCGAGGCCCTGCCCGGCACCAGGAACATCAACGACAGGAAAAACGAAACCAGCACGGCCCAAGGCAGCAGCCCCGGGCCGTCCGTCCCCCTCCCACCATGCGGAAGGCCCACGCCAGGAAAATACATGGCTCCACCCCTTTACCCTCGTCTGCTCGCGACATCCGCCTCAACTGCAACTTTTCCGCTACCGCTCGTAACCACCGCTTCGAAGTGATAGCCGGGGAATACGCTAACAGATGGAGGAGCAAATTTGATCGCCCACATGGAGTAAAAATCGAGAGAAAAAGTATGACTCCATTTTGGCGAACGCCCACGCAGTGCAACCGTCAAGGGTTAAAGTCAAAAAGGGTATGGGCTCCCGGCGGAGAAGGAAACCCGTGGCCGTTCCGGCTCAACCCCTGTCGATGGACGCACAGACGAAAACAGCCGCCGGTGAGGGCGCGGCAGCGCGCAGCGCCCGCCGCGAGGGCACGCTGGCCAGGTTCGCCGCCGTCAACCTGGGGGCCCTGGCCTTCGCCGCCGTGACCCTGCTGGTCGCCCGGCCCTGGATCGACGACCTCTCGCGGCTGCTCTCGCCGCCAGTGGCGATCGCCGCCGTCGCCTTCATCGCCATCATTCCCGGCTACCTCAACATGCTGCTGCTGCTCAGCCTGCTCTCGTACCGCCAGCGGCCGCTGGAGCTGGACCGCAGTTTCCCGCCGGTGAGCGTCCTCATCGCCGCCCACAACGAGGAACAGAACCTGCCCGACACCTTGAGGGGGCTCGCCCGCCAGGATTATCCCGCGGAGGTGGAGATCATCGTCGTGGACGATGGCTCCACCGACGGCACCCTGGCCTACCTGAACTCGCGCAGCGGCCCGGGCCTGCAGGTGATCTCCATCCCCCACCAGGGCAAGGCGGCAGCGCTCAATGCCGGCCTGGACGCGGTCTCGCACCGGGTGCTGGTCACCATCGACGCCGACACCTTCCTTCACCCCCAGGCGCTCAGGCGCATCGTCGCCCGCCTGCTGCAGACGCCCGGCCTGGCGGCGGTGGCCGGCTCGGTGATGGCCAAGAACTCGCGGGATTCGCTGCTCACCCGCATGCAGGAATGGGACTATTTCCTGGGCATCGGCGCCGTCAAGCGCCAGCAGGGCATGTTCCGTGGGACGCTGGTGGCGCAGGGCGCTTTCAGCGCCTTCCATACCGGCATGGTGCGCGCCGCCCGCGGCTGGCCCAACCGCATCGGCGAAGACATCGTGCTCACCTGGGCACTGCTGGCAGAGGGGCTGTCAGTGGGGCACGAGCCCACCGCCATCGCCTTCACCCGGGTGCCCGAGGGGTACCGGCGTTTCTTCCGCCAGCGGCAGCGCTGGGCCCGGGGGATGATCGAGGCGCTGCGGAACCACGCGGCAGCGATCTGGCGGCGCCGCGGCTTCGCCGGCTTCTTCGTCGCCGTCGACCTGCTCTTCCCGCCCATGGACCTCGCCTTCACGCTCTTCTTCCTGCCCGGCGTGATCCTGGCGCTGCTGGGATACTTCTACCTCGCCGGCTTCTTCACCCTGCTGGTGATGCCGCTGGCGGCGCTGATCATTGCCGTGATGCTCACCTACCAGAAGCAGGTCTTCGATCTCGTGAACCTGAAGATACGGCGCAACCTGCGGGGGCTGGCGGTCTATTTCCTCGTCTACCAGTTCCTGGTCTCGCCCATCTGTGTCGTCGGCTACGTCCGCGAGCTGCTGGGTACGGAGCGCCGCTGGTAGGAGCGGGCACGGCCCCGCCGGCAGGGACTGCGCCGCACCCGGCAAGCCAAAACCACCTGCTTTTTCCGCCAGGAAGGGCACTCCTGGCCCTGCTCAAACAAAACCAAACTAATCAAATTAGTTAAAGCGATAACAAAAATAGTGGTTTTCCCCTATAGGCAGGCACCGGCTGCCACGATATCCTTCTCCCCGGCGGCGACGTCAGTTGTCCAGCCGAAGGAAATCGTCCGGGCGACTGAACCGGTAGGCGTCTCCGATCAGGAAATCCAGGAAACGGCGAGGAGGTGAAACATGCAACTCACGCGGCAGGCCGATTACGCAATCAGGGCCATCCTGCACCTCGCAGAGATGGACGAGGGAGCCGTGGTTCAGACCCGGGAGATCGCTGCCAGCGAAGACATTCCCGAGAAGTACCTTCCCACCATCATGCGCACGCTCGCGCGTGCCGGCATCGTCCGTACCCAGCGGGGAAACCAGGGCGGGGTGCTGCTCGCGCGCGATCCCGAGGACATCAACCTCCTCGAAGTGATCGAGGCGATCGAGGAGCCGATCATGCTCAACCGCTGCCTGCGGGGCAGGGACGAATGCTCGCGGGTGAGCTTCTGCCCGGTGCACCCCGTATGGGAGCAGATCCAGCAGTCGCTCGTCGGCAGGCTGGAATCGACTTCCTTCGCCGAGTTGGCTTCGGCGGATCTCCGAGCCGAAGCCGGGTCTTACAAGGGTTGGCGTATAGAAGACACGGGGCGGATCAAGGTGCCCGCGTAGACCGCCGCCGGCCGGTCCGCAGGCAGCGGGCCGCGGGCGGGAGGCGACCGGGCGGACAGGAAAACGGCAACAGCAGCAATTGCAGCAGTGGAAGCAGCGCCGGGTGTTGCGCGGAAGCAGCAGCACGTTGGAGGCACTCGGCGGCCCGCCGGCGTTGGCCGGCAGGGGGAGGCATCGCCAGGAATCCGGGGTGATTCCCGTCGCCGTCCGGTTCCGGTTCATCGGCGAGCATGCAGGCGCACGGCGCTTGTTTCCGCCGGGGCACGCATCGTTGGCCACCGCGGCACCCGGCAGTTACCGCGCTTTAATCCCCGGCGCCGATGCGTTACCATTTGGCAGGTAAACCGTCGGCGGACTGGACTTGAAAGACTACTTCCGCATACTCGAAGTCAACCAGGAAGCTTCTCCCGAAGTCATAGAGCAGGCCTACCGCACCCTGGCGCGCAAGTACCATCCTGACTCGTACCCGCCGGAACGGCAGGCCTGGGCCACTGCCAAGATGCAGGAGCTCAACGAGGCCCGCGACGTGCTGGTGGATCCCCGGCGGCGGGCCGAGTACCTGCGCCAACGGCGCCTGGAATTCTGGCGGCTCTTCTGGCGCGAAGGGCTTGCCGGCCTCGCGCGTCGCTGGAACGGCGGCGCCTGAACCCGAGCGCCCCGGACGTCCAGACGATGATTTCCCCAGCCAGAAACAATCCCGCCGGACACCTGCTGCGGCTGTTCATCGTCGCCGTATTCATGGGCATCGCCCTGTCCCTGGACAGCATCCTCCACGGTTACGCGGCGACCAACACCCCCTGGCTGGACCTTCTCTACACCGTTCCCATCGTGGCCGCGGCGCTGCTGTTGAGCCCGCTGGAGGTGGTGGCGGTCACCTTGGCCACGATGCTGCTCTGCTTCTCGGCCCACTACGTCGACGGCGAGGCCATGCACTGGTGGACCGCGCCGCTGGTGGGGCTCTTCGGCCTCGTCGTCGCCGGCAAGGCGGTGCTGATCCGCCGCTGGCAGCGTAACATCCGCGCCGCCCGGGACGCCCTGGCCAGCTCGCCGCTGGCCTATGCCGTCTTGCGCTTCCCCGGCTACCGGGTGGAATCCTACAACGCCGCCTTCCGCGACATGGTGGCCGGCGACCAGTCGCAGGGCATCGAGGGACTGTCCCTGGAGGAGCTGCTGCCCGCCGGCACGGCACAGCGCCTCTCCGAGCTCCTCGACCGTTCCGCGAACGCCAGCGGCCAGGTGCCCAGCCACGAGTTCCACCTCGTCGATCGCCGCGGCAGGAGCAGCTACTGGAACATCAACACCATCCCCCTCAGGCAGCAGGGCCGCCGCACTCCCACCTCGGTTACCCTCATCGCCCTGGACGTGACCGAGGCGGTGCAGCGCACCCGCAGCCGCGAGGCGGCGCTGAAGATCAGCAGCGCCGTGATGTCGAGCCTGGACCTGGAGAATACCCGCAGGGTGGTGCTGGAGAGCCTGGCCCACGTGGCCGGCACCGACGCCGGCGCCCTGCTGCTGCTGGAAGACGAGCAATGGGTGGGAACGGCGGCCTTCGGCAACTTCAGCGAGGAAGACGTGCAGCAGATCCGCGTTCCCTACGACGACCTCGACTGCGCCGTCGAGGTGGTGAAGAACAAGAAGGCCATGGCCATCGGCGATACCGAGAACGATCCCCGCGCCGGCGACGCCGGCAAGCTGCGCCTGCAGATGCGCTCGTGCCTGGTGACCCCGCTGGTGACCGGCAACAAGGCGGTGGGTGTCGCCATTCTCAGCCAGACGGACCGCCGCCGCGGCTTCACCGGCGACCAGTGCGACTTCGCCACCACCGTGGGCGCCCAGGCGGCGCTGGCGCTGGACAACGCCTCCGCCTACGAGAGCGAGCTGATGATGCGCAAGTCGCTGGAGGCCATCGAGATGGTCTCGGAGGCCGGCCTCGCCTCCCTGGACCTGGAAGAGGTGCTCATCGAGCTGGTGAGCCGCACCCAGGACGTGATGCAGATGGAAGCAGCGATGATCCTGCTCGCCGACGAAAAGGAAGAGTACCTGGTGGCGCGGGCGGCAGCCGGCAGCATCGTCGCCTCCGACGGCCCCATCACCATGAAGATCGGCGAAGGCCTCGCCGGCCGCGCCTACCGCGAGGATACGCCGATGAAGATCGACGACATCACCAGGCACGAGCAGGAGATGTGCCCCTTTGCCGAGAGCTCGGGCGTGCGCTCGGTGCTGGCGGTGCCGCTGCGCCTGGGAGGACGCACCGCCGGCGTGCTGCAGATAGGCAGCAAGCGGGTGCGGGCCTTCTCGGCCCGGGAATGGGGGCTGATCCAGGTGCTGGCCGACCGGGCCTCGATGGCGGTGCAGAACTCCATGCTCTACGACGAGACCCGCAAGCAGCTGGCCCGCACCGAGCTGCTGCGCAAGGTGGCCGCCGCCTGCGC
>JAJRWQ010000118.1 GCA_024276735.1 Actinomycetes bacterium
ACCCGCTGGGAGGTGATCACGTCGCGGCGATCGGCCTGGGTGGTCCAGCTGCCGCCCTGCTTGTAGGCCTTCACTTCCACCGGGCCGCCGATGTTCTGGTCGAACTGCGGCGTCCACTTACTGCCGGGAGCGATGTCCTGGGTCTGGGAGATCGTTTGGCCGCTGTTGACGTCCTTGAAAGACACCTGGGCGGTCACCGTCTCCGTCCGCGAGGGATTTGCCACCAGTACCCAGTTGGTCATCCCCGGGCTGTACTGGTCGTACCAGGACCAGTAGAAATGATCGGAGAGCCGCGAGGACTCGGTGCCGGTGATCTCCTCCAGGGAGTAACTGCCGAACAGGCTTCTCTGGCTGACTATCGCCGGATCCGTGGTCTTCGAGACCACCTTCACCGGCCCACCGATGACGCCGTCGAACATGGGCGTCATCGACTTGCCCATCGGCACTACGCCGGCCCCCTTGCCAAAGTCGTCGTTCAGGGCTACGTCGCTGTCGGCGGCGATGGCGAGCTTGAACTTGAGATCGTTGGCCGAGGACGGGTTCGCCATCAGGATCCAGTTGCGCATGTAGACGTTGTCGTACCAGCTCCAGTAGTAGCTGCGCGCGGGATACCGGTGAACCCCGGCGTTGCCGCCGACGAAGACAGAGCCGTCGTTGGCGTAGTTGGGAGAGATGCCCACGGCATAGAAGTAGGAACCGGTGAGGCCGGTGTTGATGGCGGTCCAGTTGGCGCCGCCGTCGGTGGATACGTAGGCACCGTCGCCGCCGGCTGCGTATACCGTGTGGTCACTGGCGTAGTTGGGCGAGATGGCGATTTCGCGGATGGACTTGTTGTTGCCGATGCCGTTGTTCACCGCGCTCCAGTTGGTGCCGCCGTCGGTGGTCTTGTAGACACCGCCGTAGGAGGTGCCGACGAAGACCGTCTTGTCGGTGGCATAGCCGGGGCTCACCGCCACGTCGTAGATCCTGGTCGGGGTCAAGCCGTTGTTCACCGCGCTCCAGCTGGTGCCGCCGTCGGTGGTCTTGAAGACGCCACCGCCCCAGCTGGCCACGAACAGGGTGTGATCGCTGGTGTAGCTGGGCGAGATATCGATATCGTATGTGTTAGCAGTGGTGATGCCGTTGTTCGCCGCCGTCCACGACGTACCGTCGTCGGTGGTCTTGTAGACGCCGCTCCAGGTGGCCGCAAACACCTCTTTGTCGCTGGCATAGCCGGGCGAGAAGGCGAACCCGTTGGTCTGGGTGCTGGAGATGCCGTTGTTCGCCGCGGTCCAGGTGCTGCCGCCGTCGGTGGACACGAAGATGCCGTTGGCGCCGGTGCCGGCGAATACCTTGTGCGAGGTGGCGAAGTCAGGAGTCAAACCTACCGCTTTCACCGTGTAGCCGGCGCTGAGCCCCAGGCTCAAGGTCTGCCAGCTGGCGCCGCCGTCGGTGGACTTGCGCATACCCAGGTTGATGCCGCCGGCAAACAGGGTACGATCGCTGGCGAACGCCGGCGAGACCGCCAGGGAGGTGATGGGGGCCGCCTTCAGCCCACCGTTGCTCTCTACCCAGTTACCACCGGCGTTGGTGGACTTGTAGACCCCCTTGCCGCTGGCGCCGGCAAGTACCAGCTGATCGTTCTTGAATGCCGGCGACAGGCCCACTGCCAGTGCGTTACTGAAATTGCCGGGAGTTTGGCTCCAGTTGGTGCCGCCGTCGGTGGTCTTGAAGACGCCGCCGCCGTTGGTGCCGATGAACACGGTGTGATCATTCGTGAAATCGACGGAGACTTCCAGCTCGTTCACGGCCATGGTGGTGAGGCCGTTGTTGACCTGGGTCCAGCTGGCGCCCCCATCGGTGGTCTTGTAGACGCCGGCGCCGCCGGTGCCGGCGAAGAGCGTGTGATCGGTGGCGAAGTCGGGTGAGACTCCGAGGCCATAGATGTACTGGCTGCTGAAACTGCTGACCTGGGTCCAGCTGGCGCCGCCGTCGGTGGACTTGTAGACACCCTTGCCGCCGGTGCCGGCGAAGACGGTGTGGTCGCTGCTGAAGCCCGGGGAAACGGCGAGGTCGAAGATGTACGTGGTATTCAGGCTGCTGCCTGCCTGGCTCCAGTTGGCACCGCCGTCGGTGGACTTGTAGACGCCGCCGTTGGTGCCGGCGAAGACGGTGTGGTCGCTGGCATAGTCGGGCGACAGTGCCAACGCGTAAACCCTCTTGTCGCTGAGGCCGGTGTTGGCCGCGCTCCAACTGTCACCGCCGTCGGTGGACTTGAAAACACCGCCGCCGTCGCTGCCGGCGAACAGGGTGTGATCGCTGTTGAACGCCGGTGAGACCGCCAGCGCCTTTATGTATGTGTTGGTGATTCCCAGGTTGACGCTCTTCCAACTGTCACCGCTGTCGGTGGACTTGTAGATGCCGCCACCACCGGTGGAGACGAACACGGTATGGTCTGCGTTGAAATCGGGGGAGAACGCGAACTCTAAAATTTGACCTCCCAAGGGGCCGTTGCTGTCCCACTCCTCTGCGGTGCCACTGGCGGCCGACATCACCAGCAGCATCGATACCGCCACCACCAGCGCCGCAGCCATCTTTACTGGAAACCCGATCCGTGAACTCATGCGATCCTCGCTTCTCCTGTTTTTTTCTTCACCGTCTTCCCGCTCCCTTGAAGGCAACGACACCTTTCGTGCGGGTATCCTGTCCGCGACGTGAGCCTGTCGTGGCCTCATTGCCCGGGAGCCGATCAAGAGTTATATTACCCGTTTCCGGGGTCTGTATATGCAGCGAGCCGCCCTGTCGACGGCGGTACTTGAGCCTTTATCTTTCGATCATTTTCACTTTGTCCCGCGTTCACCGTTCCCCTTGGTCTTCACCGCCGATACGGTCGCAGCCCATGAAATCTCTCAGAGCTTCCGGCACCACGATACTGCCGTCCTCCTGCTGGTAGTTTTCCAGGATCGCCGCGAAGGTCCTGCCCACCGCCAGGCCGCTGCCGTTTAACGTATGCACGAAGCGGGGCTTGCCGCCGCCCTTCGGCCGGTAGCGGATCCCCAGCCGCCGCGCCTGGAAATCCAGGAAGTTGGAGCAGGAGGAGATCTCCTTGTAGTCCCCGTAAGAGGGCAGCCAGACCTCCAGGTCGTACGTCTTCGCCGCCGCGAAGCCCAGGTCGCCCGTGCAGAGGGCCACGGTGCGGAACGGCAGCTCCAGGCGCTTGAGCACCTCCTCGGCGTTGGCGGTGAGCTGCTCCAGCGCCTCGGCGGAGGTCTCCGGCTCCACGAACTTCACCAGCTCCACCTTGTTGAACTGGTGCTGGCGTATGAGGCCGCGGGCGTCGCGACCGGCGGCGCCCGCCTCGCGGCGGAAGCTGGGCAGGTAGGCGGTGACGTGGATCGGCAGCGCCTCCGCCGGCAGGATCTCGTCGCGGTAGATGTTGGTCACCGGCACCTCGGCAGTGGGATTCAGGTAGAGATCGTCGTCGCGCAGCTTGTACATCTCCTGCTTGGCGAACTTGGAGAGCTGGCCGGTGCCGCGCATGCTGTCGCTATTCACCAGGATCGGCGGGAAGAGCTCGGTGTAGCCGTGCTCGCGGGTGTGCAGGTCCAGGAAGAAGTTTATCAGCGCCCGCTCCAGGCGGGCGCCCGCCCCCTTGAGCAGGGTGAAGCGCGACTCCGCCACCTTAGTTCCCCGCTCCTGGTCGATGATGTCCAGCTCCGCGCCCAGGTCCCAGTGGGGCTTGGGCTCGAAGTCGAAGGCGGTGGGCTCCCCGTGGGTGCGGATGGTGACGTTGGCCGACTCGTCCTCGCCGTCGGGCACGTCGTCCAGCGGCGGGTTGGGCAGCTCCAGCACGATCTCGTCCAGCTCTTCCTCCACCCGGCCCAGCTGCTGCTCCAGTTGCTTGATCTCGCCCCCCAGCTCTTTCATGGCGGCGATCTTCTCCCCGGCGTCGCCGCCCTCGCGCTTGATGGCGGCGATCTCCTCCGACGCCTGGTTACGCTGCGCCTTCATCTCCTCCACCGCCACCAGCAGCCGGCGCCGCTCGCCGTCCAGCTCGCGGAAGCGGTCCAGCGGCGCCTCGATGCCCCGCCGCGCCAGGGCGCGGGCCACCCGGTCCGTTTCCTTTCTCAGCCGCTTGATATCGATCATCTGCTGGTTCTCTCTTCCTGGCGCCGCTTGGTTGCCGTGGTCAAGCCGCCGGCGGGGGCTCTCCCGGCCCCGCTGCCTGGGCCAGGCGGCGTCGCCGGCGCCGATAGTCTATCGGAAGAATACCTTGGTTTTGAAATCGTTTACCACCCGCGGGGGCACCCCCGTGGTTCGCCGGGCCTGTGAGGCTTTTCTCTTCGAGGGCGACGGCTTCCTGGTTGATGGTTTTCTCAAGGCGCCGTTTGCCGGTTACCTGCGATCGTCCAAACCAGCTGCGGCGCCGGCTCATCTTGCCGGCCCTGCTCGGCGGTACGCCGCCCACTGTGAGTGACACCATCCTTTTCCTGCCTGCCTCTTTCAACCGTCACATCCAGCCCCGGTGGGAGGAATGACTCCTTTCGCGGCCCTCGCCCGTCGACGCCTCTTTCATGGGCGCCACCGCCGGGAACCGATGACCGGCGCCGTTTCCCGGTTCTCCCAAGGTAGACCTCTGCTGCCCGTACCACTCGGCGAGTAAAACCTCTCTTCTAGACACCTACATCACTGACTCGTTGCATGCGCGGCCCCCACTCTGCAGGTCCGACTACCACCGTGTTCCCACCGGTCGGCCCTGCTCGCCAAATCACCTGCTTACCTTTAGACGTCCTTCTTACCGGCCCCCACCAGCCGTGATCCGGTCCGGCAGAACGTTGCATGCAGCATGCCGCTACCCCGATCCTGTTCGGCATTGGATAGATAACTCCCGTTCAAACCACCCCGGCCTCTAGCCGTCCCCAAATCCCACCGCCGGCACGGATGGAAAACTCCCTTCTCCTGCCCAACCCTGAAGCGCAGTCTTTTCCGCTCACCCCACAAACGCTAGAATGGATTTGGACACTGGAGGTGTAAATCCTTGCCCAAAGACGATGCCTACCGCCTCTTTCAGCGGGGAATGGAGTTCCTGGAGAGCCGTAATCCTGCCCAGGCGGCGCTGGTGCTCAGGCGCGCCAGCCGTCTGGAGCCGGAGAAGACATCCATCCGCGAGGCGCTGGGACGGGCCTACTACGGCTTTGGCGATTTCGAGCGCGCCGCGGAGCAGTTCGCGTTCGTGCTCGAGCGCTATCCCTCCAACCACTACGCCCATTACTGCCTGGGAAAATGCGCCCAGGCGCTGGGCGACCACGAGCGCTCGCAGCGGCACCTACGGCTGGCTAAGGCCATGGGCTACTCGCCCGGCGGCTGAGACGCGCTCAGTCTGAGTGGCCACTGCGCAATTCTTTTTCCCGTGCGTTGGGAGAGCCGGATGATGACGGGGCAGCCGGGAATACTACTGCCCAGGTTTTCCGTGATCCGGATTGTCAGGCGGCCGCCCCCTCGTCGGACCGCACCTGCCGTTTGCAGTCCCTGGTTTTCTTCCTAGGATGAGCCGAGAGCCATTTGCGTCGTCCACCCGGCAGAGAATACCTGTCGTCTCTCATCCCGTTACCAATACCCTGTTTGGAACAAGTTGACAAGATAACCAAGTTTTCACGCGTATCATTCTTGTTTACCGATTAACTTTGCGGCATGGCGTTTGGCACTGTCTCATCACCCGGTTCGTTGCTAATTGCATGTTCTGTAGCTCTTGTCGGTAGTGATGATGTTGATTGCGGTGCCGCGATTTCTCGTGGTCTGGTTTCCCGGGCACAGTGATTTTTTCAAGTTTTTTTATACCTAGAACCGCTGCTTTAGAATTTGGTGCCTAGTTGCTTGATTAACTTTCCCTTTTACCATCCGATTTTCTAGCTCGGCTTTGCCGGCGTTGTTTCCAGGACGATCTATTCATTTCGTACCAGTCTTCCTGCAAGGGCTTCCCCGACTTTTCTCCACGCCGACGATTTTGTCGGCAGTCATTGCCGGTTCAGCTTTTTTCCATAACACTTTCTGCTGTTGCTGTTTTCGTCTCTTATAATTGATAGTGAAGGTCGCGGACGGTGAGTGCCGGCTGCGGTCAGCGACGCTGCCTGTTCTCCTGTCGCAATTGACCGTATTTTTTTCGCTCCACCGCTTGTTTGGCGGAAGGCCGTTGGCGTAGATGAATGCTTGGAGGGGATCCGGGTTTGCTCGCGACCAGGCGCATGGAACGTTCCCGTGAACCAGGACCGTGAACAACCACCGGCGGAGCCGCGTTTCTTCTGCGACTCGATGCTGGGCCGCCTGGCCAAGTGGCTGCGCCTTTGCGGCTTCTTCGCCGATTACCGGCCCGCACTCTCCGACTGGCAGCTGCTGACGCACTGCCGCGACCAGGGCCTGGTGCTGCTGACGCGCGACCGGGCCCTGGTGCGTCGCTGGCCAGTGACCAGGGGCTACGTGGAGGCGCTGCTCATCGAGAGCGATGATTACCGGGAGCAGCTACGGCAGCTGCTGGGCGAGCTGGACCTCTCGCCGCGCGAAAAACCCTATTGC
>JAJRWQ010000119.1 GCA_024276735.1 Actinomycetes bacterium
GCGGCCGCCGCCGGCCCCCACGACTGCCACTATGAAAAAAAGCCGTGCGGGTATATTGTTTATACGTCCGTCCAGAGAACACGACTTCCCTGTCCACGCAGCCGCCCGGGAGAGACATCACGGCCCAGGCAACACCCCGGGCCCGCCCGATGTGGAGCGGTGATGAACCGAGAGCATCATACAGGTGACCCCGCTGCCGCCAGGCGCTACCTCACGTTGCTCGAGCGGGCGCAGGAGGGCATCTCGGTGTATGCCGGCGGCGAGATCGTCTACATGAACCCCGGGGCCAGGAAGCTGCTGGGCCTGGGAGCCGACTCGCAGATCCCCCGCGACCCTTTCGATTACGTCCTCGAGGAAGACCGGCACATCATCCAGGACCTGCACCAGAGACTGCACGGCGGCGAGGAGATGCCGGAAAGCTTCGAGTGCCGCATCGTCACCCCCGAGGGCGAGGTGCGCTGGCTGGAGAACCGCATCAGCGTCATCGACTGGGGCGGCCGCAAGGCCGTCCTCGCCAACTTCAGCGACATCACCCGGCGCAAGGAAAACGAGGCGCGGCTGGCCGCCGCCGGCGAAGAGTGGCACCAGACCTTCGACTCCATCAGCGACTTCGTTTCCGTGCGCGACCTGGACTACCGCCTGCTCCGCGTCAACCGCTCACTGGCGGAATTCGTGGGCGTGGAGCCCGGGAAACTGCTGGGATACCCCTGCCACCAGGTGATTCACGGCAGCAACGAGCCGCCGGCGACCTGTCCCCTGGCCGACGCCGTCGCCACCGGCGAAACCAGGGCCGGCATCGTGGACGACCGCCGCAGCGGCCGCATCTTCGAGGTCACCATCTCCCCCATCATGGGGGCGGACGGTTCCCTGGATTCGGTGGTGGAGGTCGCCCGTGACATCACCGAGGCAGAGGCCAATCGCCGCCGCCTGCTGGCAGCCGAGCGGTTATCGGGGATGGGTTTCATCGACTGGGACCTGGAGAGCGGGAAGATCGTGCCCTCGCAAAACGCCTGCGCGCTGTTTGGCATAGACGCGCAGACACCGCCGACCATGGCCGAGTTGGTCGAGCAGCGGGTGCATCCGGACGACCGCGATGCAGTATGGAGCGATCTGCTCAAGGCCGCCGCCGGTGAAGAGGATTTCGACCACGATTACCGCCTGGCCGTTCCCGGCGACGGGGTTACCTGGATCCATGCCCAGGCAGAGCTCTCGCTGGGTTCCGACGGCAAGCCGCGCAACCTGCTCTGCACCGCCACCGACATTACCGCCCGCAAGGAGGCCGAGGAGGCGCGACTACGTAGTAACCGGGCGCTCAAGGTCCTCTCCGAGTGCAACCAGGCCGTCGTTCGCGCCGCCAGCGAGGAACAGCTCCTCGCCGACGTCTGCCGGGTGATCGTGGAGCATGGCGGCTACCTGATGGCCTGGGTGGGTTACGCGGAGGACGACGAGCGCCGGTCGGTGCGCCCGGTGGCCAGCTGCGGGCACGTCGACGGCTACCTGGACGAGATCGATATCACCTGGGGAGACGACGAGCGCGGCCGTGGTCCCACCGGCAGCGCCATCAGGGAGCGCACCGCGTCGGTGGTGCACGATATCGCCGCGAACCGCTTGTACGAGCCCTGGCGCGAGGCCGCCATTGAACGCGGCTATGCCTCGTCGATTTCCCTGCCGCTGGAATCGGGCGGACGGGTGCTGGCCGCGCTCAACATCTACTCCCGCAAGCCGGACTCTTTCGACGCCGGTGAGGCGGAGCTCTTGCAGGAGACGGCCAACGACCTCGCCTACGGCATCCTGGCGCTGCGGGCACGGGAGGAACTGGCGCGCTCGCACCGCCTGCTGTTGGAGAGCGAGAAGCGTTACCGGCAGCTCTCGGATGCCACCACCGAGGCGGTGATCGTCCACAAGGACGGCAGGCTGCTGGACGTCAACCGGGCCTTCGAGCAGATGTTCGGCTACGACCGCGAGGAGGCCATCGGCATGGACGCCCTCGAGCTGGCGGCGCCGGAATCACGCCCACTGGTAGCGGAAAACATCCGCTCCGGTTCGGAGACGGCCTACGAGGCCACCGGGTTGAGAAGCGACGGCTCCACCTTCCCTGGCATCGTCCAGGGGCGCAATTTCCACTTCATGGACGAGCCGGTACGCCTGGTGACCGTCAGGGACAACACCGAGCAGAAACGCCTCGAGCGCCAGCTGCTCCAGTCGCAGAAGATGGAGAGCATCGGCCAGCTCGCCGGCGGCGTCGCCCACGACTTCAACAACTACCTCACCGCCATCCAGGGCTTCATCGAGCTGGCGATGATGGACCTCGACGACCGGCAGGCAGCGAGAATCGACCTCGAGGAAGCCCTGCGCGCCGGCGAGCGGGCCGCCGCCCTCACCAGGCAGCTGCTGATGTTCAGCCGTTACGACATGGACCGGCGCAGCGGCCGTATCGATCTCGCCTCGGTACTCGCCGAACTGGAGAGCATGCTGCGCCGGCTCCTGGGAGAGCGGTACGAGCTGGTGCTGTTGCGGCGGGCGCGCGCGGCCGTGATCGACGGCGACGCCAACCTGTTGGAACAGGCGGTGATGAACCTGGTGCTCAACGCCCGCGACGCCATGCCTGACGGCGGCCGTATCACCATCGCCGTGGAGAACGTATCCGTCACCGCCGCAGATGCCGAGAACGCTCCCGGGGCGCGTGCCGGCCGCTTCGTCAGGCTCACGGTGAGTGACCACGGCGCCGGCATGGACCAGGGGACGATCGAGCACATCTTCGAGCCCTTCTTCAGTACCAAGGAGAGCAAGGAGGGCACCGGGCTGGGCCTTTCGGTGGTGTACGGTATCGTCAGGGAACACGAGGGCTGGGTGGAGGTGGAGAGCGAGCCCGGGCGCGGCTCCGCCTTCCACCTGTACTTTCCCGAGAGCGAAGCCCCGGTCGCCGATGCAGGCGACCGCGAGGAAAAGAGTCCGGGCGGCAGGCATGCCGGCGCCGCCATCCTGCTGGTGGAAGACGAGGAGCCGCTCCGGGCCGTGGCCAACAAGATGCTCAGCCACCATGGCTTCCGTGTCTACGCGGCCGCCGATGCCGAGGAAGCGCTGGCGCTGTTCGAGCGCGAGGACGTCGATTTCCAGCTCGCCTTCTGCGACGTGGTGCTGCCGGGAGCCAACGGGGTCGAGTTGGCCGCCAGGCTGCAGGAGAAAAAACCCTCCCTGAAGATCATCCTCGCCAGCGGCTACAGCGACGCCGTGGACAGCGACTAGATCGGGGAACGGGGCTACCTCTTTCTCGCCAAGCCCTACCGGCTGGAAAAGTTGGTGGAGCTGATCGAAAAGACGCTGGACTAATAACCCGGCGTCGGGACCAGGAAACCTCCCGGCCAGGCAGCGGACGGCCGCGCCCTCCCTGTCCCCCTGCAATCCGCTTCGCAACGCAGCCAACACCCTGCAACCCAGTACCCTTCCCAACACCTAAACCATCCCGCTCCCGGTGATATGAACCTCGCCCAGGGGGTATAGAAAAACAATGGTACCTGAGATCACGAAGATAATGCTCATTGCCGGCGAGGAAGCAGGTGCGGAGGCAGTCGCAGGGGCGCTGGCGCAGGTTTTCCCGGCGGTGTTTCCGTGAAACGAGTGGACGGCCCCGCCGGCGGCATCGCCGCCGCCGGCAGGGACGGATTCGACGCGGCAGTGTACCTGGCGGCCGGCGGCGGCGATGCCGCCGCCCACGGAGAGCTGGAGTCCA
>JAJRWQ010000120.1 GCA_024276735.1 Actinomycetes bacterium
CGCGGGCGAGTTCGGCCTGCGCTACTACCTGCAGGAGGCCGGCGCCACCTATCTCACCCGCGACGACAACTCGCCGGCCACCGGCGATTACGTGGTGGTGAGCCGCGACCTGGTCGCCTACTTCATCTCCGGGGATCTCCGCAGCCGCATGCGCCTGGTGGACAGCGTTTCCTACCCCGGCTCCTGGCCGGTGCGGGTCACCGACCCGGACAGCCAGGCGGGGTTCTACGACCAGTTTCACGGGCTGCTTCCCTGGTCGCTCGCGCGCGGGCCGGTGGAGACGATCGACGTCTACCAGGTGAAGTAAGGCCGGCGCAGCCGGTGCCGTTGGACGGCGGCGCCGGCGATGGGTTAATCTCAGGGTGGCTCGGCCGTCACCGCTGCCCGCGGGGCGGCGCCCGGCCCCGGGTGCGCCGGCGGTACGCTCTCCGCGAGGCTTGCCCACCGTGGACTGGTTCCTTGTCAACACCGGAGGTTCCTTGCAGCAGGTACTCGACATCATCCTGGGATGGCTGGAAAGCTGGGGATACCTGCTGGTGTTCGTGATGACCTTCCTGGAGAACTCGGCGTTCACCGGCCTGGTGGCCCCGGGGGAGTGGACGCTGGTGATCGCCGGCCTGCTGGCGGCCAAGGGAACCTTCGTGCTGGCCTACCTCTACCCGGCGGCCATCAGCGGGGCGGTGCTGGGCGACATCACCGGCTACCTGATCGGCCGCCGCGGCGGCTACCGGGTGATCAGCCGCTACGGTCGCTACTTCCGGTTCAAGCAGAGCTACCTGGACACCACCAAGGACTACTTTCTCCGGCACGGCGGCAAGACCGTCTTCATCGGGCGCTTCGTTCCCTTCGTGAAGGTCTTTGCTCCCATGACCGCGGGTATCGGCAGGATGCCCTTCGCGAAATTCCTGGCCTGGGACATCCCCGGCGCGGTGATCGCCTCCTCGCTGCTGATCACCGGCGGCTACCTGTTCGGCGAGAGCTGGCGGCGCATCAACCAGTACATCGGCTGGGCGGCGGGCCTGCTGTTCGCCGTGGCCGTCGGCGGGGCGGTGATCGCCTTCGCGGTACGGCGCCGGCGGCGCCTGGAGGAATGACCGCCTGGCGCGCCGCGGCCAGCTGCCTCCCTGCTAGGGTTGCCGCGCGGGCCGGTGGCACCGGCGCCGGGCGCAGCCGTTCAAAGCTCCAGCCACTCGCCGTCTTCGACGATGGCGGTCGCGGGGAAGATCTTCTGCGCCGAGGCGAGCATTTGCCGGTGATAGCCGTCTCCCCGCAAGGGGTTGAGGTGGTTTAGCACCAGCCGGCCCACTCCCGCCGCCGCTGCCAGCGCCGCCGCCTGCCGCGCCGAGGTGTGGGCGACGTAAGCCTCGCGGGCGATGTGCTCGGTTTCCGGGTCCTCCTCCTCGATGCCGTCGATCCAGGCTTCGTGCACCATCAGGGCGGCGCCGCGGGCAAAGGCAGCCGTCTCCTCGTCGCTGGTGGTATCGGTGGCGAATACCAGCAGGTCGTCGACGCGGAACCCCGCCGAGGGATCGGCATGTTGCTGGCGGCGCACAGCGACGTTCATGCCGGCCACCTGGTGGCTGCCGCCGCCCAGGGGTTCGATCAGCAGCTCCAGCGGCATCTCCCCGATACCGTGGGGGCTGAAGGGCTTGCCGATGACGGTCGCCAGCATCGCCTCCGGGTCGCGGCCGGTGATGTCCGCTGCCGGCGGATGCAGGTGCACGGCAGTCCCGCGGAAGATCCCCGGCAGGTAGAAGAGGCCCACCACGTGGTCCAGGTGGTAGTGGCTCAGGAAGAGATGCACTTCGCGGCTGCCCGCGAGCTCTTCGCGAAAGCGCGGCTCCAGCATGCGTGACAGCCCGGTGCCGGCGTCGAAGATGAACAGCGCTTCGGGCAGGCTCAGCAGGCCACAGGTGGTTTCGCGGCGTTGCGTGGGAATCCAGCCCCCGCTTCCCAGCAGCGTGAAAGCCGGGCGGCGGGCCTCCCCGGGTTCGGGTTCGGCAGACATGGAGCCTCCTTGCCTGGTTGCCGAAAGCGGCGCAGCGGCCGGGTTCCAAGTCTAGCATCGGCGCCCCGACCGGCGCCACCATGCAGGCGTGCGGCGCGCGGCGGGTTTCCAGCAAGGAAGATATTTAACGTCGGCAACGGCGAGAGACGGTGCTGCCTACGCGGTGCTGCAGGCGTGACCGTTCAGGGGGTGGAGCACGGAGAATGGCGAAAGGGGGGGAGTGGAAGCGGAGGGAAGGTTACTCGGCGCTGGCCGCTTCCCGGTAGGCCTCGTGCAGCTGCTGCTCCTTGGCCATCTGCTCTTCCATCACCTCGCGTAAAAGGTCGAAAGCGTGGGTGACCTTGTCGTTGGAGATGCGGTAGAAGACGTGGACGCCCTGGCGGCGGGAATAAACCAGCGACCGCTGCCGGAGGATGGCCAGGTGCTGCGAGACGGTGGCCTGCGGCAGCTCCAGGGAGTCGGCGAGTTCGCCAACCGTCTTTTCCCCGTCACGCAGGTCGTTGATGATCAGCAGGCGCTTCGGGTCCGCCAGTGCCTTGCAGATCTGGGCGTGCATGCGGTAGATGCCGTCTCTGATTTCCGGGTCCACATTTCCTCCCGCTTGGCTGGAAATATCGCCTAATAATGTTATCAGAATACGATGGTTTCCAGCTACATACTATTATATTATTCGCAAGTGGTCAATAACCTTCATGCAGATTCAGTGAAATCCCCTACTGTTTCACCGCCATGGCCCCGGCTGCCCGGTCAAGCCGGGAATGCCAATTCTACAAGAACCGACCCCGGCTTCGGCAACACCTTTTGTCCTGTTGCCATCACTACGCCTTGCGTTTGGTACCCCCTCCCCGGCGCTGCTGATGGGCGTAGAAAAAGGATGTCGCCCGGCCATTTGGTTATTTTTAATTAGTTGTATGCTTAAATTGCATCATTGAAAAAAACTTTATCAGCTATATTATAGTATACGAATATATCAGAAATGGAGTGCCGGCTCTTAGACGACAGGAGGTGGTGGTTTTTTACGAACCGGCGGGGGGCTATTGTAAACCCCGACAAACTACTAGGAGGTTTGGGGATGAAGGTGTTCAAGAGGGTGGGCACCCGGCGCCTGATGGTGTTGGTGCCTTTTGCCCTGTTAGTGATTCTCGCCATCGCCATCAGCGGACCGATATCCTCCGGTGGCGCTTATGGCCTCGGCGAACCGCTGCCGCCCCCGGTGCCTGGCTTCACTCCGGCGCCGCTTCCGGGCCCCGGCAGCTTCAATTCGATCATCCTGGTTCAAGACCTGGACGCCCTGCTTGCCAATGATGCCAATCACGGCAACGCCACGGCGCCCAACGTGCACATCATCGACGTGCGCTCCCAGTTCGAGTACCTGGCGGACGTCTGCCCGATGCAGATCGCCCTGGGTCTGCCGCTCTACACCGACACCAACACCGGTCACCCGGTTTGGGATTGGCCCGACGGCACCCACGAAGAAGCGATCGCTGATCCGTACTGGATCGGTTTCCACTGGGCCGGCGTTCCCTTCGCGTCTCTCTGGAACCTGCGCATGCAGGAGAACCCCAACTTCGGTGACTACCTGAACGCCCTGGTGGCCGACGGCATGATCAAGCAGAACGACAAGCTGATCTTCCTGTGCCAGACTGGTTACCGCGCGTCCTGGGCCGCCCTGGAAGCGGCGCAGATGGGCTTCACCGACGCGGAAGTGCTCCACGGCGGCATGCTCGCCTGGGAGGACGACTGGGAAGCTGACGACGGCCTGTACTGCGACAATCTGCCGACAGACCCGTCGCCGGACGATGCCCCGGGTTACGTGGATCCGGATCCCTACACGGACGATCCCAGCATCCCGAACTGCGACCCGGACAACACGCCTGGTCCCGCGGCCCGTCCGCGCGCCTTCGTGCAGACGGCCCCCTGGGCGTATGACACCGCCCGGCTGTCGCTCGTGGGTGCTCCCGTCGTCTGGAACGGCACCGAGCCTCACGTGAGCGTCAAGGCCGAGTGGCTGCCGCCCGACAACAAGCTGGCGGCCTCCCTCGGCAACGTCTACTGGGCCAGTCTCGCCGATTACAACAACGGCCTGCTGACCGTGGACGTGAACATCACCAACAATCCGCCGGATCCGCCGGATCCGCTGAACTA
>JAJRWQ010000019.1 GCA_024276735.1 Actinomycetes bacterium
GAAGTCGCCCGGGTCCACGTTGTCCAGGAACTCCCGGAAACGCTGGACCACTTCTTCCTCGTCCTCCACCTCGTGGTCGAACTCGATGGCGTTTTCCTCCACCAGCCGGTCGGCGGCGAAGATGGGGGCGTCCGCCCGCACTGCCAGCGCCAGCGCGTCGCTGGGGCGGGAATCGACCTCTACCTCTTCCGAGTCGAACTTCAGCGTCAGCAGCGCGTAGAAAGTATTCTCCCTGAGCTCGGTGACGGTCACCTTGAGCAGCTGGACGTCCAGGTGCGAGAGAATGGAGGTCATCAGGTCATGCGTCATCGGCCGCGGCAGCTCCGTGCCCTGCAGCTTCATGAGAATCGCCGCCGCTTCCTGGTGGCCGATCCAGATGGGGAGGAACTTGTTGGCGTCGGCGGTCTTCAGCAGGATTATCGGCTGCTTGCCGATGACGTCGAAGCTGATTCCGTACAGGACCATCTTCTTCAAGGCAATCACCTCTGCTCACCTATTATAGAAGAGGAGCGCCGTCCTTACCAGTCGCGGGCGGCAGCGGCGGCGACTTGTCAGGGGCAGCCCTCTTTGGCTAAACTATCAGCCCGGACGCATGTCCCGGGAGGGCGTATAGCTCAGTCGGTTAGAGCGCATCTCTGATAAGGATGAGGTCCCTGGTTCGAATCCAGGTACGCCCACCATCTCCTGCCTGGCGAATCACCGGTCACCTTCATCGGCGGTCCGTTCCGCGAAAACGGGCTCCTGCCCGAGGATCAGCTCGTTCGCGGGCAGCGTCTGCGTCGATCCATCCAGGCTGGTGATCAGCAGCGTCGACCCCGGTTCAATGTCCGCAGCCCCTTCACCCCAGAGCACGTAGACCGGCGGGCGGTCGTCGCCGAAACGAAAGCGGTACCGGCCCGGCCCCAGTCGCTCCACCGCCTCGAACCCGTCGGTTTTCTCCACCAGCAGCCGGTAGGCGTGGAACGCCAGCTTCCTGGTGCCCGCCGGGATGCCGCGGGCGGCCTCGGAGCCCAGGCCGTTGTAGACCAGGGCGTTGTGGTCGTAGTAACCGTCATCGGTGCCGTTGTAGCGGTAGTTCTCGTACGGGCGCGCCCAGGCGATCCGCTCCACCCCGGCGCCCAGCATGGCGACGAACCGGCTCACCAGCTCGGCGGCCTGCTGCTCCTCGCTCTGGGTGGGTACCACCGGCGGCGGTTGCGGTGACCCGGTGGTGGTGGAGGTCTCCGTGACCCAGTAAGCGACCGCGTCGGCATAGCCGCGGGCAGCGAGCAGCTGCTGGTAGTCTGCCAGCGCCGCCACCATGTCGGCAGCGGCGCCGGCGGCGCCGTAGTAGTGGAGGTCGAAGACATCGAAGGGGGCGCCGGTGAAGCGCTCGCCGTCGAGGGCGTCGAACAGGCGCCGGTAGTAGCCGAGCGCGGCCGCGCGGCCGCCGTAGAGCGACGCCACGCCGCCCAGGGCGACGCGGCAGTCGGGGCACTCGGCGCGCACCACCCGCTGGCCGGCGGCAAAGAGAGCGGCATAGTCTCCCGGTTTCCAGCCCAGGTTGGGCTCGTTGCCGATCTGCCAGGTCTTGATCCAGGGGTAGCGGTGAACCAGGCGCGCCAGCTCTCCCGCGAAGGCCTCGATGTCTCCCGGCGCGGTAGCCACCGGGCGGGCGTTTCCTACCACCTCCAGGCCGCGCTCACGCACCCTGTCGATATACTCGGGATCCTGGAAGCGACCAGCGTCGTAGATGAAGTCCAGGCGCACCCAGCTTATGCCCAGCTCCGACATCAGGTCGAGGTTGTAGTCGGCGTACGCCGCGGCGTCGTCCAGCCCCAGTGCACGGATCGTTTCTTGGCCGGCGTCGGGGGGGCCCTCCTGCAGCGAGCCGGGGCTGTAGACCCCGTAGGGATGGCGGGCGGGCACCCCGCTGTCGCATGCCGGCATGAACAGCAGCGAGGCGGCGAGCAGGATCACCGCCGGCAGCCTGGTTGCAAGGACTTTTTTCATGTCTTCGCGAAAGCGTGGAGGGCGATCACTCCTGAGAATACCCGTACCGGCCGCGGGCAAACCGCAGCGCTCAAGCGACCCCGCGGCAGTGCCGATTAGAGCATAAGACGGCGGAGGCCGCCTTTTTTGCCGCGCGGCGGAGAGCGGTGGCGCTCCGCGGTCCGCGATTCGAGCCCGGGAAACACGAGAGGCTGATATGGGGGCCGAGCAAGTGACTGCTGGTGCATTCACGCCCGAGGCCGCCGGGGAAAGGGACGGCGGCTACGCGTGGCACACGTCGGTGGTGGCGATCGTGCTCGTGCTGGGCTTTCTCGGCATCTTCCAGATCCTCTTCGTCCATTCCCGCCGCGTCCAGGACCTCTACTACCTCGCATATTTCATCCCCATCGGCATCGCCGCCATGCACCTCTCCTGGCGCAGCGCCGTGGAGGCATCCCTGCTTTCCACCGTCGTCTACCTGCTGGCTTCCTCGCCCGAGCTGGTGGTGGTCTCGTGGGCGCGCCCGGCGCTGGCGCTGGAAGTGGCCGGCCACGCGGCTCTCTTTATCGCCGCGGGCGTGGGCCTCAGCACTTACCGCCTGCGTATCGGCCGCGAGAAAGAGAGGGCGCTGAACGCCGAGCGCGAGCGCGCCCGCAAGCTGGAGCTGATGCTCGACGTTTCTTCCACCGTTTCCTCGTCGCTCAAGCTGGAACAGGTGCTGCAGGTGCTCGCCGTGCGTATCGCCGAGGCGGTGGATGCCACCTTCTGCCGCGTCTCGCTGCTGGACGACGAGAAGGAGAGCCTGAGCATCGTGGCGGCGTACCCGGTGCGGGACATGGACTGGGAGCCGGCGATCGGCAGGGCCTTGCCGCTCTCGGAGCTGCCGGACCACCGGCAGGCGGTGGAGACCGGCAAGGCGGTGATAGTGACGAGGGAGGAGGGCGCCCGGGAAGGGGAGCTTTCCGGGGCCCAGCGCCACATGATGCAGCGCGCGGCCACGCTGCTGCTCTATCCCCTGGTGGTGGAGGGCGAGGCGCTGGGCGTGGTCTGCATCGGTGAGCAGCGCCGGCGCGACCGCGCTCCCCTGGACTTCGAGAAGGCCGCCACCTGCCAGACGATCGTCAACCAGGGCGCCAAGACGGTGGCCCACGCCCTCACCCATCGCGACCTGGAGGAAGCCTTCCTGGGCACCATCCGCTCGCTGGCGGCGGCCATCGACGCCAAGGATCCCTCCACGCACGGCCACTCCGAGTGGGTTTCCCGCTACGCGGTGATGATCGGCCGGCAGCTGGGGCTGGGGGAAGAAGAAGTGGAGGAACTCAGGTTTGCCGGCTACCTGCACGACGTGGGCAAGATCGGCATCTCCGACCGCATCCTCGGCAAGCCCAGCCAGCTGTCACCCGAGCAGTGGCGGCTGATGCGCAAGCACCCGGTGGTGGGAGCGCGGATCCTGGAGCCGGTGAACATGCCGGCGGCGGTCAAGGGGGCGGTACGGCACCACCACGAGCGTTTCGACGGCAGGGGGTATCCCGACGGCCTCGCCGGCGAGGAGATCCCCCTGGGAGCACGGGTGCTCGCGGTGGCGGACTCGTTCGAGGCCATGACCGCCAACCGCCCGTACCGCAAGGCGCTCAGCGAGGAACGGGCGGTGGCGGAACTGCGCCGCTGCGCCGGCACCCAGTTCGACCCCGCGGTGGTGGATGCTTTCCTGGTCACCCTGGGCCGGGTGCCCTCACGGCAGGGCGAAGCCGTCGTCGGCTGAGTCGCGGCCCGCTCAGCTCCTGTGGCCCGGCGCCAGCGGGGCGCTGCGCAGCAGTTTCAGCGAGTGCAGGTAGAGGGGGCTGTGGCGGCTGCGGATGATGTCGGCCCGCCGCAGGCTCGCCAGCAGCTCCGCCGGCGTCTGGAAGCGTCCCAGCGACAGCATGGCCGTGCCCACTCCCTCGATCACGTGGCAGTCGCTGCCCGCGCCCCCGGGGATGTCGTACTTGCGCGCCAGTCGGCGCGCTTTCTCGTTGAAGGAGGTGAAGGTGATGCGCGGGTTGTACACCTCGACGATGTCGATGTCGGCGGCGTTGCGCGAGAGGGTTTCGTAGGAGGGGGTGAGATGCAGTGGGTCGAAGGGGTGGGGCACGTAGACCAGGCCTCCCTGTTCCCGGATGAGGCGGATCGTCTCCTCCACCGAAAGGCCTGCCGGCACCTCCTGCTCCAGGTAGAGGCCGATGATCTCGCCCTCGGTGGTCTTGACCTCTTCGCCCACGATCACCGTGATGTCGTCGCCCGCCAGTGAAGCCGCCTCCAGCGCCCCCTCGATGGTATTGTGGTCGGTGACCGCCACTACCTCGATGCCCGAGTCGCGGCAGGCGGCGAGCAGCTCTGCCGGCGACATCGAGCAGTCCGAGGAATAGCTGGTGTGGGTGTGCAGGTCCGCGAGAATGCGGTCGCCCAGGGGAGAGGCGATCGCCTGGTGCGAGGGGCGCGGACTGCGGCGGCTGTGGGCGCGCCGGTAGGAATCCTCTACCCGCGGCACCACCTTTTCCCAGGACATGTTCGCGGCGCGCCGGCCGGCGGACTCCGCCAGCGAGCGCCGCAGCGCCGGGTTGTCCAGCAGGTCCACCAGGCCGGCGGCAAGGCTGTAGGAGAGGGGCGGGTCCAGCAGCAGGCCCTCTTCACCCTCGCGTATCAGCTCGCGAACGCCGCCCCGCCCCGGCAGGACGGCAGCCGTGGCCGCCGCCATCGCCTCCAGGACCGCGGTGGCCAGGCCCCCGGTGGCGTGGGGGGCGCACAGGACCTCGGCGCGGGCATAGTGGTCCGGCAGGTCGGGGCCGCCGATGAAGCCGGTGAAGTCGATGCGCTGCCGCAGCCGCCGCGGCACTCCCAGCCGGGCGCTGCGGGGCATGGGCTCGGCGCCCACCACCGCCAGCTAGAAGGGCGGCACGTCGTCGGGGAGCAGCCTCAGGGTGCGGAACAGCAGCGCCAGGGAGCGCCGGGGCTCCCCCCAACCGGCATAGAGAAACAGCGGCCGCCCGCCGGGTTCCGCGGTGGGCGGCCGGAAGCGGCGCGTATCGGCGCCGGCGGGAATCACCGTGTATTCGCCCGGGAAATGCCCGGAGACGATGCGGCGTGTCTGCTGCGTGGTACACATGCGGGCGTCGAGGCGCGCAAAGAAACGCGCCACCACCGGCCGCATCAGCTGGTTGCTGAGGAAGCGCTCGCCGCCGGTGTGGAAGGTGGCCGCCACCGGGCAGCGCGCCAGCCGCAACGCGGTGAAGGGCAGGCTGGGAGGGTAGGGCTCGTGCAGGTGCAGGATGTCGAAGTCCTCCGCCGCCAGCAGCTCGTCGAGACGCTCGGTCACCTCGTGCGGCAGCGCCAGGTTGGCCAGGTATTCGCTGTAGGGCACGCGAAAGGTGCCGGGAATCTTGATCACCCGCAGGGGAGGCTCCGGCTCCGGCTCCGGCAGCGAGAGCGCCGCTCCCCGGTGCGTCCGCTCCCGCGCCGCCTTTTTCTCCAGGCGCAGGCGCCGGCGGACGCTGCGCGCCCCGTTGCGCTCCTCGGCGGGGGCGATCACCGCCACTTCGTGGCCCCTCTCCTCCAGGGCGGCGCCGAGCCCGCGGATGAAGCGGTTTACCCCCCAGCGGGAGGTCCAGGCGTAGGGGGTGACCAGCCCCACCTTGAGCTTTTGCTCCGACTCCTTCACGTCATGAGATTAACGGAAAAAGGAAGCGGCGGCAATGGAAGGGCGGCGGCCCCGCGGCCGCCGCCCGTGCCGGTTGACGTACGTTGACGGGGCTCAGCTCTTCGTGATCACCAGCTGGATGCCGCCGAGGACCACGAAGATGGCGCCGGCGACCACGAAGTACCAGGGCATGTTCCTCATAGGCAGCTCGTTGGCCTTCTGGAAGTTGTCCACGTTCCGGTCCATGACGCTGACCACGGTATTGAAGTCACCGCCCATGGTGTCCATCTGCTGCATGCCGTAGGCCAGGTCGGGGAACTGTTCCCCGATCATCTTGTTGAGGTCGTCGACGGACATGCCCATCTGCTGGGCCAGGGCGGGCAGCATCTTGTTCAGGTCCTGCTGCATGCCGGCGAAGGTTTGCATGTGGCCCTGGAAGGTGTTGACGTTGTCCCGCGTCAGCACCGGCTCGAAGTCGGCCATCATGTCGGCGCCGGCCGAAGCGCGGTCGAACATCTTGTACCCGAAGGGAAGTATTATCAGGATCAGGCCGACGATGACGATGATGATGGATATGGTCTTGCTGGTTTTCATGACCGCCTCCTCTTAGAGCGTATATGCATATGCCTATATGTGAAATATGGACGCTCTTCGACGTCGGCGGACGTTAATCCTGCAAGGCGGGGCAGGGGTGGGGGTGGTTGGGAGCGGGCGGAGGGCGGCGGACGCCCCCCGCGGAATTACTTCTTGCCCTTGCCGGCGATGAACTCCTCGGTGAGGTTGCGGGCGACGTCGTCCGGGTACTGCACCGGCGGCGACTTCATGAAGTACGACGAGGGCCCCTCCAGCGTGCCGGAGATGCCCCGGTCCAGCGCCAGCTTGGCGCAGCGCACGGCGTCGATGACGATGCCCGCCGAGTTGGGCGAATCCACCACTTCCAGCTTCAGCTCGATGTTCAGGGGCACGTCGCCGAAGGAGCGCCCCTCCAGGCGGATGTACGCCCACTTGCGGTCCTCCAGCCAGGCCACGTGGTCGCTGGGGCCGATGTGCACGTTGTCGTCGCCGATCTCGTAGTCCAGCAGCGAGGTGACGGCGTTGGTCTTGGAGATCTTCTTGCTCTCCAGCCGGTCGCGCTCCAGCATGTTCATGAAGTCGGAATTGCCGCCGACGTTGAGCTGGCTGGTGCGCTCCAGGCGCACGCCGCGGTCGAGCATCAGCCGCGCCAGGGTGCGGTGGACGATGGTGGCGCCCACCTGCGACTTGATGTCGTCACCGATGATCGGCAGGCCCTTCTCGCGGAAACGTCCCTGCCAGTAGTCCTCGCGCCCGATGAAGACCGGGATGCAGTTGACCATGGCACAGCCGGCGGTCAATACCTGCTCCGTGTACCACTTGGTGGCCTCCTCGCTGCCCACCGGCAGGTAGTTGATTACCACGTCGGTGCGCGACTTCTTCAGCAGGCCCACGATGTCGTCGGTGGGCCCGGGGGCCTTCTCGATGATCTCCCGCATGTACTTGCCGATGCCGTCGTGGGTCATGCCGCGGGCCACCTTGACGCCGGTCTTGGGCACGTCGGCGAACTTCACCGTGTTGTTGGGGGGCGCGAAGATGGCTTCCGCCAGGTCTTTGCCCACCTTGTTACGGTCGATGTCGATGGCGGCCACGAACTTGATGTCGCGGATGTGGTAACCGCCCAGGTTGACGTGCATCAGGCCCGGCACCGTATCCGAGTCCTTCGCCTGCTTGTAGTACTCCACCCCTTGCACCAGGGAGGAGGCGCAGTTGCCGACGCCGATGATGGCCACTCTCACTTCTTTCGACTTGCCCTTGCTCACGGTTGTCGACCTCCGCTATCGGTTTTTGGGGAAGGGGTGACGGCAGGAGCGTCCCCCGCCGCTCCTTCCCTTTGCTTTTCCTGGAACCGGCGGCGCACGTGCAGGATGCGCTGCAGCACCGTTACCGCCGTCAGTACAGCTAAAATATACATCACCACAACCAGGACACCAAACCGCTGGAGGGCCAGCCCCACCGCCAGCAGCACCATCCGCTCGGCCCGCGTCATCAGCCCCACCTTGCAGTCGAGCCCCAGTGCCTCGGCGCGGGCGCGCGTGTAACTCACCAAGAAGGAGCCGATCATGGTGGCAAAGGCGGCCCCCACCATCGGGAGGTTGTCGTCGCGCGCGTAGTAGAGGGCGATGGCGGTCAGCACCATGCCTTCGCCCAGGCGGTCGAAGGTGGAATCGATGAACGCTCCCAGGGGGGTCACCTTCTCGGACAACCGCGCCACGGCGCCGTCGAGCATGTCCATCAGCCCCCCGGCGGTGAAGGTGGCGGCGGCAGCGTAGAAGCGGCCGTACCAGACCAGCACCGCCGTGACCGCGGCCAGCAGCAGACCGGCGACGGTCAACTGGTTGGGGGTGATGCCCGAGCGGCCGATGGCGGCCGTCAAGGGGTCGAAGAGGCTCCGTATCCTGGTGCTGTAGAGCTGCCTCAGCTTTTCAATGCTTGGCATCCGGAACGCTTTCATCGGGGGCCGCAGGCGGCGGCCGATTGTGGCGATTCTAGCAAATGCGCCGGCGGCTACGCCAGATGCGGTGCCGCGGCCTCAGGTGCCCACGTCGATGACCACCGTGGAGCCCGGGCTGACGTCGGCGCCCGCGGCCGGGTTCTGGCTGATCACCTTGCCCACGTCCGCGGGCGTGGGCGCGGGGACCGGGTTGGTGACCGGCGTCAGGCCGGCGGCGGAGATCTCGGCCCCGGCCGCCGCCTCGGTCTTGCCCACCACCGACGGCACCGTCACCGTCGACGGCGGCTCCGGCCCCTTGCTGACGACGATGCTCACCGCCGTGCCCTCGTCCACGGACTGGCCCGCGGCCGGGTTCTGGCTGATCACCTCGCCCGCGGGTATGGAGCTGGAGTACACCTCGCTGACGCTTCCCAGCGCCAGGCCCGAGGCCGCGAGGCGGTCGCGGGCCTCCTCGACGGTGAGCCCGCCGAGATCGGGCACCGTCACCGCTGCCGGCGGCTCCGGCCCCTTGCTGACGACGTACTTGACCCGGGAGCCCTTTTGCACCTCCGTGCCCGCCGGCGGGTCCTGGGACATCACCGAGCCCGCGGGCACGGTGTCGGAATACTGGTCCGGCTGGCGTTCCGGTTCCAGCTCCAGCTCCGCCAGCTTCGCCTCGGCGTAGTCGGCGGTTTGTCCCACCAGGTCCGGCACCTGCACCTTGCCGCTGCCGCGGCTCACCACCAGCCGTACCTTGCCCCCCTCCTTCAGCTTCTCGCCGGCGGCGGGATCCTGGCTGATGACCCTGCCCTCGGGCACGGTGTCGCTGTACTCCCTGGCCTCGATCTCCACCTCGAAACCGGCGGCGCGCAGCACCTGCTGCGCCTGCTCCTGGTCGAGCCCCACCACGTCCGGCACCGGCACGCCGCGGCCGGAAAAGGTGTAATAGTACGCGGTCATCGCCAGCGCGGCGAAGGCCAGGATCGCCAGCACCAGCCCGGCGTACAGCAGGGGGCGGCGCTTGCGGCGCGGCCGGCCCCGCGCGGCGGCTACCTCCGCCGCCCCGATCACCTGCGTGGGGGCCTCCTCGTCCACGGCGGGCGGCGGCGCCACCGGCAGGTCCCGCCGGCAGCGCTCCAGGTCCTCGAGGAACTCGTCGGCGTCCCGGTAGCGGCTGCGGGGGTCCTTGGCCAGCGCCTTCATCACCACCGTGTTGAGGTTGTCCGGGATGTCGGGCGCCAGCACCTGGGGCGGCACCGGCGCCTCGTTGATCTGCTTGAGGGCGATGGCCACCGGGTTCTCCCCCTCGAAGGGCACCTGGCCGGTGAGCATCTCGTAGAGCACGATACCCACCGAGTAGAGGTCCGAGCCCTGTGATACCTCCTGTCCCCGCGCCTGCTCGGGCGAGAGGTACTGGGCGGTGCCGATGATGGAGCCCGTCTCGGTCATGCGCGCCGCGGAGCCGGCGCGGGCGATACCGAAGTCGGTCACCTTCACCTGGCCGTCGCCGTTGACGACGATGTTGTGCGGCTTGATGTCGCGATGGATGACGTCGTGCTTGTGGGCGAAGCGCAGCGCCTCCAGGATCTGGGCGGCGATATCGATGGCCTGCCGCGGCTCCAGCCGCCCCCTTTCGTTGATGATCTGCTTGAGGTTCCTGCCGCCCAGGTACTCCATGGCGATGTAGTAGCTGCCCTCGGCCCCCCCGCGGTCGTAAATGCTGACGATGTGGGGATGGTTGAGGCCGGCGGCCGCCTTGGCTTCCTGCCGGAAGCGGGCCACGAATTCCTCGTCGTCGGCGTATCGCTTGTAGAGCACCTTGATCGCCACCCGGCGCTCCAGGTGCGTGTCACGCGCCAGGTAGACGTCTGCCATGCCGCCGCTTCCCAGGCGGCGGATGATCTCGTAGCGGTTGTCGAACATGCGGGCCGTGTCTCTTCCTTTCACTCGCGTGCGCCGACGCCCGTGGCGCCGGGTCATTCGGCAACGATCAATAAATTATATTACCGGCCGCCACCTCCGGCGGCCGCCGGCCGTTTCCAGGCCGGCAACCCGGCCGCTATAGCCCCAGCGCCGCCAGGATGACGTCCCGCGCCAGCGGCGCCGCCACGTCGGCGCCGTAGCCGGCGTCCTCCACCACCACGGCGATGGCGATGCGGGGGTCGTCCGCGGGGGCGAAGCCGGCAAACCAGGCGTTGGGACGGCGGCCCTCCACCTCGGCGGTGCCGGTCTTGGCGGCGATACGCACCTTGCTGGTTCGTGCCTGCTCGCCCGTGCCCTCCTCCACCACCTTGACCATCATCCGCCTGAGTTCCGCCGCGGTATCGGCGCTGATGGGATGCTTCCAGGGCGCGGGGTCGGCCTGCTTGACGATGATGCCGTCGGGGTCGACGACCGAGTCCACCACGTAGGGTCTCATCATCTCGCCGTCGTTGGCCACCGCCTGCGCCACCATGGCCATCATCAGCGGCGTCACCTGCAACTGCTCCTGGCCGATGGCCGTCCAGGCCACCTGTACCGGGTCCAGCTGCGCGCCGGGCGAGGCGAGCGCGCCGTTTTCGTAGCGGCCGCTGGCGGCGACTTCTCCCGGGGGAAGCTCCAGCGGCGGCCGCTCGTAGAAGCCGAAGCGCTGCATGTACTCTACCAGCTTCTCCTGTCCCAGCTCGTCGCCGACCTGGGCGAAGGTGGTGTTCACCGACTGGGCGAAGGCCTCGCTCAGGTCGTGTTCTCCGTGGGGCAGCCTGTTCAGGTTGGTGATGGTGTTGCCGTAGATCTCGATGCTGCCGGTCTCGTCGCTGAAGCGGCTGTCGGGCTCGAAGGCGCCGCTGTCCAGGGCCGCCGCCGCGGTCACCAGCTTGAAGACGGACCCGGGGGTATAGAGGCCCTGCGTGGCCCGGTTCAGCAGCGGCGCCGCCGGGTCGGCCTCGAGGCTGTCCCAGTTCTCCTCCAGCAGGTTGGGGTCGTAGCTGGGCACCGAGGCCATCGCCAGCACGGCGCCGCTACGGGCATCCAGCACCAACACGGCGCCCCGCTTGCCCAGGGACTGCAACTTCTCCATCGCCACCTGCTGCAGGCGGCGGTCGAGGGTGAGGCGGATGTCGGCGCCCTGCTCGCTGCCCCCGGTGACCGATTCCAGCAGGTTGAGCAGCTTCACCTCGTCGGCGGTGCCGGTGAGGTAATCGTTCTGCGAGAGCTACAGCCCCGACCGCCCGTAGACGGGATCGTTGTAGCCGACCAGCTGCGGCGCCAGGTCGCCGGCGGGGTATTCCCGGTAATAGAAGTCACCCTCCTTGCGGTTCTCCGCCAGCGGGTGGCGCGCGTCGTCGAGGATGAGGCCGCGCTCGATGCGCATCTGGGCGAAGACCTTGCGGGTGTTCAGGGGATTGTCGGCGAGGTTGTCCGCCTGGACCACCTGCCACCACGCCAGCATGGCCACCAGGCCGCCGAAGGCGATCGCCATCGCCAGGAAGACCGTCCGGATGCGCGAATTCACGCCGTCGCCTCCCGGTTGGTGCGTTGGCTGATGAGTACCAGCAGCGCCAGGGCGGCGTAGTTGGCGACGATGGAGCTGCCGCCGTAGCTGACGAAGGGAAGGGTGATGCCGGTGAGCGGGATCAGCTTGATCACGCCGCCGATGATGACGAAGGTCTGCAGGCCCAGGGCGGCGGCGATGCCGGCGGCCAGCAGCTTGGAGAAACCGTCACCGCTGGCGGCAGCCACCTTGAAGCCCCGGTAGCAGAGGATCATGTAGATGATGATCAGGGCGGCGGCGCCGGCCAGCCCCAGCTCCTCGGCCACGGCGGAGAAGATGAAGTCGGTGTGCAGCGCGGGGATGATGGGCTCGCCGTTCTGGAAGAGCAGGTACCCCTGCCCCAGCCCCGACCCGAACAGCCCGCCGTCGGCGACGGCAAAGAGGGACTGCACGATCTGGTAGCCGCTGCCGGAGGGGTCGGTCCAGGGATTGATCCAGATGTCGACGCGGGTGTGCACCGTGGCCTTGGTGAGGTAGGCGAGCACGGCGCCGCCGGCGAACAGCACCCCGCCGATCGCCGGGTAGGCGACCCGCCCGGTGGCCACGTAGGTCATCGCCAGGAAGGTACCGAAGAAGAGCAGCGAGGTTCCCAGGTCGTTCATGAGCAGCAGCATCACGAAGGAGAGCCCCCACATGGTGAGCAGCGGCAGCAGGTGCTTGAGCGCCGGCATCGGCACGCCCGCCAGGTGCCAGGTGGTGGTGGAGAGCAGTTCCCGCTTGTCGTCGAGGTAGCCGGCGAGGAAGATGATGATCAGCAGCTTGGCGAACTCGCCCGGCTGGATGGAAAGGCCACCGGCGTGGATCCAGAGGCGGGCGCCGTTCACTTCCTTGCCCACCACCATAGTCAGCACCAGCAGCAGCACGCCCAGGATGCCCAGCAGGTAGATGTAGTCGTCCAGCTTGCGGTAGTCCCTGAGAAAGATCACGATCAGGCAGAAGAGACCCAGCCCCACCATCAGCCAGCGGGTCTGGGCGGCGGCCAGTTCCGGGTCGATGCGGTAGATCATCATGATCCCCATCGCCGAGAGCAGCGCCGCCAGCGGCAGCAGGAAGGGGTCGGCTGCCGGCGCCGCGATGCGCAGCACCACGTGCGTGGCCAAAAACAGGGAGACGAAGAGCAGCCCGTAGACCAGGGACTGGCTGTCCAGCTGCTCGGAGCGGGCGGCGTAGACGCTGGCGAAGCCGGTGATGATCAACAGCGTCACCGGGATGAAGTTCACCAGCTCGCGGTTGCGGTACATTACGCCTCACCCCCGCCGGTCTCCGGCCAGGCGGAGGGGGCGCCCGGCTCTCCGTCGCGCCGGTAGCCGTCCACCACCCGGCGGGCGGATCCCAGGCTCCTGAGCTCGTGTCGCATGATGCGCTCCTGCTCGTAGGGCTCCAGCTCGTCGAAGACCACGTCGCTGGTGGCGTACACGGAGGAGAAGGCCAGCGGTCCCAGCTCCACGGGCACACCCTGGTAGATGGCGACCCGGCCGTCCTGGACTCCCACGTAGAAGACGTTGTGATTCAGGAGCCAGGCGCCGAAGACCACCACCGCCAGTGCCAGCGCCGCCAGCAACAGCCGGCCCCGCACGGAGGAGAGGGAGTCGGAAAACGTTGATCCGCCCTTCCGCGCCCGCTGCTTCGCCCGGCGGCTCCGGGCGCCTGCCCGGCGCGGGGCGGACGTGCCGGGGGCGAAGAGGACCACGGTGATGTTGTCGTGGCCGCCGCGCTCGTTCGCCGCCGCCACCAGTGCCGCCGCCGCCTGCTCCAGGTTCTCTTCTTCGCGGGCGAGCAGCGCCGCGATCTCCTCGTCGCCGACCATCGAGGTGAGGCCGTCGCTGCAGAGAAGGTAGATGTCTCCCTCCTGCCAGCCGGTCTCCCGTACGTCTACTTCCACCTCGGGCTCGATGCCCAGGGCCCGGGTGATGATGCTCCGCTGCGGGTGAAACTGCGCTTCCTCCTCGCTGATGCTGCCGTCCCGCACCAGCTCCGCCACCAGCGAGTGGTCCTCGGTGAGACGGGTGAGCTCGCCGCCGCGGTGGCGATAGGCCCGGCTGTCGCCCACGTGGGCCAGGTAGACGCTCCGCCCTCCCACCAGGGCGGCGGTGGCAGTGGTGCCCATGCCCGTCAGGCCCCTGGTCTCGGCGAGCTCGAAGATGGAGCGGTTGGCCTTCTTCAGCAGGCGGACCAGCTGTTCCCGCGGGTCCGGCCCCCCGGGCTGGTACTCCGCCAGGACCCGGCGCACCTCGCCCGAGGCCACTTCGCCGCCGGTGGCGCCGCCCACGCCGTCGGCGACGAGGAAGAGCGGCGGCCGTGCCAGCAGCGCGTCCTCGTTGCTGGCGCGTACCCGCCCGGTATCGGTTGCTGTCGCGAAGGCGATGTCCATTATCGACGCCTGCCCGGCGTGTTACTCCTCGTAACGGAAGATGGTGTCGCCGATGACCAGCTCCTGGCCCGGCTTGATCTGGTGTTCACCCTCCACGCGCCTGCCGTCCACGAAGGTCCCGTTGAGGCTGCCCAGGTCCTCGATGAAGAGGAACTGCTTGCGCGGGAAGATGCGGGCGTGCGTCTGGGAGACGAACTCGTCCGCCAGCACGATGTCGCTGGCAGGGGAGCGGCCGATGGTCGCGCCGCCGCGCAGGCGGAACTCGCGCCCCTTTTCCAGGACGGTGCTGCTCTGCACCACCAGCCGGGGGTTCAGCCCGGAGACCAGCTCCTCGAACTCGGCCGTCTTGCCGCTGGTTTCCGCTTCCGGCGCCGGGGCGCGCGGTGGCGGTTCCGGGCGCGGCGCTGGCTCCGGGCGCGGCGGCAGCGTCACCGGCTCGGCGCCGCTGTCGAGGTCGCCGGTGAGCCGGCGCACGATCATGAAGATGAACAGGAACAGCAGTGCCAGGAATAGCACCTTGAGCCCAAACAGTGCCGGTTCTAGCATGGCTTCCTTTCAAATCGCAGCATGGTGGTTCCCAGGGTGATCACGTCCCCGTCCTCCAGCACCTTTTCCGTGACCCGCTTGCCGTTCACTTCCACGCCGTTGAGGCTGCCGAGGTCGGTTATCACGAAGTCGCCGCCCCGCTTCCTGATCTCGGCGTGGCGGCGGGAGACGTTGGGGTCGGCAAGCACGATGTCGGCGTGGCGGCTGCGGCCGATGAGGGTGACGCGGCCGCTGATCTCGTAGCTCTCGCTGCCGGTGTCGAGGGTTACCCGCTCGCGGGCGAGCCCCAGCCGTTGCGCCTCGTCGGCGGCGACCACGGCGGTACCGTCGTCCGCCGGCCGGGGCCGGTAGATGGCGGTGCGCCCCACGTCCGCGGCGGCGGGCTCGCCGGGCCTGGATTCACCGCGGGAGACCATGCGGGTGGCGATGCCGAACTCGCCCAGCTCCAGGTCCTCGTCGGTCTCGAACAGCACGGTGGGGGCGCTGATCAGCTGGTAGCCGTCGCGGCGGGCGCTTTCGCTGATGTACTCGGCCAGGTCGGCGGCGAGGTGATCGCGGTAGGCCTCGAACTGCTGGTAATCCTCCGGGGAGAGATAGAGCGTGTACTCGTTGGGAACGTAGATGCGCGAGACACTGATCACCTTGTTGTCTTCCATCTCCTTGACCAGCTTGCGTGCCAGCTCCACGGGGTGCACCCGCGACTTGAAGGCGCGGCCGAAACCGCCTTCGAAGATGTCCTGGATCTTATCCTCGAGTTTCCTGAGTATGCTCATGCGGGGAGGAAGGTCGGGGTTCAGTCCTGGGAGATACCAGGAGGAGCACGATGAGGATTATAGCGCATAGCGCCAGCGTTTTCAGGAGGTTGGCAGCCTGAAAGTCGGTGCCGGGAAGCAGGTACGGCAGCAACAGGTAGCCCCCGGCGAGCGCCGCCAGGGAGAGGGAAACGCCGGCGACGACCGCCCGGCGGCTGCCGAAGAGCCACGCCGCCGGCAGCGCCGCCACCAGCCAGGCGAGCGGCTGCAGCGCCAGCGCCGGCGCTTCCAGGAACGGTGCCGCCAGCACGTTGGCGGCGGCCACCGGGTCGAAGGATCCGGCCAGGACCACCGCCGCTTCGTAAGTGTTGGCGACGCCCACGTAGTCGAGCACGGGGCTGCCGCCCAGGAGCTGGTAAAAGGTGAGGGCCAGCGCTCCCGCCATTGCCGTCGCCGGGCCCCGCCAGCGCCGGGCCAGGATGCCCGCCAGCACCGGGAAGGCGAGCCCCAGGCCGAAGGCGCCCAGGAGCGGCGCCAGCACCGGCAGCAGCGCCGTCTGCTTCCCCTTGCGGAGAAAGACGGCGAGGTATGCCCCCGCGGCCGCGGTGGCTATCAGCCCCAGGGCAGGCGAGAAATAAAGCAGCGCCGCCAGGGCGATCGCCGCCGGTGGCAGGACGCCCAGCCGCGGCAGCGTGGCGGCGGTCATTCCCGTGGCCACGGCCAGCGGCAGCTCCCAGCTCCCGGGAAAGAGGCCGGAGCGGCTGGCCGCGTAATAGGCGACCGCCGCGGCCAGGCCGCCGCCCAGGGCGCGCCCGGCCGCCTGCGAAGACAGGGCCCGCAGGGAGCGCCGGCGCCTGCCGCCCGCACGGCGGCTCACCGTGGCTGCCGCGCCGTCGCCGGAGACCTCCGCTACCAACTCCTCGATACCGACGGCGAAATCGGCGCGCCCCAGCCTCAGCTCCGGGTCGGGCTCCAGGGCCTCGTCGACGAGGCGGCACAGCTCCCGCGGCAGGTCGGGGCGGAAGGTCGCCAGCGGCGGCGCCCCCTTCTCGGTGCGTCCCAGTGTCTCGCCCGCGGTGGCGGCACGGAAAGGGTTGGTGCCGGTGAGGCACTCGTAAAGGGTGAGCGCGGTGGAATAGACGTCGGTGGCGGCGTCGACGTCCAGCCCGTCTGCCTGCTCGGGAGACATGTATGCCAGCGTACCCACCACGTCGCCCCGGCGGGTTATCCGCCCGGTGTTTTCCAGCCGGGCAATGCCGAAGTCCATGATCTTCGCCTCGCAGGGAGGGCCCGCCGAGACCATGAGGTTGTCCGGCTTCACGTCGCGGTGCACCACGCCCCTTGCGTGTGCGTGGCCCAGCGCCGCCAGCACCTGCAGTGTCACTTCCAGGAATTCACGGTCGCTGAGCGCCTGCTCGGCGATGTACTTGGAGAGGGGGCGCCCCGCCACCAGCTCGGAGACCAGGTAGACGGTGTCGTCCTCCTGGGCCAGCTCGAAAACGGTGACGATGTTGGGGTGGCTGAGCTTGGCCGCCGCCCGGGCCTCTCGCTGTGCCCGCGCGCCCAGCTCGCCCGCGGCAGGCAGCACCTTCACCGCCACCTCGCGCCCGAGTCGTTCGTCGTAGGCCCGGTAGACAGTGGCGAATCCCCCGCGGCCGACGGGTTCCAGCAGCCGGTAGCGGTCGAGAACCAGCTGTCCCGGCGTCTGCATGCGGCTGGTGGCGGTGTTCAACGATCGGCTCCTGTATGGCGCTGGGAGGGGCGGGACCGGCACTGTCAATCTTCTCCGCGGCCGGGTCTAATCCTGCTCCCGCCGGCCGCCCGGCCGGGAAAGTTGGCAAACGGGCGCGATTTCGCTAGTCTAACGTAGTTTGCAGGGGTGGGGCCGCCGTGCCCCGCCGCGATGGGACGAACGAATGGAGGACGATGAGCGGAAAGCTGACTGTTGTCCTGCTGGCGGCCGTGGTTCTGGTATCCATGCTGGCCGGGACCGGCTGCGCCACCGACACGGGCAAGGCCAACTCGCTGGTACAGGATGCATCCCAGGCCAGCAGCGCCGCGCAGGAAAAACTCACCAAGGTGAGCGAGCTGTTCATGAAGGCCGCCGAGCACATGACCCTGGGCGAGACCGATGAATAGACGCGCTCGCTGGAGAGCGCCCAGGGCCTGATCGACGACAGCAAGGCCGACCTGGAGACGGCGCGCGACAAGCTGGACGAGGCGCTGGCGCTGAACATCACCGATACCTACCGCAGCTACCTCGAGGCCAAGAAGAAGGTGTTCGAGGAAGGAGTGACGTTGGCCGAGACGTACCAGGAAATGGCGGCGGTGATATTGAGCGATCCATCGATGAGCAGCCCCGACACGGTTCAGAAGGTCGGCGACCTGCAGCAGAAGGGTGAAGAGATCTACCAGCGCATGCAGGATGCCGACGCCGAGGCCAGCCGTATAGCCGACGAACACCAGGACGAGATCAAGACCCCGTAGGCGCTGCTCCGCCTTGCCGCGGCGAGTTTCGCCTGTGATATAATTACTTCCGTTTCGGGGCGGTTGGAGGCGGCGCCGGGCGGATGGCGGGCGGCGCTTCCACCGGCACGATGGGCGAGTGGTGGAACTGGTAGACACGCTAGGTTCAGGGTCTAGTGCTCTTACGAGCATGGGGGTTCAACTCCCCCCTCGCCCACCAGGTCGCCCCGGCGATCGGGCGGTGGCAGCGGCAGACGGTTACTAGCGAGGAGCGAGCAGGTGTCTTTCTTCGAGGATGAAGAGGAAGAACGGTTCGAGGAGGTAGCCGAGGCGCGGAGCCGTTCCCGCCGGCGGGGCTCCGGTGGTTCCGGGCAATCGCCGCTTGTGCGCGTCGTCCTGATCATCGTGGCGGTAGTGGTCCTGGTGCTCATTACCAGCCTCAGCATCAAGAGCTGCCTCAACAAGAAGAAGGTCAACGAGTTCCGCGGGTATTTCGACGCCGTCGGCGCCGTGGCCGGAGAATCGGATGCCATCGGCAAAGAGGTGTCGGCCATCTTCCAGAACGCCGACGAGTCGGTGCGCCAGTCGCTGGAGGGCAAGCTGGCCGAGTTACAGCAGAAGCAGGACCAGCTGGTGGAGCAGGC
>JAJRWQ010000020.1 GCA_024276735.1 Actinomycetes bacterium
TACGAAAGTTTAAATCCGGTCCAGCTCAAGCGGAAGATCATCAGGCTTCAGGGCAAGCTCTTTACCTTCAATTCCGGCAAGTCCAACGACACCAGAAAGGAGGAAAAGCCACAAGACCTTTCGAGTAGGTTATTGATGAGGCAACGATAACCCGGTTCAAGTAGATTCTTACGTGAGGCAACAAGCATGCCTGACAAATGATGTGATTTATCTGAATGGCTAATCCATTTTTACAAGTGATGAGCTTCGCCTTGTTTATGCTGTTTTCTTCTGGCGAGGTGAGTAGCCAATTAGACTGAATCTGGTGTTCTTTGATTGCTCTTTGCTGAAATAAGTTCGAATCCATCCGGGTGTCATGAATGTAGAAAGAAGAAAATACCTTAACCGAGGCATTTCTGAGGCGCAATTTTTGGTGGGCCCAGCTGGACTCGAACCAGCGACCGTCCGATTATGAGTCGGATGCTCTGACCAACTGAGCTATGGGCCCCCGGGAGTACCACGGCCCTGAAGCATCGGCCCCGGACCGCGGCCGTGCGAGATCCGCCCCCGCGGCGCAGCGGCCGGCTGCCAGGGCAAGTATAGCAAACGGCGTATCGACTGGCAGGCCGCCGATACCGCTGGTATACTCCCCCTAGCTTTCCCGGATCCCCGCGATAGCGGGAAAAGTGACGCACGTGCACCGCCTGTAAACGGCGGTCCCCTGGAACACCGTCCCGTTCGAAATGGAGGCTACGACCAGGACATGGAACTCAAAGGGCTCATCCTGAGCGGCGGCACCGGCACGCGGCTGAGACCGATCACCTATACCAGCGCCAAGCAGCTGGTGCCGGTAGCCAACAAGCCGGTGCTCTTCTACGGCATCGAGGCGCTCCGGGATGCCGGCATCTCCGAGATCGGCATCGGGGTGGGCGACACGGCGCCGGAGATAGAAGAGGCCGTGGGTGACGGCAGCCGCTGGGGAGTGGAGGTGACCTACATCCCCCAGGAGGCGCCGCTGGGGCTGGCGCACGCGGTGCTCACCGCCGAGGAGTACCTAGGTGATTCCAGTTTCGTGATGTACCTGGGAGACAACCTCCTGCGCGACGGCATCCACGACCTGGTGGATAATTTCGTCCGTAACCGGCCGGAGGCGCTGATCCTGCTGCAGGAGGTGCCCAACCCGGAGGCCTACGGGGTCGCCGAGTGCGAGGGCGACACGGTGGTGCGCCTGGTGGAGAAGCCCAAGGATCCCCGCAGCAACCTGGCCCTGGTGGGCATCTACATGTTCACGCCGGAGATATTCGAATGCGCCCGCCGCATCGAGCCCTCGGCCCGCGGGGAGCTGGAGATCACCGACGCCATCCAGTGCCTGATCGACCGGGGGCTGCGGGTGGAGTCGCACGTGGTGAAGGGATGGTGGAAGGACACCGGCAAGCTGGAAGACATGCTGGAGGCCAACCGCCTGATCCTGGACGCCATCGAGACCGACATACGCGGCAGGGTGGAGAGCTCCGAGGTCCACGGCAGGGTGGTGGTCGAGGAGGGCGCCCGGGTGAGCGACTGCACCATCCGCGGCCCGGTGATCATCGGCAGGGACACCTACGTGCACGACTCGTACATCGGCCCCTACACCTCCATCGACCGCGACGTCGAGATCGGCAATTCCGAGGTGGAGCACTCGATCATCCTCGCCCAGAGCCGGGTGCTGGACCTGCACGGGCGCATGGAGGGCAGCCTCGTCGGCCGCGACGTGAAGATCATCCGCCTGGACCAGAAGCCGCGGGCGTACCGGTTCATGGTGGGAGACAATTCCTGGATCGGCATCATCTGATGCCGGCCGGCTGCCGCCGGCGGCCCGGCGAGCCGATGGTGACAGGCAGGAAACGTACCGGGAGGAAACGTGATCGAGGGTGTAAAGACAAAGAAGCTCAGGGTGATACCGGACGACCGGGGACGGCTGGCGGAGATGCTGCGCTCCGACGACGACCTCTTCATCAAGTTCGGCCAGTGTTACATGACCACCACCTACCCGGGCGTGGTCAAGGCCTGGCACTACCACAAGATCCAGACCGACAACTTCGTGGTGATCACCGGCATGTTCCGGGTGGCGCTCTACGATGCCCGCGAGGACTCGCCCACCCGGGGCGAGATCAACGATTTCTACATGGGTGACTTCAACCCCATGCTGCTGCAGATACCGCCGGGCGTCTACCACGGCTGGAAATGCATCGGCGAGCACGAGGGCATCGTCGTCAACATCTCCACCGAGCTCTACAACTACGACGATCCCGACGAGTACCGCCTGCCTTACGACACGTACGAGATCCCCTACGACTGGGAAACGCGGATGGGATGAAAGTACTGGTCATCGGCGCGGCCGGCCAGCTCGGCCACGACCTCATGGACATATTCGCCCCTGACCACGAAACCACCGGCGTGGACATCGGCGAGGTGGACATCACCGACCCCGATTCCGTGGCCGGCGTCGTTTCGTCAGCGGCGCCGGACGTGGTGATCAACGCCGCCGCCTTCACCGACGTGGACGGCTGCGAGAGCAAGCGCGAGGCGGCCTGGGCGGTGAACGCCGACGGCGCCGGCAACACCGCCGCTGCCTGCGCGGCGGCCGGCGCGGCCCTGGTCCACGTCAGCACCGACTACGTCTTCGATGGCCGCAAGGGCTCGCCGTACCGCGAGGACGATCCCACCTCGCCCCTGGGCGAGTACGGCAAGAGCAAGCTCGCCGGCGAGCGGGCGGTCCAGGAGGCGCTGGAGCGGCACCTGATCGTCAGGACCGCCTGGCTCTTCGGCACCGCCGGGCACAACTTCGTGAAGACCATGCTCAGGCTGGGACGGGAGCGCGACCGCCTCCAGGTGGTGGACGACCAGACCGGCTCGCCCACCTACTCCGGTCACCTGGCCCGGGCGCTGAAGCAGCTGGTGGAGACCCGCCTCGACCGGCCCGGGATCTACCACATGACCAACGACGGCCACTGCACCTGGTACCGGTTCGCCGCCGAGATCTTCCGCCTGGCGGGCATCGAGGTGGAGCTGTCGCCCACCACCACCGAGGCCTTCGGCAGCCCCGCCCCCCGCCCCGCCTACTCGGTGCTGGCGAACACGCGGGCGCCGGATATCAGGTTGCCACACTGGCGGGAAGGACTGTTAGAATGCCTGCAGGGGCTGGGCGAACTCTCCCCGGAAACGGAGGCCAACACATGAAACTTCTGGTAACCGGCGGCGCCGGCTTCATCGGCAGCAACTTCATCCGCCTGGTTCTCTCGCGGCACGACGACTACCAGGTGATCAACCTGGACAAGCTCACCTACGCCGGCAACCTGGACAACCTCAAGGACATCGAGGACGACGAGCGCTACCGCTTCGTGCGCGGCGACATCTGCGACGCGGAGGTGGTGGACGAGGTGATGGCAGGGGTTGACGCCGTAGTCAACTTCGCCGCCGAGTCGCACGTGGACCGTTCCATCGGCGGCCCCGCCGACTTCATCCAGACCGACGTCTTCGGCACCCACGTGCTCCTGGAGGCGGCGAAGCGGCACCGGGTGGAACGCTTCCTGCAGATCAGCACCGACGAGGTCTACGGCAGCATCGAGGAAGGGTCCTTCACCGAGGAGGACCGGCTGGAGCCCAGCAGCCCCTACTCCGCCAGCAAGGCCGGCGGCGACATGCAGGTGATGGCCTACCACACCACCTTCGGCCTGCCGACGCTGATCACCCGCAGCTCCAACAACTTCGGCCCCTACCAGCACCCGGAAAAGCTGATTCCCCTCTTCATCACCAACGCCCTGGCGGACCGCGAGCTGCCGCTCTACGGCGATGGCACCAACGTCCGCGACTGGATCTACGTGGTGGACAACTGCGAGGCCATCGACCTGGTGCTGCACCAGGGAGAGGTGGGCCAGATCTACAACATCGGTGGCGGCAACGAGCGCAGCAACATCACTATCACCCGCATGATCCTGGAGCTGCTGGGCAAGCCCGAATCGCTGATCAAGCGGGTGCGTGACCGTCCCGGTCACGACTTCCGCTACTCCATCGACTGCAGCAAGCTCGAGTCCCTGGGCTGGGAGCCTTCCCACAGCTTCGAGGACGCCCTGCGCGAGACCGTGGACTGGTACGTGAACAACGACTGGTGGTGGCGCAAGCTCCGCGACCAGGAATTCGAGGAGTACTACCGCCGCCATTACCAGGGCAGCTGACCAGCCGCCTGCCAGCTTCGCCGCCAGGTAACGGGCGCCCCCCGCCCTGGCCACCTAGAGCACGGCGCCCGGCATCTTGCGCACCTCCTGCTCCAGCTTGCCGGTCTCCTTGGACTCCAGGGGATTCAGTTCCCGCGCTTTCTTGATCGCCGCCACCGCGCCATCGACGTTGCCGGTGGCGATGTATACGCGGGTGAGGTTGAGGTAGAAACGGTAATTGTAAGGTTCCATTTCCACCGCTTCCTGTACCAGCCGCTCGGCGGTGGCGATATCGCCGGTGTTCTGGGCGGCGATCGCCTGCAGGATCAGCGCCTCGGCGTCGAGAGGATTGAAGCGGTGGGCCAGCTCCGCCTGGTGCCTGACCTCCGCCATCGAGCCGCCCTCGCGAATGATCTTGTTCGCCGCTTCCACCTTGCTCTCGCCCACCAGCTGGAAGGTGGTCACGAGCATCATCAACACGCTTAGAACCCCAATGAGCCAGTTCCAGCTGAGCAGGCGCTGCAGGCTCCAGGGCTGCTGCTTCCTTTCAGGGGCCGCCGCCAACTTTTTCTCCGCCTCGCTGCCCCCGGCCGCCACCGCCCTCGCCAGCATGCCATACCTGAGAAGCGAGCCGGCGAAGACGAAGAAGCCCAGGGTGATCACCGCCATCTCCCAGTCCCAGTCGATCACCGAGTGCAGCAGGAAGGCGGTGGCAGCCACGAAGAGGGCCCCGTAGACCTCGCGCTGGCGGCCGCGCCCGAAGAAGCGCAGGTCGGCGATGCCGCGGGCGAAGAAGAGGCCCATGAAACCCAGGAGCAGCACCGTACCCACCAGGCCCAGCTCCGCCATGGTCTCGAAGAGCCAGGAATGCCCGTCCTGTACCTTGATCTCCCGCGGCCGCTCCCGGTACCAGTGAATGGCCCAGGTGCCGGCGCCGGAGCCTTTGAGGGGATTGTCGGCGAGCGCACCCAGGCTGATGGAGTATTCCTTGTAGCGTTCCGACTGCAGGCTCAGCAGCCTCTCCTGGGACTCGGTGACCACCGCCTCCGGCTCGGAGAGCGCTGCCAACTGCCCCCGGAACCAGGCCACGGGGCCGCCATGCCTGGCAAAGAAGACGGTCGATCCCGACAGAAACAGCACCAGCAGCACTCCCGCGATGGCAAAGCCGATCTTCCTGCCGGCATCGCGGGAGACGGTGACCCGCCGCTCCAGGAAATAGATGCCCACCTGGGTGGCGGCCGCCGCCGCCGACACCAGGAGCAGCATGTAGCCCAGTTTCCTCGCTTCCCCGGGGTCGGGGTTGGGGATCAGCTGCACCATCGTCGGCAGGTAACGGTAGCAGGCGCCGACGATCACCGCGGTCCAGAAGAAGGCCGCCCCCGCCTGCATCACCGCCCTGAGACGCGTGTCGGCCACCAGCAGGTAGAGACCCAGCACCAGCATCAGCAGCAACAGGCTGGCGCGGGAGAAGGTGAAGAAAATCACCGCCAGGAAGAGCACCAGCAGCGGCGCGTAGAGGCAGCGCAACCAGAGGCCGGTGGCACGCTCCGCCAGCACCCTCAGCACCAGGGGAAAGGTCATGATCATCATCAGCCCCATGGTATTCCAGTAAGTGAGGGGATAGCTGAGGCGATTGGTCTGGAAGAAGTCCGGGTGCTCCTTGATGCCCACCTTGCCCAGCAGGCCGTCGACGGCGACGGCCACGGCAATGAGAATGAACACGTGCCCCAGCCATTCCAGCCATTCGCGGCGCTCGAGGTACATCAGGAAGAGGCCGTAGCCGGCCAGGTAGAGTCCGGCGCGGATGAACTCGTCCAGGCTGTGCACGGGAGTGTACGACCAGGTGATCGAGAGCAGGATCCAGAGCGTGTAACCGCCGTAGAAGCCGAGCTCGGCGATGCCCAGCCGCGGCAGCCGGCCCGGCAGCCGCAACCCGAACAGCAGCCCCAGCACCACCAGATAGAGCACCACCAGCTCGCCGTACCCGCGCTTGATCACGAAGTAGCCGCCGGCCGAGAAGGCGTAGTAGAGTACCACCAGCATGCCTGCCAGCAGCAATCCCATGCGGAAGTAGCTGCGCCAGGTGTATCCCTGGGCGTCCCACCAGCCGAAGAAGCCGTCGACCGCCGTCAGCAGCTGGTTCTGGCCGCGGGCGGCTGGCTTGGCGGCCGCTGCTGCCGGCGGGCGCTTGCGCGCCTTCTTTTTCGGCGACGGCTTGGGCCGGGGCGCCGCCTTGCGCTTCTTCTTCCTCTTCTGGCCGCCATGCGCCCAGGACAGGGGAAAACCCGCCTCCGGCAACGCGGGCACCGAAACCAGCCCCGCCGCCGGCGCCGCCCCGCCCCGGATCGCGCCTACCTTTTCCAGGATTGCCTGAAACAGTCTCCTCGGTCCCATGTCGTTCCGTCCCAGTCCTTTCCTTCGCCGCCACCGGTGCCGGCCGCTCCGGTTACCAGTCGGCTCAGCTTTTCTTCACCTTTAGGTAAACGTCCATCAGTGCCTGGTAATGCCGCTCGCGCGAGAACTCGCCTTCGGCTGCCCTCCTGGCCTCGGCCCCCATGTTCGCCAGCGCCTCGTCGTCGTCCCAGAGGGCGGCTATGGCATCCCGCAGGGCTTCCACGTTCCCCGGCGGCACCAGGCGCCCGGTGACGCCGTTCCTCACCGCCTCCGGTATGCCTCCCACGTGCGTCGACAGCACCGGCCTTTTCGCGGCAAAGGCTTCCAGCATCTCCACCGGCGCACTCACGGGGTTTGCGAACGGCAGGCAGAGAAAGCGGCAGCCGGCGACCAGGGCACGGAAGTCATCGATGCTGCGGTAGCCGAGGAACTCCACGTTTTCGGCGCCCAGCTTCCAGGCCAGCTCCCGTGCTTCCTGCCCCTCCATGCCATAGTCTATTATCTTCAGCGGCACGTGCGGCAGGCCCGCCGCCGCCTCGATGAGCGTTTCGATGCCCTCCTCTGGCGACATGCTGCCCGCGAAGAGGACGAAGTCACCCTCGCCTTCTCCGGGGGTAACGGCCCGGGGATCCACGAAGTAGGGAACCACCGCCACCTTTTCGCGGGGAATGCCGCGTGCCACCAGCCGGTCCGCCATGAACCAGCTGGGAGTGATGAACATGTCCGCGCTGCCAGTATATGCGTGGAGCAGGTCATGTGCCAACATCTCGCTGGCGCCGACGATGCTCGCCAGCCGCGAGCTGCCGATGCACTTGCCGGTGATGCAGTGGGCATAGTGAAAGGGCCGGCAGCGGAAACATGACCCGCCGTCGCGGAACGACTTGCGCGAGGGACAAACCAGTTTGCTGTCATGCACGCTCATGACCACGGCGATTCCCCGCTCCACCAGCGGCCGCATCACCGAAGGCGAAAGGTGGATGTAGATGCGATGCAGGTGCGCGACGTCGGGATGGGTCATCTCCGCCAGCAGCGCTACCCGGGATGCCGCCTCGCGCGAATAGAAGACGCGGGCCAGGCTGAGCGCGAACTCCCACGGCGGCAGCCGAAACGGCTGCAGTACCTTCAACGGCGACACGAACAGGGAGAGGTACGGGCTGGGCTCGCTGCCCCGGTCACGCACGGCGAAGGGAATGGTTTCGTGCCCGTGGTCCTCCAGCAGGTTCGACAGCTCGGTCATGTAGCGGTTGACGCGGCTGCCGCGGCGCCAGAGCCGGTCTATCTGCATGATTCTCAAAGGGCGCATCCCCCCTGCCGATCCAGCGAGACGCCGCCGCGCGCCCGCGGCCGCACCACCGCGTAGAGGGCGCCGGCGGTGGCGGTCAACACCAGGGTCGGCTTGTCGTAGACGATCATCAGGTGCCCCCCGTGCAAGAACACTACCAGCAGCACCAGGTACAGCACCGCCGGCACCGGCTGCCGGCGGCGGCAGACATCCAGCCCTTCCCTGGCCAGCAGGTAGATCGTGCCGCCGATGAGCAGCAGGCCCGGCCAGCCGAATTCTATCATCCAGGTCAGCGGCAGGCTGTCGATGGCGTGGTGCCCGGTGCCGGGCGTGTTGAAGGGGCCCACTCCCAGGGGGTGAGCGGCCAGCACGTCGCGGGTGAAGGGAAAGAACTCCAGGCGCGTGGCCAGGGAGCCGGCACGTGATCGCCACTGTTGGGCCACCAGTGCCGGCAGCTTCAGCCTGCCCTCGTCCACCACCACCCGGCTGATGACCGCCTGCCCGTCATCGTCGACCAGCCGCAGGTCTCCCCCGTCGACGCCGCCGTTCAGTTCCGGCTCCTCGACGTGGAAGGCGGCCGTGGTCCACTGCTCGGTATCCGCCTTGGTCACCGCCGGCGTCTTCGCGTATGCTCCCCCTGCCTGCGACAGGTACTCCACGTAGAGGTCACCCTTGCCGTCGTCCAGGTAATAGACCACCACCGTCACCGAGCCCGGCTCCCGGCCGAAGCCCTCGTCCACGTCCAGAACCAGCCCGCCGCCGGCGCCCACGCCGCCTTCCATCGCCGGCGCTTCGCCTCCCGCCAGGAAAAGCCCCCGGGGCGCCACCGTGCCCGACAGGCCCAGGCTGACCTCGTTGCGGGCATGGTAGTCGATAGCGATGAAAAACACCCCGGCGGCAGCGACCGCCGCCGCGACCAGCAGGGTCCGCCGCCGGCGCCGCCAGCCGTAGACCAGTACCAATGGCAGCAAAACCACCAGGGCCACCGCCCAGGAGCCACGGCTGAAGGTGAAGAAGACCGCGGCCAGCATCGCCGTGGCCGCCGCGGCGGCCACGTAGCGCCGTCGCCTCAGCACCAGCAGCACCAGCGGCAGCGCCGCCAGCACCACGGCGGCGGCGTAGCCCGGGTGCCCCACCAGCGAGCGCACGCGGTAGAACTGGTCGGAGGCGGCGATCCTGGCATCGGCGCCCACCGCCTCCACCTGGATGGCGTCAAACAGGGGGTTGGCCTTGAAGGCGTATTCCACCAGCCCCGCCACCGCCAGGAACAGGCCGCTGAAGGCGGCCACCGCCAGCAGCAGGCAGA
>JAJRWQ010000021.1 GCA_024276735.1 Actinomycetes bacterium
CCAGCGGCGGTAGCGTGAGCGTTCCCGCCACGATCACCCAGGCGAGGCCGAACCCCTGGTTGAAGGCCATCACCCACAGGATCACCGAGGGGACCGCGGTCACCGTCACCGCCAGCAGCAGGACGATGGAGTACCCGATGCTCAGGCCGAAGCCCAGCAGGTAGAGCAACAGCACGCGGCCGGCGTTGTCCGCGAACAGGCGGACGCCGCGCTTTAGTGCCGCCACCGGCCCCAGTTTCTCCAGTACCACGGCCCGCCCCGCGAAGGTGACGATGACCACAATCAGCGCCGGCAGGAGCAGCGCCAGCCCGAAACAGGTGAGATAGCCGAGGGTCGTGAAGATGACGCCGACGACGGCGGCGAACAGGACAGTCCAGGCAATTCCTGCTGCCGCGCTGCCGGCGGTGCCCAGCGACGACAGGAAGGCCAGCAGCAGGAGGAAGGCGGTGATGATCACCGCCGTTCCAGCGACGATCAGTGCCAGGAAAAGGTAGAGCAGCAGCAGCCTTCCCAGGGACGACCAGCCCCGGGAGAGGGCCGAGGAAAACGATACCCGGCGGTCGGCGCGTATCTCCCGGACGCTGGCGTAGACGGCGCCCTTGCATACCAGCGACCAAAGACCCAGCAGGAGCAGCAGCACGAATACCGCCAGGGCGGCGGCGATGATGAGGGACTGGTGCGCGTGGAGCCACTCCGAGGCCTGTTCCCAGGAAGCGGTTTCCCCGACCGGCGGGCTTTCTATGTTCGACAGGTTGAGCTCGCCGCCGCCGAAGCTGTTGATGGTGCCGGCGAAGAGACCGAAGAACCAGAGAAACCGGAAGCGCCAGCAGAGGCGGAATACCTCCCTGATGAAGTCACCGTACTCGAACGGCTTTGCCGGTGGTGGCCTGTAGGTCAAGTGTTCACTCTCCCTAGAATTGCTTCTTCTTTTTCCCTGTTTTGGAAAAACCCTTTTTGTTGGCCCGGGGATCGCGCCGGCGGCCGCCGATCGCCGGCTGCCTGCCGCGTCGCCGGGTTCTTTCCCGGTAGCGCTTTTTCCCTGGACGGGGTGGCACGGCCCTTCCGTTGAAAAAGTAGCGGGCTTGCCGGCATGATATTCTTGTCAAGGGGAAGTTGGTAAAGGGAAGGGAAACCATCTCCGCAGCCAGCCCGGGAGCGGTTCCGTGTCGGACAACATTCTCTACTTCGACTGTTTTTCCGGCGTCGCCGGCGACATGTTCGTGGCGGCGCTGCTGGACATGGGCGTGGGCTCGGTCGATTTCCTGCGGGGCGAGCTGGAGAAGATAGACCTGGAGGGCTGGTCCATCACCGCCGAGGCAACGAAGGTGTCGGGCATCGCGGCGACCAGGTTCAGGGTGGAGCTCTCCGGCGAAGAGCAGGAGCCGCGCAGCCTTGCCGACATCCAGGCGCTGATTGCATCCAGCGGCCTGGACGAGAAGATCCGCTCCAGCGTGATGGCCGTCTTCAGCCGCGTGGCACGGGCGGAGGCCGCCGCCCACGGCGAGACCCTGGAGACGGTGCACTTTCACGAGGTGGGCATGGTGGACAGCATCATCGATATCGTCTGTGCCTGCCTGCTGGTCAACGAGCTTTCACCGTTCAGGATCGTCACCTCCCCGGTGGCGCTGGGGCAGGGAGTGGTCGACACCCGGCACGGGGTGATGCCGGTGCCGGCGCCGGCCACCACCATGCTGCTGATGGGGGTGCCGGTGGTCCAGGGGGCGGAGAGATGCGAGCTGGCGACACCCACCGGGGCGGCACTGGTGGCTTACTTCGCCGACGATTACGGTCCCCTGCCGGCGATGCGGCTCGACGGTGTGGGTTACGGCGCCGGCACCCGGGAGGGCGGCAGCGCCAACCTGCTCAGGGTGCTCTCCGGCAAGATCGACGTCACCGGCGATCCCGAGCTGGTGGAACAGCAGGTGATCCTGGAGACCAACATCGACGACAGCACGCCCGAGGAGCTGGCGTACCTGGTGGAGAAACTACTCGCCGACGGCGCCGCCGACGCCTGGATGACGCCGCTCATCATGAAGAAGGGCCGGCCGGGAGTGATGCTCTCGGTGCTTTGCTCGTACCGAGACATCGAGCGTACCCTGGACACCATCTTCGAGGAATCCTCCACCTTCGGCGTGCGCATCGACACCGTGGAGCGGCACTGCCTGGAGCGTTGCATGGAGAAGGTGAAGACTCCTTACGGCACCATTTCCGTCAAGGTGGGTCACCGCCACGGCCGCAACGTCACCATCTCGCCCGAGTACGAGGACTGCCGGCGGGCGGCCAGGGAACACGGGGTGACGCTGAGAACCGTGTTCGAGGCGGCGCGAAAAGCCTGGCAGTAGCGGGCACCCGGCCCTGTTTTTCCCGGGCACCCGGGCGGCGGCAACGGCCGGCGCGGGAAGGATAGCGGCCGCCGGCGCCGAATATGAAGAGCACGTGATCGTCATGGGCGCATCCACCGGCAAGGACATGTCCCGTCAAAAGTATCCGTGCCACTGCTGCAACAAGCAGGGCGCGGTCTACTGGTCGGAAAAGCGGCGCAGTTTCATCTGCGGCAACTGTCTCAAGACCTTCGACAAGGCGATCATCGCCCGCAGGCACGGTATCCCGGCCGAGCAGCTGACGCTTTGCTGATCCCGGGGACGCGGCTGCCGGGGCTTCGCCGCGGCCGCCGGGCGCCCGCCTTTCACCCGCGCACGTTACATCCTTTCCCGATTGCGGTATTACCTTCTTGGTACGTGCAGGGCGGCCGCGGCAGCGGTTGCCGGGCGACTCGAGACAGGCCGAGGGAGGCGCGGTGATGTCCAAGCAAGTAGCGATTCTTACCGGTGGTGGGGATTGTCCGGGCCTGAACGCCGTGATCCGGGCGGCGACGTGGAAGCTGGCCCACGAGTACGGCTACCAGGTGCTGGGAGTCCGCGAGGGCTGGCGCGGCCTGCTCGAGGATGACATCGTGGAGCTCGACATCGGCTCCGTCTCCGGCATCCTGCCGGTGGGCGGCACCATCCTCCGCACCTCGCGCACCAATCCCTTCAGCGAGGAAGGGGGCGTGGAGCGCCTGCTCGAGACCGTGGAGAGCCGGGGGATCGATGCGGTGGTGGCCGTGGGCGGCGACGATACCCTGGGGGTCGCCGCCAGGCTCTACGAGGAGCACGGCCTCGACATGATCGGGGTGCCCAAGACCATCGACAACGATCTTTCCGGGACCGATTACACCTTTGGTTTCGACACGGCGGTGCAGATAGCCACCGAGGCCATCGACCGGCTGCACTCCACCGCCGAGTCCCACAACCGGGTGATCGTGGTGGAGGTGATGGGCCGCCACGCCGGCTGGATCGCGGTGATGTCGGGCATCGCCGGCGGCGCCGACGTGGTGCTGATACCGGAGCAGGAGCTGACCATAGAGGACACCTGCGAGATAATCAGGAAGCGCCACGCCCGCGGCAAGGACTTCAGCATCGTGGTGGTGAGCGAGGGCTTCGAGCTGAAGAGCGCCGAGGGAGACGGGGGGCTGGTGGTCCAGAGCGAAGAGGTGGATGCCTTCGGGCACGCGCGCCTGGGCGGGGTGGGCAACCTGCTCAGCCGCGAGATCGAGCGGCGTACCGGCTTCGAGACCCGGGCCACCGTGCTGGGGCACGTGCAGCGCGGCGGCACCCCCACGGCCCGCGACCGGGTGCTCGCCACCCGCTACGGCATCCGGGCGTCGGAGCTGGTGCACGAGGGCAGGTTCGGCCGCATGGTGGCGCTGGCCGGCGACGAGATCGTCGACGTCCCCCTGGCGGAGGCCGCCGGCGAGCTCAAGCGGGTGCCCCCGGAGCTCTGGCGCATCGCCGAGACCTTCTTCGGCTAGGGCGCCACCCTTCCCACAATGAACTTTCCCGAGATCATCGTCACTCACCGCAGTACCGATTTCGACGGCTTCGCTGCCACCGTCGCCGCTGCCAAGCTCTATCCCGAGGCCAGGATCTGCTTCCCCGGCTCGCTCAACCGCAACGTGCGCGAGTTCTTCAACCTGCACGCGGACGAGATTGAGACCGTGGAGGCCTCGATGGTGGACCTGGACCGGCTGCGGCGCCTGGTGATCGTCGACACCATCCACTGCAACCGCCTGGGCGTCTTCGAGTCGGCCTGCCGCGGCGAGCAGGTGGAAGTGGTGGTCTTCGATCACCACCGGCTGGGGGCCAGGTCGAAGCGGCCCGACTTCGTCAGGCCCGAGAATTTCGTGCTCTCCGAGGACGGCTCGCTGGTGACGACGATGCTCAAGATCATCCACGACCGCGGCATCGAGGTCTCGCCGCTGGAGGCAACCGTGTTCGCCCTGGGCATTCACGAGGACACCGGCTCGCTCACGTATTCCACCACCACGCCCCGGGACGCCGAGGCGCTGGCGCTCTGCATGCGGCTGGGAGCGAGCCAGAGCCTGATCGGCAAGTACCTGCACAACCCGCTCAGCGCCGAGCAGCGGCAGCTGCTGCTGGAGCTGGTGGACGGCATGGAGCCGGCGGCGGTGGGCGACGTGGAGGTCTTCATCGCCGCCGCGCGCTACCCTCACTACGTCGACGGCCTCAGCGTGGTCGCCCACAAGATAATGGACGTCACCGACTGCCAGGCGCTGCTGGTGATGGTGGAGATGGAGGGGCGCATCTTCATCGTCGGGCGCAGCAACAGCCGCCTGATCGACGTGGCGCGGGCGCTGGCGCCGGTGGGCGGCGGCGGCCACAGCCAGGCCTCCTCGGCCATCGTCAAGGGCGGCGACCTGGAGGAAACCAGGCGCACCATCGTCGAAAACCTGCCCGCCGTGCTGGAAGAGCCGCTGCGGGCGCGGGACATCATGTCGCACCCGGTGCACTTCGTCGATGCCGACACCAGCATCGGCGACGCCCTGGTTTTCTGCCGGCGCTACGGGCACAGCGGCATCTGCGTCCAGGAGGACGGCATGCTGGCGGGAATCGTTTCCCGGAAGGACCTGGACAAGGCGGTGGTGCACCGCCTGCAGCACGCGCCGGTGAAGGGCATCATGTCCCGGGGCGTGAAGACGGTGAGCGAGGAGACCACCGTTCACGAGCTCAGGCGGATGATGGCCACCAGCGCCGTGGGCCGGCTGCCGGTGCTGGCCCGTGAGCACCCGGCCGGCGGCAGGGTGCCGGTGGCGGAGGTGACCGGCATCGTCACCCGCACCGACGTGCTGCGCACGCTGCACCCGGGAATGGTGGACGAAGGCTTCGGGGGCGCGGCCGCCGCCGAGCTGGACCTGCGTCACCGCCTGCAGTCGATGCGCAGCCTGGTCCCCCTCTTCGAGGTGGTGCAGAAGCTGAGCGCCAGCTACCGCGGCGTCTACCTCGTGGGCGGCTTCGTGCGCGACATGATTATCGGCGAGGCCAATTACGACGTCGACATCGCCGTCGAGGGCGACGGCATCGAGTTCGCCCGCCGCCTGGCGGAGGAGCTGGGCGGCAGGGTGCGTTCGCACCGCAAGTTCAATACCGCGGTGGTGCTGCTGGAGGGAGTGAAACCGGGGCTCAGGGTGGACGTCGCCACCACCCGAACCGAGTTCTACGATTACCCGGCGGCGCTGCCCACGGTGGAACACTCGTCGATCAAGCGCGACCTCTACCGCCGCGATTTCACCATCAACGCCATGGCGGTGTCGCTGGCGGCGCCGGACTTCGGCCGGCTGCTGGACTTCTTCGGCGGCCTGGAGGACATCGACCGCGGCATCATCCGCGTGCTGCACAACCTGAGCTTCATCGAGGATCCCACGCGCCTGTTCCGGGCCGTGCGCTACGAGAACCGTTTCGGCTTCCGCATGAATTCCTATACACTGGGACTGGCGCGTGGTTGCGTGGAGATGGGCCTGGTGGGAGACTTGTCCTCGGCGCGCCTGCGGGACGAGCTCGTCTGGCTCTTCTCGGAGCCGGAGGTGAGCTTCACCATCCTGCGCCTGGGCGAGCTGGGCCTGGGGCCCGCCATCCACCCGGACCTGTCGGTAGGGCGGGAGACGGCGGCCCTGGTGAAGCGCGCCGACAAGGCAGCGCGGCGCTTCGGGCTCATGGAGGAGATCAAGCCGTGGCGGTTGCGGCTCGCCTGCCTGGCCCGCCGGCTGGACGCTGGCCAGCTGCGCTTCTGGACGCAGCGGCTCAAGCTCCGGCGCAGCGACGCCGACGTGGTGGCGGGCAGCGTGGTGCTGGCCCGCAAGGTGCAGGCGAAGCTGGCGGGCGGCGGCTATTCCCGCAGCCGGCTGTACGAGCTGCTTGAACGCCTGCCGGCGGAGGCGTGCCTGCTGGCCTACGCGCAGGCGGAGAGCGAAGAGGTGCGGGAAGCGATCGAGCTCTACCTCACCGAGCTGTCGCGGGTGGAGCTGGAGATCGACGGCAACGACCTGCTGGAGATGGGGCTGGGGGAATCACCGCAGGTGGGAGAGGTCTTGCGGCGCCTGCAGATGATGAAACTGGAAGGTGGGCTGGTGAACCGGGAAGCGGAGATGGAAGCGGCCAGGCGAATGGTGAGCGAGCTGGCGGGGCGTGACGCCGCGGGCGGGAGCGATCGTTGACCACCCTGCTGCTGCAGTTCCTGGTGACGCTGCCGGCGTTGTTGGTCTCGCTGGTCTTTCACGAGGTGGCCCACGGTTACGTCGCCTACCGCCTGGGGGATCCCACTGCCGAGCAGCGGGGACGGCTGTCGCTCAACCCGGTCAGGCACCTGGATGCCTTTGGCACCCTGATCCTGTTTCTCACCTTCTTCAGCTCCGGGGGGCAGATGCTCTTTGGCTGGGCGAAGCCGGTACCAATCGACCCGCGCCGTTTCCGTTCACTGTCGATACAGCACGGCATGATGCTGGTGGGGCTCGCCGGGCCCACTGCCAATTTTATGATGGCAGCGGCCAGCGCCCTGTTGATCAATTACCTGCACCGGCACCCGGCGGCGCTGGGCGCGATCGGTTACAGCCCGTACTTCCTGAAGGGGTTGCTGCTGGTCTTCCAGCTTAACGTGATCCTGATGCTCTTCAACCTGGTGCCGGTGCCGCCGCTGGACGGTTCCCGGGTGCTGGGCGGGTTTCTTCCTCCGAACCTCTACGCCAGCTGGATCGCCCTCGACCGCTTCGGCATGATGTTCGTGCTGCTGTTCTTCTTCCTGCTGATCGGCCCCCTGAACGGCGTGTTCTACCAGGTCATCACCGCCGTGTACTCGCTGTTCCTTCCCTGGATCTGACGGGCGGCACCTCTCGAAGGCGGTGAGATGGAGGCGAAGAAAAAGGAGCGGCCCGGGAGCCGCTCCTGGAAACGCTGCCGTCAGCGCCGGCTCAGGAAGCCTTGCTGGAGATGCGCGTCGCTCCCAGCCGCTCGAATTCCTCGATGATCCGCTGGTACGAGACCGAGTAGATGGGCACCAGCTTGCCCTCGATCTCGATCACGCCCGGCTGCAGGTTGCCCTCGCGCACCTGCTTCTCCACCGAGGGGAACTCGGACAGCTCCGGCGAGTCGAAGTCCACGTAGCGCAGGCGCACCGAGTCGCCGAACTCGTTCTGCAGTTGCCGGTTGATGGCTTCCGTGATCTCTTCCAGAGACCAGCTCGGTCCTCAGCCGCCGGAGCAGGAGTCGAGGTAACGCGAGCCGTAAACGTTGATTTCCATTGGTTCCGTGATCAAGGGATCAGCCTCCGTTCTCTATTGTGCGATGCCGCCATGAATCGTACCTGTCTTTTCGGTTTTTCGGCTGCAGTTCATTAGCCATACGGCAGCCTGCAACATTTTAGACCATTCCGGGCGCCAAAGGGTTCTTTCCGGCCGGAAATCTCAGAGGCGCTCCAGCGTGCCGGCGAGGCGTTGTCCCTCGGCGGGCTCGGCCGCCAGTTTTTGCTCTTCCGTGGCGGTGCCGGCGCCGTCGGCCCGGCGGCAGGCGACCGTGATCTCCGCCTCCTCCCGTCCCTGGCCATAGCGGGCGGTGAGCGCCGCCGCCTCCGCCAGCGTGCGCTCGTCGATGTCGCCGCCCTTGACCACCGTGGTGGGGCCGTTGAAGTCCGTGGCGTAAACCAGCATGTCGCCCGGCTGTGCCAGGCTCTCCAGGCTCCGGGTCTCGGCCTCGTTGCGGGGCACGATGATGCGCCTGCCGGTGCTGGAATAGAAGAGCCGCCCCAGCTTGAGCGACTGGATCTCGGCCACGGGCGGGTCCGGCATCTCCTCCAGGAGCCTCGCCAGCCGGGCGGCGAAGCCCTTCTCCGTCAGCAGGCAGCCGCCGGCGGGGCAGGGATAGTCCCGCACCCCGATCTCCGTGGCCAGCTGCATCTGGGGCTTGCGCGAGCGGCCGCGGATGGCCATCATGCGCTCCCGGTCCACCCAGCCTTCGCGCTCCGGGATGCTGGGCTCGAAAAGGTGAGCCGAGAGCGGCCTGACGATCAGTCCTTCCAGCCCCGACTCCCGCTCGATCACGGCCAGGGCGTCCGGCCGCTGCGACATGGGCCGCTCGCCCAGCACCTCGCCGGTGACGATGAAGTCGGCGCCGCGGCTGCGCATGTATTCGCCGGCCTCGCGGAACATGCCGATGCGGCAGTCGAGGCAGGGGTTGAGGCCGCGCCCGTAACCGTGGCGCGGATGCTTGACCGCTTCCAGCAGCCGCTCGGTGCCGTTGAGCACCTTGAGCGGGATGCCGAACTCCTCGGCTGCCTTGCGGGCCTCGGACTTGCAGCTGCTCTTGGCGGTGCAGGTGCAGAAGATGGTGACGAAGTTGATCGCCTCCACGGTGATTCCCTGGTCGAGCATCATCTTCACCGCCAGGCGGCTGTCGAGGCCTCCCGATAAAAGTGCTATTGCTTTCCTGGACATGAACGCTCCAATATGCCAATCGGGAATGGTGGAATATCGGGGCAGGTGCCTTCGCCGGCCCCTTCGTAACGGCAGCCGCGGAGGTGCCCCGGCGGCGGCTGGCTGCCCGCGGCAACCCGGCGCCGCCCAAGATGCAAAATAGCAGAAACGCCGCTCCCAGTAAAATCCGCGGCAGCCGGGAGGAAAATGGTCAGGGGGCAATAAAGAATGTATAATCTTCGCGATGATGGGCTTGCGGGCGGACGAGGTAGTGGGCCCGCCAGGCGGAGAGCCCGGCACGGCTCCAGCGCTGACGGCGGACGAAGCCTGTTTTTTCTTGCCCGTAGGGGGGTATTCCATACTAGCGGCCGGTCCGTTCACGGGGAACAGCTGCACGATCATTCCGGGAAGGTCAAACTGGGCAGGGAAGCGGAAAACACAGCAGACGTCGCCAAGATGCCGCGGCTGAAGGCGTTGACGCCGGGCGCCAGGACGGCGATGGTGGTCGTCGGCACCCTGGCGGCGGCGGCGATCATTGCCGTGGTGTTACTGTTCTTCGTCTTTCCCCCCGATATCTCCATCTATCCCACCGACGGCGCCGAGGAAATAAACCCCGAGCAAAGCTACCTGGAGATCAGCACCAGTCGCTGGGGAGCCTCGATTACCGCCGTCGACGTGACCGAGGTGGCCATCGCCCCCGACGGGTCGCGGGTGGACCGCGGCCGCGTGGAGGGCAAGCTGAGCGAGGGGCGCTTCGTCGCCGGCGACGGCTCCAATCCCCTGAAGACCGACGCCGAGTACACGGTGAAAGTGGTGGCCACGGTGAAGCGCCTGGGGCTTTCCGGCCTCCGCGACGAGCAGGTGATCGAGACACATACCTTCACCACCATCACCACTCCCATGCCGGTCCTGAAGGCCGACGGCATAGTGGTGCACTACGGTGAAGAGGCGGTGATCCAGTGGAATATTCCCATCTCTTCTTTCCAGTACCGCATGGACGGCATCGGCAGCACTTCCCGCGTGAGTGAGGATGGCAGGCAGGCGGTGATCACCCTGGCGCAGTTCGAGCAGGGCAAGGAATACCCGCTGGTGATCACGTCCGCGGAGTCCGCCAACGGCATGCACCTGAAGCAGCCGGTGAGCACCAGGATCGTCACGCCGCCGCCGCTGACGGTGCGCACGGATCCCCAGGACGGGGCCACCGGGGTCAGCGTCGATACCCACCCGGCGCTGGTCTTCAGCGAGCCGGTTTCCAACCCCGAGCTGGTGGAGAGCATCGTCACCGTCGAGCCGCAGGTGAGCGGCAGCCTCCAGTGGACGGCGCCCGACAGGCTGGAGTTCGTCCCCGCCGCCAGCTGGGACCACCTGCAGGACGTGACCATCAGTATCAAGGGCGGGCCCTCGATGCTGCGCGGCACCAGCGGCGGCTTCCTGGAGGGCGACGTGCAGGGCACCTTTACCACTGCTCCCTACAAGATGATAGACGTCGATATTTCCAGCCAGGTCCTCACCATCTACGAGGACGGGGTGAAGGTGAACAGCTTCCTCTGTTCCACGGGGATAGCGGGCAAGAACACGCCGCTGGGTGATTACACGGTCTACGCCAAGATCAGGAAGACCGACATGCGGGGCGAGGGCTATTTCGTCAAGGACGTGCCCTGGGTGCTGGTCTTCAAGGGGGACTACACCATCCACGGCAATTACTGGAACTCGTCCTTTGGCTATCCCAGCAGCCACGGTTGCGTGGGGCTGCCGGTCAAGACCGCCGAGTATCTCTACAACTGGGCTCCCATCGGGACGCCGATTCACATTCACAAGTAAGTGCCTGCGGGTGCGGCCGCCAGGGGTGCTTTCCTTTCGGGTATGGCTGTCAGGGTGAAGATATGCGGGCTCACGCGTCCCGGGGATGCCGCGGCCGCGGCGGAGCTCGGTGCCTGGGCGCTGGGGGTGATCTTCGCCCCCGAGAGTCCCCGCTGCGTGGACGCGGCCACCGCCGCGGCGGTGTTCGAACGGGTGCCGGCGGCGGTGAAGCGGGTGGGAGTCTTCGTGAACGCCGATCCCGGGGAAGTGGCGGCAGCGGCGACGGCATGCCGCCTCGACGCGGTGCAGTTGCACGGGGATGAAGACATCGATTACTGCCGGGCCATCAAGCAGCGGACGGGCTGTGCCGTCATCAGGGCGTTCCGCGTTTCGGACGCGGCGTCCCTGGCCGATGTTGTCCGGTTTGACACCGATTACCTGCTGTTGGATACTTATCGTCCCGGGCGCAGGGGTGGGACGGGGGAGACCTTCGATTGGGACCTGGCCTCCAGCTTGCCGCCCGCCCTGCGTAACCGCAGGGTGATTCTCTCCGGCGGCATCACGTCCCGAAACGCCGCCGCGGCGGTGAGGCAGGTGCGTCCTTTCGCCCTCGATGTCTCCAGCGGCGTGGAGAGATCGCCCGGGGTGAAGGACGAAGCCGAGATGAAACGGCTTTTCAGTGCTCTCGAGGACGAGGAATAGATGACGGTACCATCACGCTTCGGCGAATACGGAGGCAGGTACATCCCGGAGACGGTGATCCCGGCGCTGGACGAGCTGGCGGAGGCCTACGGGCGGCTGAAGAACGACGGCGACTTCCGGCGCGAACTGGACGGCCTGCTTCACGCCTACGTGGGCAGGCCGACACCGCTCTACCACGCCCGGCGCCTCTCGCGCGAACTGGGCGGGGCACGTGTCTACCTGAAACGGGAAGACCTGTGCCATACGGGAGCCCACGAGCTCAACAACACCCTGGGGCAGATCCTGCTGGCGGTGCGCATGGGCAAGACGCGCGTCATCGCCGAGACCGGGGCGGGCCAGCACGGGGTCGCCACCGCCACGGCGGCGGCGCTGATGGGGGTGCCCTGCGTGGTCTACATGGGGGAGGAGGACGTGCGCCGCCAGGAGCTCAACGTGGTGCGCATGCAGTTGCTGGGAGCCGAGGTGGTGACGGTCGGCTCCGGCAGCCGCACACTGAAGGACGCCATCAACGAGGCCATCCGCGACTGGGTGACGAACGTGGCGAACACGCATTACATCATCGGCTCGGTGGTGGGGCCGGCGCCCTACCCGGCGATCGTCAGGGATTTCCAGCGGGTGATCGGCGACGAGGCGCGCCGCCAGGTAATGGAGGCCGAGGAGCGGCTGCCGCACGAGGTGATCGCCTGCGTGGGCGGCGGCAGCAACTCGATCGGTATCTTCACTGCCTTCCTGGACGACGACGTGCGGCTGGTGGGCGTGGAGGCGGCGGGCGAGGGGCTGGACAGCGGCAGGCACGGCGCCTCCCTGGGGCGTGGCAGCCGCGGTGTGCTCCACGGGTCGCTCTCGTACCTGCTCCAGGACGATTTCGGCCAGGTCCAGGAGGCCCACTCCATCTCCGCGGGGCTGGACTACCCCGGCGTCGGCCCCGAGCACGCGTACCTGCACGACAGCGGGCGGGTGGAGTACGACGCCGTCACCGACGATGAAGCCCTGGAGGCATTCTCGCTGCTCTCGAAGCTGGAGGGGATCATCCCGGCGCTGGAAAGCGCCCACGCGGTGGCCTACGCTCTCAAGAACCGCGATCGGTACCGCGAGGGCGACATCGTCATCATCAACCTGAGCGGCCGCGGGGACAAGGACGTGCACCAGGCGGCCCGTGCCATGGGGCTGCTGAAATGAGCCGGCTGGAGAAACTCTTCCGCGATCGTCGCAAGAAGGCGCTTCTGATGCCCTATACCACCGGCGGCTACCCGGACATCGACGGCTGCCAGCGGATCCTGGAGGCTTTCATCGGTGGGGGAGCGGACGTGGTGGAACTGGGCGTGCCCTTCTCCGACCCGCTGGCGGACGGGCCGGTGGTCCAGGCTTCGACCCAGCAGGCACTGGCGCAGGGGGTCACCTCCGACGACGTGCTGGAGCTGGCCTCCCGGTTCAGCGGCAGGGTGCCGGTGGTCCTGCTGGTTTATTACAACTGCGTCTTCGCCTACGGGGTGGAGCGTTTTCTCGACGCGGCCGCGGAGGCGGGAATCGCGGGAATCGTGGTGCCGGACCTGCCGGTGGACGAGGCCGGCGACTACCTGGAGTCCTGTCGCGCGCGGGGCATCGATCCCATCCTGCTGGTGGCGCCCACCAGCCTCGATGAACGCATCGATCTCATCGCCGCCAACGCTTCCGGTTTCATTTATTGCGTCGCCGTTGCCGGCGTGACCGGCGCCCGGGCGAGCCTGGACGACCAGTTACCACAATTTCTCGGGCGGGTGCGCAAGCGCACCGACGTGCCCCTTGCCGTCGGCTTCGGGGTGTCGGGACCGGAGCAGGCGGCGGTGATCGCCGAGCATGCCGACGGCGTGATCATCGGCAGCAAGCTCATCGGGCTGGTGTCCGAGGCGGGTGACCTGGATGCCGCCCTCGGGTCGGTGAAAACTTTCCTCCAGGATGTCAACGAGGTGTTGATGAAATGAAGAAAAAGAGCAATACCAAGGAAATACCCAACTCCCGGGAACGGTTTCCCGCCGCCCTGCGGGCGCTGATCGAGGAGCGGGGGATAAGTTACCGGCGGCTGGCCACGCGCACCAAGCTGTCGGCCGGGTACCTCAATCACCTGGCCCAGGGTACGAGGAGCACGCCCTCCGAGAAGGTGATCAGGAATATCGCCCGCGCCCTGCGGGTCAAGCCCGAGTACTTCATCGAGTTCCGCCAGCGCGCCGTTGGCCGCGAGCTTTACAAGGCTCCCGAGATCCTCGACATGCTTTACGACTTCCTGTTCGCCGGCAAGCCGCTGCCGCGTGACTTCAAGGCGACGGTGGAGAAGAGCCGGAAGAAGTAGGGCCGGGGTAGAGGCCCTTCCCGTCTTGGCCCTCACGCAGGAACTGGTAAGTGAACGCTGACCGTTGCCTGCTCTCCTGGCAGCCCCGGGCACCCTGGTGGCACTGCTTAATATTACGGCGGAAACCAGCCATACTAAATCTATGCCGAGAGATCAGAGAACACACCCCGGGGTGAATACCAGGGTGCCGTGGCTGGAGCCGGCAAGAAGCGGCGGCATAGAGCGGCCGGTGGCGTGATGGCTCTGCCCAACCTTGAAAGTTGCCCGAAAACGCCCCTGATCCTGTAGGGGAATTCCCCGATTTTTATAGTTGCAAAAATTACAATGATCCGGCGCTGGCGGCCCGTTGATGGTTGACCTGCAGGGGCGGACAGGCGCCGGTGGGTCTTGACGGGTGATCGCTGGACGGCAGTCACCAGCGTAGGCGAGGACGCGGATCCACCAGCAGAAAACCCAGCAAATAAAGGAGATCAGGAGGATACGAGAAGCAAGCGGATTTCCGGTAGCAGGATGCGCTTCGCGCGCGCTGCTGGAGGCAGAACATCAAGAAAAAGATGGACGCGATGCCTAGCCGGTTAGCGTCAGACGGCCCGGGGCACCGGTATTCTGGAAATAAAAGCATAAAAGCGTATTTACAAATAAAAGAGGCGACGCTAAAATCATTCGCACTGTGTGACCCCCCCAGCAAAAAAGAAGAAAGGAAGACGGGTGAGAGTAAAAAAGCATGAAATAAACTATGCCATCAGTACGTCCGCAAGTTTTGTTTTCTTCGCATCGATCACCTTGTTACTGGCCCTATTCTTACTCTTTTCCTCGGCGGCCAGGGCCACCAGCACCGTCTACATAACTGATAACGTCACCGGTGGCGACTGTGCCGCCATCGGTACCTGGGACGCTGGTACCAAGACCTGTACTCTCACGGGCGATGTCACCTTTACCGGCAACGGCATCGTCATCAACAGCAACGGGGTCACGCTCGACGGTAACGGCTTCACGATCACCGGTAGCGGGGGGAACACCACCGGTGTGAACGTGATGCTCAAGAGCGGCACCACGATCAAGAATCTCACCATCACCGGTTTCAACAACGGTATCTACTTCCTTTCTTCCAGCAATAACACCGTCTACAACAACAACTTCATCGGCAACAACAACAACGCCTACGTGATCGGCGGCAGCGGTAACGTCTTCGACGTGACCGGTGCCGGTGGTAACTACTGGGACAACTACGACACCCCGGCCGAGGGTTGCGTGGACGCGAACAACGATTACGTGTGCGACGCCGCCTATACGGCGCCCGGCATCACCGATAACCAGCCCTGGAACATAGTCGACGGCTGGTCGACGCCGCCGCCGGCGGATACTGCTCCACCCACCATCACCAACGTACAGCCGAGCGGTAACGTCAATACCGCTTCGCCCACGGTGAGCGCCGACTACTCCGACCCCAGCGGCATCGATACCGCCACCGTGGTCGTCTCCGTCGACGGCACCCCGCTGTCCGGCTGCACGGTGACGGCCAGCAACGTATCCTGCACGGCGTCCGGGCTCGCCGAGGGTACTCATACGATTACTGTCGACGCCAGTGACAACGCCGGCAACGCCGCCTCGGCTTCCGGCTCTTTCACCGTGGACACGGCGGCGCCGGTCGTTTCCAACGTGCAGCCCTCCGGCGTGATCTTCAACGATTCACCGATCATCAGCGCCGACTACACGGATGCCGGCACCGGCATCGATACCGCCTCGGTGACGGTGAGCCTCAACGGCTCGCCGCTGAGCGGCTGCGCCGTGTCCGCCACCAACGTCAGCTGTGCCGTCTCCGGCCTGGCGGTTGGTACGTACACTATTAGTGGGTCCGTATCCGACCTGGCGGGCAACGTGACTCCCATCAGCGGCACCTTCGACGTTTCCGCCCCGGACACGACGCCGCCCACGGTCACCAACCTGCAACCCTCGGGCGTCATCGGCACCACGGTGACTACCCTCAGCGCCGACTACGCCGACACCGGTGACGGCATCGATACCACCACCGTCTCCGTGACCCTCGACGGCAACCCGGTGAGCGGTTGCGCCGTGACCGCGTCCAACGTCAGCTGCCCGGTGAGCGGCCTCGCCGACGGTTCCCACAGCTTCAACGTCAGCGTCTCGGACCTGGCAGGCAATACCGGCAGCGGCAACGGCGCCTTTACCGTAGATACTACTGCCCCGTCGGTTTTCAACGTGCAGCCCAGCGGCAGCATCTCCACGCCGACGGCGACCATCAGCGCCGGCTACTCCGATGTGAACGGCATCGATACCGCCAGCGTGGTCGTCACCCTCGACGGCAACCCGCTGTCCGGCTGTAACGTCGGTACTTCCTCGGTCAGCTGTGACGTCTCGGGGCTCTCGGTGGGAAGCCACACCATCGGCGGCTCCGTCTCCGACGTTGCCGGCAACACCAGCCCTATCAGCGGCAGCTTCTCGTTCGACGACACGGTAGCGCCGACTGTCAGCAACCTGCAGCCGGTGGGCACGGTCACGGTGAGTGACCTGACCATCAGTGCCGATTACTCCGATTCCGGTTCGGGCATCGACACCGCCAGCGTGGTCGTGTCCCTGGACACGGTGCCGCTTTCCGGTTGCACGGTGACCGCCACCGGCGTCAGCTGCCCGGTGAGCGGGCTTGCCGACGGCACCCATAGCTATTCCGTGAGCGTGAGCGACGTCGCCGGCAACAACAGCACTGCATCAGACTCTTTCACGGTGGACACCAGCACGCCGCTGCCGATGTCGACGGTGTACATCACTGCCGACAGCGCCACCGGTGGCGACTGCAGTGCCATCGGCACCTGGGATGCCGGCACCGGCACCTGCACGCTGAACACCAACGTCGCCTTCGCCAGCGGCAACGGCATCATCGTCAACAGCAACGGGGTCACCATCGACGGTAACAACCACATGATCATCGGCTCCGGTGGAAACACCAGCGGCGTCCAGGTGACCATCAAGAGCAACATCACCGTCAAGAACCTGACCATCAAGGACTTCGGTTACGGCGTGTACATGCTCTCATCCAGCAACGTAACCTTTTACAACAACAACTTCCTGAACAACTCCACCTCCGCCTTCGTGGTCGGGGGCAGCAGTGTCAGCTTCGATGTCCCGGGATCCGGCGGCAACTACTGGAGTGAGTACGACACCCCGGCCGAGGGCTGCGAGGATCTGAACGGCGACTACGTGTGCGACTCCGCCTATACCTTCTCCGGCGGCATCGATAACCAGCCTTACAACCAGCAGAACGGCTGGCAGGCGACCATTCCGCCCGACACCACGCCGCCGACGGTGGCCAACGTGCAGCCGGCGGGAGTGGTCAACTCCGGCACGGTTACCGTTTCGGCTACCTACAGTGATACCGGCGGCTCGGGAATCGACACCACCACGGTAGTCGTGGATGTCGACGGCACGCCGCTTTCCGGTTGCACGGCGACGGCGTTCAGCGTTAGCTGTACCGCCACCGGGCTCACCGACGGCAGTCACACCATCGGGGTGACCGTCAGTGACAACGCCGGCAACATCGGTACCGGCAGCGGGTCGTTCAGCGTCGATACCGTGGCGCCCGTGGTATCCAACGTGCAGCCGACCGGCACCATCTTCAACGTCTCGCCGATGATTAGTGCCGACTACACCGACAGCGGCAGCGGCATCGACGTGGCGTCGGTATCGGTGACCCTCAACGGCTCACCGCTCAGCGGCTGCGCCGTTTCCACTACCGGTGTCACCTGCCCGGCCAACGGCCTGGCTACCGGCACTTATACCATCGGTGGCTCGGTAGCGGACCTGGCCGGCAACGTCAGCGCCATCAGCGGCACCTTCGACGTGGTGGCGCCGGACACGACGCCGCCGACGGTCACCAACCTGCAGCCGACCGGCATGTTGAACTCGTCGGCCACGGTGCTCAGCGCCGACTACTCCGACAGCGGTGACGGCATCGATACTTCCACCGTTGCCGTGACTCTCGACGGCAACCCGGTGAGCGGCTGCACGGTGACGGCCAGTAACGTCAGCTGCCCGGTGAGCGGGCTCGCCGACGGCTCGCACAACTTCAGCGTCACCGTCGACGACCTCGCCGGCAATACCGGCTCCGGTGTCGGCAGCTTCTCCGTCGATACCACCGGGCCCGCAGTGGCAAACGTACAGCCCAGCGGCACCATCAATACACCGTCTACTACCATCAGCGCCGATTATTCGGACCTGAATGGCATCGATACGGGCTCCGTGGTAGTGACTCTCGACGGCAGCCCGGTGAGCGGCTGCACGGTTACGGCCAGCAGCGTCAGCTGTGACGTCAGCGGCCTGGCCGTGGGTACGCATACCATCGGCGGCTCGGTGGCTGACACCGTGGGCAATACCAGCCCCATCAGCGGCAGCTTCGACTTCGCCGATCCCACGCCGCCGACGATCAGCAACCTGCAGCCGACGGGCACGGTCACCGATAGCGCCGTGACCATCTCCGCCGACTACAGCGACGCCGAGTCGGGCATCAATCCCGCCACGGTTTCGGTCACCCTCGACGGAAGCCCGGTGAGCGGCTGCGCAGTCACGGCCAGCAGCGTCAGCTGCCCGGTGAGCGGCCTGGCCGACGGAGCGCACAACTACAGCATCAGCGTGAACGACAACGCTGGTAACAACGCCACGGCGTCCGATTCCTTCACGGTCGACACCGCCGTGGCCATCAACGTGCCTTCCCTCTACCTGACCACCAGCGCCACCGGTGGCGACTGCGCCAGTGTCGGTACCTGGGATCCGGGCACGTTGACCTGTACCCTGAACGCCAACCTGGAGTTCACCAACAAGAACGGCATCACCATCTCCAGCAACGGCATCACCCTGAACGGTAACGGCCACACGATTACCGGCACCGGTGGCAGCACTTCCGGAATCACGGTGATGCTCAAGAGCAACGTAACCATCAAGAACCTGACGATCAGGAACTTCTACAACGGCATCTACGCGCTTTCCGCCAACAACCTGACCGTCTACAACAACAGCTTCGACGGCAACACGCGCCAGGTGTACGCCATCGGCGGCAGCGGCAATTCCTACAACCTGCCGGCGCCCGACGGCGGCAACTACTGGAGCGATTACGATACGCCGGCCGAGGGTTGCGTGGATGCCAACAGCGACGGCTTCTGCGACTCACCCTACGTGTTCAGCGGCGGCCAGGACAACCTGCCCTGGACTTACGTGGGCTGGAACAGCTCCGACACCACGCCGCCGACGGTGAGCAACGTGCAGCCGAGCGGCACCATCAACACGGCGGATACCACCATCAGCGCCGGTTACAGCGATCCCTCGGGGATCAACCAGTCGACGGTGACCGTCACCCTCGACGGCAGCCCGGTGAGCGGCTGCACGGTGACGGCCAGCAGCGTCAGCTGCCCGGTGAGCGGCCTTACCGAGGGCGCCCACACCATTGGCGGCTCCGTGGCCGACAACGCCGGCAACGTGAGCACCATCAGCGGCAGCTTCACGGTGGTGGACATCACGCCGCCGGTAATCAGTAACCTGCTGCCCAGCGGCACCATCGACACCAGCGCGCCGACGCTGAGTGCCGACCTGAGCGACGATATCTCGGGCATCGACACCGCGACGGTGACCGTCACCCTCGACGGCAGCCCGGTGAGCGGCTGCACGGTGACGGCCAGCAGCGTCAGCTGCCCGGTGAGCGGCCTCGCCGACGGCACGCACGACATGGGCGTTTCCGCCAGCGACGTTGCCGGCAACAGTGCTTCGGCCAGCGGCAGCTTCACGGTCTCGACCGATACCACGCCGCCGGCGATCACCAACCTGCAGCCGGCCGGGGTGATAGCGAGCAACAGCACCACCCTGAGCGCGGACTACTCTGATACCGGCGCCGGGGTCGATACTGCGACGGTGACCGTCACCCTCGACGGCAGCCCGGTGAGCGGCTGCACGGTGACGGCCAGCAGCGTCAGCTGCCCGGTGAGCGGCCTCGGCGAGGGCGCGCACAGCATGAGCGTCAGCGTGGCCGACCTCGCCGGTAACAGCGGCTCCGCCACGCAGGCCTTCACGGTGGATACCTTGGCCCCGTCGATCGATAACATCCAGCCGGCGGGCGCCCAGAATACCAGCGAGGCCACGATTGCCGCGTACTACTCCGACGGCGGTTCGGGCATCGACACTGCCTCGGTAGCCATAACTCTCGATGGAAACCCGCTGAGCGGATGCACCGTCAGTGCCACCGATGCCAGCTGCTACGTCTACGGCCTGGCCGAGGGCACGCACACGGTGATGGTCAGCGTCAGCGACCTCGCCGGCAACAGTGCCTCGGCGAGCCAGACGCTGACAGTCGATACGGTGGCGCCCACGGTGCTGACCATGCAGCCCAGCGGGCTGATCAACCAGGATGCGCCGATTCTCAGCGTCACCTACTCGGATGTAGGATCAGGCGTCGATGCGGCTGCAGTAGTGGTCTACCTCGACGGCTCGCCGATGTCCGGCTGTATCGCCAGCTCCAACGACGTGAGCTGCCCCACCAGTACCCTGGCACAGGGGACGCATTCGTTCACCGTGGACATCGCCGACATGGCGGGTAACACGGCCTCGGCGAGTGCCTCCTTCGAGGTGGACAGCATCGCGCCGGTGATCAGCAACCTGCAGCCGAGCGGCACCATCACTACTGCCGACGCTACCATCAGTGCCTACTTCACTGATTCGGGCAGCGGTATCGATACCGCCAGCGTGCTGGTGACCCTGGACGGCGTGACGGTCGATGGCTGTACCATCACTGCCAACAGCGCCAGCTGCTACGTCTACGGCCTGGCCGACGGCAACCATACCTACTCGGTGAGGGTGGACGATATCGCCGGCAACCGGGCCACTGGTAACGGCTCCTTCGTGGTGAACACGACTCCGGGCGACACTACGCCGCCCACCATCAGCAACATCCAGCCGGCGGGCACCATCGCCAGCGGCAGCACCACGGTGAGCGCCGACTACAGCGACAGCGAGTCCGGCATCGACAGCGCCGCGGTGACCGTCTACCTCGACGGCGCCCCGGTGAGCGGCTGCAACGCCACGGC